>UROF01000001.1 GCA_900549475.1 uncultured Eubacteriales bacterium
AGAAAATCTCTACCGGCACAGCCGCTCTCTACTGCCGCCTGAGCCGTGACGATAATATGGACAGCGAGTCCAACAGCATCCAGAACCAAAAGAAAATTCTCCAGAAGGCCGCTAAGGACAAGGGCTACACGGACACAATCTTTTTCGTGGATGACGGTATTACCGGCACTACCATGAAGCGCCCCGGCTTTCAGAAGATGATTGCCGCAATCGAGGCCGGGTACATCTCGGCGGTGTTCGTGAAAGACCTCTCCCGGCTGGGCCGCAATTACATTGAGGTGGGCAAGCTCACCGAAGAATTTTTCCCGCTCCACGATGTACGGCTGGTGGCCGTGTCCGATGGCGTGGACAGCGACGAGGGAGAGGACGATTTCACCCCGTTTAAGAACATTATGAATGAATACTACGCCAAGGACATCTCCAAGAAGCGCCGTATCGTCAACAAGATGAAAGGCAACGCCGGGATTCCTCTTTCCCCGCCGCCCTATGGCTACATGAAAAACCCGGACGATCCCCGTTTTTGGGTCATTGACCCGGAGGCTGCCGAGGTGGTGCGCTGCATCTACCGTCTGGCCTTGGAGGGCAATGGCCCCTTGCAGATTGCCACGGCGCTGGGAAACATGGGGGTGCTGAACCCCTCGGCCTATCGAACCAGCAAGGGGTTCAGCAAGGGCGGCTCTAAAAGCACGCTGGAGCCTACCAAGTGGAACCACACCACCGTCAAGAAAATCCTCACCTTACAGGAATACTGCGGCGATGTGATCAACTTCAAAACCTACTCTAAGTCCTACAAGATGAAGCGCCGGATTGAAAACCCGGAGGAAAACCGGGCAATCTTCCTCAATGTCCATGAGCCCATCATTGACCGTGTGACTTGGGAAAAGGTACAAAGCCTGCAAGCTTCCCGGCGCAGACGGCCTACCGTCACGCAGGAGTCCAGCGCCTTTTGCGGATATCTGAAATGCCCGGAGTGTGGCGGCAATCTGAACTTCCATTTTAACCAAGGCAACCACGACATCAAGTTTTTCAGTTGCCGCAACCACAATTCCGGACTCCGCAAATGTTCGTCTACCCACTATATTCGGCTGGACTTCTTGGAGCAGGTTGTGCTCTATGAGGTACACCGTCTGGCCTGCTTTGCTAACGAATACGAAAACGACTTTATCAAGGCGATGGTGGGTCGCTCGGCAAAGGTGGCGGAAAATGACCGGGTACGCAAGAAGCGGGAGCTGGACGGGCTGCTGGCCCGGGATAGGGAGCTGGATATGCTCTTTGAACGGCTCTATGAGGACAATGTGTCCGGCAAGATCGACGATGCCCGGTTTGCCAAAATGTCCAAGCGGTATGAGCAGGAGCAGGGCGAAAACGCCAAGAAAATCAAGGCGCTTCGTCTGGAACTGAAAAAGCTGGAAGATAAGCGGATGGATGTGGACACCTTCTTGGAAACGGTGCGCCGCTACACCGACGCCACTACCATCACCAAGCGCATGGTTGCCGAGCTCATTCAGTACATCGAGGTTTATCCGGCGGTCAAAGAGGACGGCGTTACCAATCAGCGGGTGACGATCCACTACAACTGCATCGGTGCTTTTGAGGTGCCGGATCGCCGGAAGATCCCCGAGCGGGACATTCTTTTGGAAACGAGAAAAGGCGTAGCATTAAGCTACGCCCCCGCACAGATCGCTATGTAGATTTGGAAATAAAAAATGCGGAGTATCATCAACAGACCTTTTCAGATCCTTTAATGATACTCCGCATGGTCCGAGTGGCGGGATTTGAACCCACGGCCTCATGGACCCGAACCATGCGCGCTACCAACTGCGCTACACCCGGATGGCTTTACTATTATAGTGTTTCCAAAGCATTCTGTCAAGTAGAAGATTTCTTGTGGCATCTGTTTCCGTCGAAAGCCAATATAGGGCTTTCGACGGAAGCAGGTGCTTATTTAAAGCTCTCTCATGAGATGGAAAGTCTGCATCAATTGGACGGCACCGTATCCCCATTGGACATTGGGGTACATCATGGCGGGGCTCCTCAAACAGCCTCTGATCAGGTATGCCCGGATCTGATAAGTACTCATGGCAGGGTCATTTTCCTCAACGATTCCCCACTGCAGCAGTAGTGCACATGCACCTGAAAGAACAGCGGTTGCAGCGCTGGTTCCGGTCATCGTACCATAGCCATAGGGATAATACCCACTTACTGATACACCCGGTGCCACCAAATCCGGGAGCATCTGTGACAGCCTGGAGGGACCTCGGGAGGAACGGGGATAGATGCTCTGGTTGGCGCTGTTATAGGCTCCGCAGCAGATCGGTCCGGCAGTGGTGGCAGGTACTGTGATGGTATAATCGGGAGAGGCTGACAGAAATTCTACGGTTGGAGAAACAAAACCGGTCATAGGGAGCCAGGCGTGATATCCTCCATTTAATACGATATCGCCATATAGGGTGACTGTCCAGATCCCAGGCGTTGCGTCCAGAATACGAACGATAGTCAGCTGACCGCCGCTGCCTTCTACAGGGAAGTGGTATTCTACCTGGACTTTTGTTCGCTCCAGGATTAGCTTTACTTCCGTCATATTGCCGCTTCTGGCAGGGATTCTGCCGACCAATTCACCGGAAGGGGAGCGGACAGAAACGGAAAAGCGGTCGGAGATGGTATTCCAGATGGCCAAATATACATCGCCGGCCTGCTCACCGACCTTGATGTCAACGGGGGAACTTTCTCCGGCCAGGAGCGTTCCCTGACAGTGGTGGCGGGCCTGGCTCTCATTTCCAGCGGCAGCGCAGAGACAGATCCCTTTTTGGATTGACACACTTTCCAGATATTCTTCAAAAACACTGAACCCGTCATGGCTGCCAAAATTTGATCCCATGCCCAGGCAGATCACTACGGGACGGTCCAGTTCCTGGGCTTTTTTCAGAATGTATTCTACCCCCACCATAATGGCGCTGGATTCATAGGCTTCATCCTGCCAGGGCGGGACGCAGTATTTCTTTCGGTAGAAAGGCCGAGCCTTCCGCAATTTTACCGCAATGATTTCTGCGTCGGGTGCAGCCCCGATAAAGCCATCCAGAGACCGGCCGGCGGCCACAGAGGCGAGAAAGGTACCGTGGCCGGTATCATCTTTTTGCGGCACGACGCTAAAAGGGTCATCAGAAGCCAGAGCCTGGTCGATATCCTGGACAGTATATTCCACCCCCGTAGAAAATCCTCTGGGAGGATCGCCTTCAGCTGTCTGGTCATAGAGAAACAGGATCTTGCTGCCGCCGTCTTCATAGCGAAAGACCGGCAAAGTATAATCGATGCCGGTGTCCACAAAGCCCAGCAGTACGCCCCGTCCCTTCAGATTCAGATACGGTTGGTTATGTACCTGGATGATACCGGCGGCTTCCAGATCCGGCCGGCCCAGAGGTCCCAGGATTACGGAGGCGGAGCTGACAAAAGCGGCCCCAAGGGCTTCCTGCAGATGGGGGAAGTTCTGCTCTTTAATGTATCCCAGAACGTACCGGCCGGATAGGATCTGTCCAATAATAACCTCTCCGCTTTCTCGGACAAAGTCAAAGAAAGCGTCTGTGGCCCGGGTGACAAAATCCACAGTATCCGGCGCATTGATGAATTCCTGTATCTCCAACGGCAATTTCACAGCGTACCTCTTTCCCGCTGGCGGACCAAGTCCGCCAGCGCTGCACATAGATTCAGTTTTCCGTATCCCCATACAGGATCGGGATAGTTCAGAAAGGTGCTTCTGGCGGCATTGGCACACAAGAAGGCCTTGATCCTCTGCCCGTAAAGAAAGGGGTCATTTCGCTGGATGATCCCCCATTCCATAAGGAGCGCGGCGCTTCCGGAGACGAACGGCGCGGCCATACTGGTACCGGAATAGGTATCATATCCGCCGCCGGCTTTGGCAGTATATATCTGCTCCGCAGGGGCGCAGAGATCCAGCAGAGCATGGCCCTGGCAGGGGGCGGCGCCTCGTCCGGAGAATGTGCTGGCCGTTTCTGTACCAGATCGGTACCCGCCTACAGAAATTGGCAGGCGGGCAGTGGCGGGCAGGGTAATGGTCAGATTGGGGTCGGGGAGGAGAAAAGCAGTATCACGGCCCACCTCTTCCACAGTGGGGAGCCAGATATTGAAACCGCCTTCTACGATCCGGTCTCCATAGCAGCGCAGCTTCCAAAGTCCGTTGAGCTGTCCGGAGGGTGCGCTTAATGTATAGTATACTTCCTGGGCAGTGGAAAAATGGGTCGGTCCATTGAATACAGCGGAGAGCTGTACTGGTCCGAAAGAAAACTGACGTGCCCTGCCGGAAGAGAGGGGGCCGGTGGAAGCGCCGGAGGGCAGGATCATTTCAAACCGGGCGATGTCGGCAAAACTTTTCCAGAGAGTGAGAAAAATACTGCTTCTGGGCGTTGATACGGTGAATTCTACATCCAAAATGCTGCCAGAAGATAATTTCCCTGAAAAATGGTGGCCGCTGTCGCCCTCATTACCGGAGGCGCATACGATGACGGTGCGTCCCTGTTGAGCCATGGTGTCTATATAGGTCTCAAACAGAGATTGACCTTGGTGGGAGCCCTTATTGGTACCATAGCTGAGGTTAATGACACAGGGCATGGCCTCCTGAGCGGCACAGTCCATAATAAATTTGATGCCCCGCATGACGTCGGTGCTGGTGGCGCTGTTGCCGCTGCCCAATTTTACAGCAACGATAGTAGCGCCCGGAGCAATGCCGCTGCGGCCTGCTGCAATGGCTGCCGCTGCGGTGCCGTGTCCTACCACATCCCGGCTGTCAGTGTTTCCCTCGTCGATCTCTCTGGTAGAATAGACGGTCCCTTTTCGAAATCCCAGGGGAGGGGAGCCAGGGATGGTCATATCCCATAGCCAGAGCACCCGGGTGGCCCCGTTTTCCGTAAGGAACTCGGGATGGGTCAGGTCGATGCCGGAATCGATGAAGCCGATCATTACGCCGGTTCCGGTAAGGCCAAGAGCCTCATCCCGTTTGATGGGAGTGATACAGGCGCTGTCCAGACCTGCCTGCAAAAAGGGAGAGAGCCCTTCGGACGGTTCAAAGTATTCAATCTGTGGGTATTCCAACAGTTCTGAAACTTCATCGGGCTCCAGCTCCAGAATAGCGTATTGGTGCCCCAGCAGTTCCGTAGGATAGCCAAGGGAGAGGATGTCTCCGTTGTATTTGACAATGTATTCCATAGTTCGGCTCCCGATCCATATTCAGCGGCAGGTGCTATTTAACATTCTCCGCATAGAATAGTATACGGAAAGGAGGGCTGGCCTTATGAATCCAGCTTATACAGGACAGGGATTTTTACAGGTAAAGGTAACGACAGAAAGTCCGGTGGTGCCTATCAGCGGGGCCAGGGTACGGATCAGCGATCCGACGGATGGAACGGTGCTTCAGGAACTGACAACAAATTCTTCCGGACAGACAGAGCCGGTAGATCTGCCAACTCCGCCGCTGGAATACTCCGTCAACGCCGGTGAGCCAAAGCCCTATGCATCGTACTCGGTAACCGTATTTGCGGAGGGCTTCAAGACCTTACATATCGGCGGCGTACAGCTGCTGCCAAGCGGCCTGGCACTCCAGCCGGCGGCGCTTACTCCTGCCACAGCAGGCGGTATCAACGTACAGAATCGTTATATCTCTCCCCATACGCTGTGGGGGGATTTTCCGCCGAAGATCCCGGAAGATGAGGTGAAGCCTCTGCCGGACGCTGATGGATTGGTGGTACTTCCCAAGCCGGTGATTCCGGAGTACATCATCGTCCATCTGGGAAAACCCAGCGATCAGGGTGTTCCCAATGAATGGGTATTGTTCCGGGACTACATCAAAAATGTGGCCTGCAGCGAGATTTATGCCACATGGGCGCGGGAGACCATCAAGGCCAATGTCCTGGCCATCATTTCCTTTACACTGAACCGGGTATATACAGAGTGGTACCGTGGAAAGGGATATGACTTTACTATTACCAATTCCACAGCATATGACCAATCCTTTGTACCGGGACGAACGATATTTGAGGAAATATCTGTGGTGGTGGATGATCTTTTTAATACATACATCACCCGAGAGGGAGCCGGGCAGCCGCTGCTGACCCAATACTGTGACGGCCGGCAGACCCAGTGCAACGGGTTGTCTCAGTGGGGTTCTCAGGCCTTGGGAGAGCAGGGCTGGGATGCGATCAGCATTTTGAGACGGTACTATGGTTCTGATATCTACCTTGCACCGGCGGAAAAAGTAGAAGGTGTGCCCATGTCTTTTGGTGGGGAGACGCTGACAGTAGGGTCTGCAGGGGAGGATGTGCGGACGATCCAGCTGCAGCTCAACCGGATCTCTGAGAATTTTCCGGCACTTCCCAGGGTACGGGCAGACGGCGTCTATGGCACAGAGACTCAGGAAGCGGTCAAGACTTTCCAGAGCATTTTCCTTTTGCCGCAGACGGGAGACGTAGACTTTGCCACCTGGTACAGCATTTCCAATATCTACGTGGCGGTAGCCAAGCTGGCGTAAGTCTCCTCGATGAGAAAAACGCCCCGGTGGGAGTGATCCTGCCGGGGCGCTGTAAATTTAGAGAAAGTTACTATTGAATTTCTTTGGACAGAGGTGGTACACTTTTTCAAAGAAAATAGGTAAGGGTAGCTGCCGAAATAAAGAAAAACAGCAGCAGCCCCACAATCACTATTGCAATTGTGGGGCTACTGCACGTATTCGGTTGTCAAATGTTTTGTCCACCTTTCGTGGGTTCCCTTGTGCGGATAGTCGCTTTTGCTATACGCTCAGACAGTGCAATTGAGAGACGAACTCTTCTGTGGATACGGTCATCCATGCTGCTTTCGTGTGCGAAAAGGTTCCGCTAACTTGGGAAACTGGATTTTTTGGATCCGCTGAACAACATAAGCATCCTTGCGGATCAGGCCAAGTTGTACATTGGACCGTACCTCCTTGGGTAGATTTGCAGGAACACTTCTTTGCGAAGGACACTTGCCAGGAAATCTTCTTTGCTGCGTCCTTACTATTTTGAATTTCCCTTCCTGTGATTAAAATATACAATGAAACCCTGATAATGTCAATAGCTTTTATGCGTATTTAACAATTTGTTAATAATCTGGTGTGCGGAGGAGGATGTGCCATGTATGACGAACTGACGGAAGTAGATATCCGGAAAATGCAGGAGGAGATCGATTACCGGGTACGTGTGCTGCGGCCCAAACTGATCGAGGACGTGCAGACAGCCAGAGCGTTTGGCGATCTCAGTGAGAACTTTGAGTATAAGTGTGCCAAGCAGGAGAAGAACCGCAACGAGAGCCGCATCCGCTACCTGGAGCGGATGATCCGCACGGCAAAGGTGATCTCTGCAGAATCCGGAGAGGCGGAGGTAGGCCTCTTTGACAAGGTGACGCTGTTGAACGAGAAGCTGGGCAAGGAGATGACCATTCAAATCGTCACCACCCTGCGGCAGGACGCCCTTCAGGGAAGGATCAGCAAGGAATCCCCGGTGGGTAAGGCGGTTTTGGGCCACCGGGTGGGGGACCGGGTCCTGGTCACTGTCAGTGATGAGCTGCGCTATTATGTGGTGATCCGTGCCATTGAGAAGGGAAAAGACGATGACTCCATGGCCATCAGTTCTTACTGAAGTCGTGACCATGGGCGTTAAGACTTCGTTAATCTCCTGCTCCGGGACTTGACGCACATACAGGCTTCCTGTATACTGACTCCATTATGCAGAAGGGAGGACGATAGATTTCATGGACAGTGACGAAGGCGATTATCACAGTACCGATCAAAAACGATTCTGTTTATCATATACGGCATGTCTGCTTCACGGTTAGTGGGACAGGCATGCCTTTTTGCGCCTTGGCCGCCTGCTGCAGTAGTGACGGTGTACGTTCCTGCCCGTACAGAGGGCAGGTCAAGGAAGCATGATTTGGTTTATGATAAACAGGAGGATTACGTAACGTATGGAAACCCAATTATTGTCAGAACTGTTGGCGATGGTGATCTGCATCGTCTTTTCGGCCTATTTTTCCGCGTCAGAGACCGCTTTTTCTTCCCTTAACCGGGCAAGGATGAAGGCCATGGCGGAGCAGGGAGATAAACGGGCTGAACGGGCGTTGGCTCTGGCGGAGCAATATGATCGCCTTCTCTCCACGCTGCTGATCGGCAACAACATCGTCAATATTGCTGTGGCCTCTATTGGTACGGTGATGTTTGTGCGCTATTATGGAGACATGGGCGCTACCATTTCTACAGTAGTGATTACTATTGTTGTACTGATTTTCGGAGAGATCTCACCCAAAAGCCTTGCCAAGGACAGCCCGGAGCGGTTTGCTATGCTCTCTGCGCCTCTGCTGCGGGTGCTGATGTGGGTGCTGGCTCCGCTGAATTTCCTTTTCTCCCAGTGGAAGCGTCTGCTGACGGTGGTATTCCGGGTAAAGGATGACCGGAAGCTGACCCAGCAGGAGCTGCTGGTGCTGGTGGACGAGGTGGAGCAGGAGGGCGGCATCGACCGGGATGAAGGTGAGCTGCTGCGCAGCGCTATCGAGTTTCCGGACCAGGAGGCGGAGGATATTCTTACCCACCGGGTGGACCTGGAAGCTGTCCAGGTGTCCGCTTCCCGGGAGGAGGTAGCCAAGGTGTTCCGGGAGACCCGGTACTCCCGGCTGCTGGTCTACGGAGAGGATCTGGACGATATCCAAGGTGTGGTCCATCTCAAGGACTTCTGCGATGCGCCGGAGGGTGCTTCACTGAAGGATCTGATGACGGCGCCGCTGTTTGTGCCGCCGTCAGTGAAGATCAGTGCTCTGCTGCGGCAGCTCCAGCGCAGTAAATCTCATGTGGCTGTGGTCAGCGATGAGTTCGGCGGTACCCTGGGTATCGTCACGTTGGAGGATATCCTGGAGGAGCTGGTAGGCGAGATCTGGGACGAGCACGACGATGTGGAGGAGCCTGTCCGCCAGACAGGGGAGGGAGCATATCTTATTTCCTGTGCTGAGAGCCCGGAGATCATGAAGGACCTGTTTCACGAGGACCCGGGAGACGACAACACCACGATGGGTGGCTGGGTAGCTGAGCAGCTGGGCCGCATCCCTGTTCAGGGGGACACCTTCCTGTGGGAAGAGCTGAAAGTAACGGTGATAAAAACTGATGGGCGCCGTGTCCTGGAAGTAGAGGTCCGCAAGATGGATGAGACGGTGGAAGCCGGCGCATGATCCCAACATAACATAGAAAAACGCCCGCCTGGAGGATATTCTCCTCCAGGCGGGCGTGGCTTTATGTTGTTAGTGCTTATACATTGAAGCGGCTATAGGCGTTGAAGCAGTCCAGGCAGAGCTTTTTGCCGTTCTCCAGACGGATCATATTCTCTGCCGTAGTCTCACCGCAGTTTTCACACTTGATGGACTGAAACAGCCGGGCACTTTCAGGTAGAGTAATGGTGGTTTCCTTTACAGCAAATATGTCCCAGGGAGCCAGAGACTGATAGTAAGCAAAGGACTCCTGGCGGCTCATACCCTGGGGGCGGTCCTTCAGAACCAGGCGCACGGAGCGACCTGTGGTGCGGTTGTAGAAGGAGAAGGCCTGCTTGCCCCGGAGATGGAAGAGGAGATTCCCCTTGCCCACGCTGCAGCCCAGGATCACCTGGATAGCATCCACACCGCAGGCATCATTTTCTGTAATGCATACCACCTGCTCATCATCAGAAAAGTGGAGATCCAGCAGTTCGATAGCATACAGGGCAGCCTTGTAGCCGATCGTCAGGCCGCCGCACTCATGGCCATGGAAGGCCGCACATTTTTCCCAAAGTTCACGCTCGTTCATATATCGATTCTCCTTTTCTTTTGATCAATCAACCAGGACAATGGATTTTCCCTCCACTGTCGCCACGTGGGCATTCACGCCATAGACCTCGCGCAGGGCTTGGCGGTCAAGGATAGAGCTGTCGCCGGAGCGATAGACCTGCCCGTCCTTCAGCAGGAGGAACCGGTCACAAAACCGCAGGGCCAGATTGAGGTCATGAATGACCATCACAGCGGTGATGGTGGAAGTGCGGCAGATATCCCGGACGATATCCAGCACCTGATACTGATTCTGGATGTCCAGGCTGCTGGTAGGCTCGTCCAGCAGCAGCACTTTGGGCTGCTGGGCCAGGGCCCGGGCCAGCATTACCTTCTGACGCTCGCCGCCGCTGAGTTCATTGAGAAAACGACCCCGCATATCCGACAGGTGGAGCCGGTCCATGGCCTCATGGACGATACGGTGATCCTCCTCGGTAAAGCCCCATCGCATATAGGGCCTGCGGCCCAGCATTACCACGTCGTGGACTGTCATCTGGGTGCTGGGAATATTCTGGGAGACGAAAGCCACCCGCTGGGCTACCTCCCGGTGAGTCATGGTGAGGAGGTCCTCGCCATCCATCCAGACGTGGCCGCCTTCCACCCGCAGGATCTGATTGAAGCACTTGAGCATGGTACTCTTACCGGCACCATTGTTGCCCAGGATGGCCAGGAACTGGCCATCCTCCAGGGAGAAGCTGACCTGCCGCAGAATCTCGGGGCCATTACGATAGTGGAAACTGAGATTTTCAACGTTCAGCATGGCCGCGCCCTCCCTTAAACAGCAGATACAGGAACAGGGGACCGCCCAGGAAGGAGGTGATAGCACCGATAGGCAGGATCACCGGGCTGATAGCCACCCGGGCAAACAGGTCACCCAACAGCAGTAAGGTGGAGCCTGCCAGGATAGAGCCGGGAAGGAGATAGACGTGGTTGTTGCCCACCACCATGCGGACGATGTGGGGGGCCACCAGTCCGATAAAGTTGATAAGACCGATGTAGGATACGATAATGGAGGCGGTAAGACAGCAGAGGACCATGTCTACCAGGGTCAGACGGCGGACGTTGATACCCAGACTCACCGCTGTCTCTGTACCGCTGAGAAGGGCGTTGTAGTCCCAGCGGTGAAGCAGGAAGCAGATGCTGGTGACCAGGACCACGATGCCCATGATCCGCAAATCGGACCAAGTGGTGCTGCCCAGATTTCCGAAGGTCCAGAACACCAGACTGGCCAACTCAATCTCGTCGGCGAAATATTGGATGAGGGTGGTAGCGCCGGTAAACATGGAACTGATGGCCACACCTGCCAGGACGATCCCCTCGGGGGAGATCTGCCGGAACCGGGACAGGCCCAGGATCACCAGAGCCACTGCCATGCTGCCGGCAAAGGCACACAGAGGGATCACGGCAGAGCCTGCGGCACCTGCCGCACCGGCGTTCAATACGACGATAGCAAAGGCGGCACCAAAGCTGGCACCTTGAGACACGCCCAGGGTGGAGGCGGAGGCCAGAGGGTTGCGGAGGATCGCCTGAAGCACACAGCCGGAGATGCCAAGTCCGGCTCCGGCAATAATGGCGGTGCAGATCCGGGGCAGGCGGTTATTTCGAACCACGCGGTTGATGTTCTCATCGTGGGCCATACCGAAGATGCCCCGAATCAGTTCACTGATCGGCGTTTCGTAGGAGCCGGCCCGCAGGGACAGCAGGATCGTCAGTACCAGTACGACTGCCAGGATGGCCAGGAAAATGAGGCTTCTGACACGGTTGCGGTGAAAGGCAGGATCAATGGTGCTGTGGTCGTGGTGGGCCTTATTCGCCCAGCTGGATGGGTCTGAACTCATAGCCGGCCTCCTTCAGGTCTTCATAAGGATTGGTGCCCAGCAGGGCGGTAAAGATCTCGCCGGCTTTCTCTACCGGGTCGATGTCGGCAAACTGCTCCGGGTACAGGATGGTAGCGGCGTAGTAAGCGTCTGCCAGAGCGGTTTCCAGATTGGAGGCACTGGAGCGGAAGGAGATCTGGGAATAGACTCGGCCCTCCCGTACGGCGGTGAGGCCCTGATAAAAGTCGGGGTTCTTCGCATAATCCTCATTGATCAGGGCCATGCCGTTGAAGTCAAGGAAGATGACGTCAGGGTCCCAGGCCAGGACCTGCTCAGTGTCGATGTCAAAGGCGCCGGACTGGCCGGTGGTGTCAGCCAGATTGTTAGCGTGGATAAGGACGAAGGGGCCGTAGTTAGCCTCAGTACCTTCAAAGCCGTGGTGACCCTTGAAGGACACGCCGCCTACATAGACGGTGGGCTTGTCCGCATCAGGGATGTCCGCAGTGCGTGTTTCCAGATCGGCCTTGACGCTGTCCAGATAGTTGGTCAGCTCTTCTGCCCGATCCTCCTTGCCGTAGACCTCACCCATCAGGCGGATGGTCTCATAGGCATTGTCATCCAGAGTGGTATCGCTGCCGGGAACCACCACAACGGGGATACCGGTCTTGTCCTGCAGGTCGTCGGCGTCCTTACTCTCGGCAGCGCTCATAATGATCACGTCAGGGTTGGCGGAGATGATGGCTTCCGGGTAATGCTCCCCATTGCTGCCGATGACAGGCAGGCTGGAGAATTGATCAAAATTTACATAGTTGTACAGCCGGGACATGGTGGGTTCCTGTTCGTAATCCTCCACACCTACCACCAGATCCTGGGCCTGCATATAACAGGTGTAGCGCAGTGCGCCTACGTTGACGCAGACAATGCTCTCTACGGTCTCCGGGATGGTGACAGTCCGGCCGGTGCTGTCGGTGATAGTCCGGGTACCTTCCTCCGTTTGCGAGGGATCAGAGGTGTTGTCTGAAGTGTTGTTGGTGCTGTTATTGGTACCGCCACAGCCCACCAGAACAAGGATAAGGCAGGCGGCGAGTATAAAAGTAATCCAGCGATACGTGTGTTTCATAAATCTTCTCCTTTGGGTATTGTCGTTTTCTGTGACCAGGCCACAGAAAACAGGTGGGTATTTAACTGCAACGGCAGGAAGAGAGAGGGATCCTCCCACCGCCAGGATGTAGTATAGACGAGGGGAACAGAGGAAACAAGCCGCCGGGGGGGATATTTTTTCGCCAAATTTTCCATGGACAGGGAAATCATTTTCCTCTTGCTCCTGGCGGCCTTGTGGGGTACAATAAGGCACAATGTCTGGAGCGGAAATTGGCCCAGGGCAGCACGGATCAGCCGGAATATGGAAATATATTATTTATAAGGAGTGTGCTTATGCGGATTTGTGGACTGCAGAAGCTGGCAATGGTAGATTTCCCTGGAAAGATTGCGGCCACTGTGTTTACCGGCGGCTGCAACTTGCGCTGTCCCTTCTGCCATAATGCGCCGCTGGTGAACCGCCCGGAGGAGGCGGAGAAGTGGGAGGAAGAGGAAGTATTGGCTTTTCTTGCGCAGCGGCGGGGGCTTTTGGATGGCATGGTCCTCAGCGGCGGTGAGCCGCTGCTCCAGGAAGGGGTGGAGACGTTTCTTGCTAAGGTCCGGGAGATGGGCTATGCTGTCAAGCTGGATACCAACGGGTGCTATCCCCAACGGTTGAAGCGTATCCTGGAGGCCGGGCTGGTGGACTATGTGGCCATGGACATCAAGAACTCCCTGGCAAAATATCCGGAGACAGTGGGCTGCCCCGGCTTTGACACTGCGCCGGTGGAGGAGAGTGTCCGCATCCTGATGGAGGGGAAGGTGGACTATGAATTTCGTACCACTGCCGTCAGTCCCTTCCATACACCACAAGATATAGAGGAGATCGGCCGCTGGCTCTCCGGTGCGCCCCGGTATTTCCTACAGACTTTTGTAGATTCCGGCAATCTGGTAGGGGAGGGATGCCAGCCCTTTTCTCCGGAAGAGATGCGTGAATTGGCGCAAAAAGCCCGTCCTTGGTTCAAAACCGTGGAAATTCGTGGTATTTAACGATATTTTGTGAGGAGTAAAATAAAAGACACAATATATTGTGGTTTTATGCTTGACAGAAGGCGGTAGGGCAGATATAATAGAGACCGTTCCAAAACATCAGGGGACCGGCTGCGCCCGGGATCTGGACACATAAATACGAAAGAAAGCAGGGCGGTTTCATGTATCAAGTAGTAAAAAGGGACGGCAAGGTCACGGATTTTCAGCTTTCGAAAATCAGCGTTGCCATTACCAAGGCCTTTGAGGCTACCCATACGGATTATAATGCTGACATTATTGATCTGCTGGCACTGCGGGTAACTGCGGACTACCAGGAGAAGATTCATGATGGAAAGGTCGCTGTAGAGGATATCCAGGACAGCGTGGAGAGCGTCCTGGGCAAGGCAGGATATGACGATGTGGCCAAGGCCTACATCCTCTACCGCCGTCAGCGGGAGAAGATCCGCAACCTCAATACCACCATGCTGGACTACAAGGATCTGGTGGACAACTACCTCCAGATCAACGACTGGCGTGTGAAGGAGAACTCCACTGTTACCTACTCTGTGGGCGGCCTGATCCTCTCCAACTCCGGTGCCATTACCGCCAACTACTGGCTCAGCGAGATCTATGACGATGAGATCGCCAGCGCCCATAAGAACGGCGACATCCACATCCATGATCTCAGCATGCTCACCGGCTACTGCGCCGGCTGGAGCCTCAAGCAGCTGATCCAGGAGGGCCTGGGCGGTATTCCCGGGAAGATCACTTCCTCTCCTGCCAGCCACCTCTCCACCCTCTGCAACCAGATGGTCAACTTCCTGGGTATCATGCAGAACGAGTGGGCCGGTGCTCAGGCTTTCTCCTCCTTTGATACCTATCTGGCTCCCTTCGTCAAGGTGGACAACCTGACCCAGCGGGAGGTCAAGCAGTGCATCCAGTCCTTTGTCTACGGTGTCAACACCCCCAGCCGCTGGGGTACCCAGGCGCCCTTTTCCAACATCACCCTGGACTGGACCGTGCCTAAGGACCTGGAAAACCTGCCTGCCATCGTGGGTGGCAAGGAGATGCCCTTTACCTACGGCGACTGCAAGAAAGAGATGGATATGGTCAACAAGGCCTTCATCGAGATCATGATCGAGGGCGATGCCAATGGCCGTGGTTTCCAGTACCCCATCCCGACTTACTCCATCACCCGTGACTTCGACTGGAGTGAGACCGAGAACAACAAGCTCCTTTTCGAGATGACCGCCAAGTACGGTACCCCCTACTTCTCCAACTACATCAACAGCGATATGGAGCCCTCCGATGTCCGCTCCATGTGCTGCCGTCTGCGCTTGGATCTCCGGGAGCTGCGCAAGAAGTCCGGCGGTTTCTTCGGTTCCGGCGAGTCCACCGGCTCTGTGGGCGTGGTGACCATCAACTTGCCCCGGATCGCCTACCTCTCCCAGAACGAGGACGAGTTCTATGAGCGCCTGGACCACATCATGGATGTGTCTGCCCGGAGCCTCAAGACTAAGCGTACCGTCATCACCAAGCTGCTGGAGGCGGGCCTCTATCCCTACACCAAGCGGTACCTGGGTACCTTTGACAACCACTTCTCCACTATCGGCCTTATCGGCATGAATGAGGTGGGTCTCAACGCCAAGTGGCTGCGTCAGGATCTGACCCATCCTGCTACCCAGGCCTTTGCCAAGGATGTCCTCAACCACATGCGTGAGCGGCTGAGCGATTATCAGGAGCTCTACGGCGACCTCTACAATCTGGAGGCTACCCCTGCCGAGTCTACTACCTATCGTCTGGCCAAGCACGATGTGGCCAAGTATCCTGACATCATCACTGCTGCCAAGCCTGGCGATACCCCTTACTACACCAATAGTTCTCACCTGCCTGTGGGCTACACCGAGGATATTTTCTCCGCCCTGGCCATTCAGGACGAGCTGCAGACCCTCTACACCTCCGGTACGGTGTTCCATGCCTTCCTGGGCGAGAAGCTTCCCGACTGGAAAGCGGCAGCCACTCTGGTGCGGAAGATCGCGGAGAATTTCAAGCTGCCTTACTACACCATCTCTCCCACTTACTCTATCTGCCCGGAGCATGGCTACATCACTGGTGAGCATTTCACTTGCCCCACTTGCGGCAAGAATGCAGAGGTGTACAGCCGGATCACCGGTTATTACCGTCCGGTCCAGAACTGGAATGACGGCAAGACCCAGGAGTTCAAGGACCGCCGCCTCTATGATGTGGCGAATTCCCACATTGAGGGCAAGCGGCTGTGCGACCGCGAGGGGGCACCTGTTCAGGAGACCCAGGCGAACGTAGTTGCTTCCGGCGACGAGACTGAGTCCCTGTATCTTTTCACCACACCTACCTGCCCCAATTGCCCCATTGCCAAGGACGCGCTGGACAAAGCCGGTGTCCTCTATGAGGCGGTGGATGTCAGCACCAACAAGGAGCTGGCCCGGCAGTACAAGGTACTCCAGGCTCCCACGCTGGTGGTCCGCCATGGCGATCAGGTGGAGCGGGTGGTCAATGCCTCCAGCATCAAGGCCTATGCGGAAGCCCGGGCCGCCATGTAATGGCTTGATTGCCTGAAAAGATTAAAAAACAGCCCGCTGTGGAGATATTTCCTCCGCAGTGGGCTGTTTTGGAAAAGAAAGGAACCGACATGCTGCAACACGACGCTTTGATCAGAAAACTTTCTCTGACGGAGAAGATCCGGCTGTGCACTGGCGGAGATTTTTGGCATACACTGAGCCTCTCTGATCACGATATTCCTTCGGTGAAAGTAGCCGACGGACCCCATGGGGTGCGGTGTCAGGGCGGAAAAGGCGACATGCTGGGTCTGAATGAGTCTGCTCCTGCTACCTGTTTCCCGACGGCTGTTACGTCTGCCGCCTCCTGGGATACGAAGCTCCTGGAGGAGGAGGGAAGAGCCATCGGAGAGGAGGGGACGGCGTTCGGCTTAGCAGCGGTTTTGGGGCCTGGTGCCAATATCAAACGGGACCCCCGCTGCGGGCGGAACTTTGAGTACTTTTCCGAGGACCCGCTCCTTTCCGGTAAGCTGGCCGCTGCCTGGATCAGGGGAGAGCAATCTGCAGGACCCGCCTGTAGTCTCAAACACTTTGCCGCCAACAATCAGGAAGCATACCGCGGGAATGGAAACAGCCTCGTGGACGAAAGAACTCTCCGGGAGATCTATCTCAGAAGCTTTGAGATCGCTGTAAAGGAGGGAAAACCCCGTACCGTAATGTGTGCCTATCCTCGGCTCAATGGGGTTTTCTGCAGTGACAATCGGTGGCTGCTGACGAAAGTGCTGCGGGAGGAGTGGGGATTTGACGGTCTTGTGATGACAGACTGGGGCGCTATGAATGATCGGGCGGCGGCTTTCCATGCTGGCTGCGATCTCAACATGCCCGGCGGCAGTAAATATGGGGAAAAATCCACCATTAAAGCAATAAAGGAAAACACCTTGTCAGAGACTGAAATTGATAGCTGTGTGGATCGCGTATTGGATTTTGTGCAGCACGCCCCAAAGGCAGGAGATGGAATATTTGACAAGGAGGCTCATCATCTGCTTGCCCGAAAGATTGCAGAAGAGGGAGCGGTACTGCTCCAGAACCGGGGAGCTGTTCTGCCCTGTAAGATGGAAGATATAGCCCTGATCGGCTATATGGCAGGGGACATGCGATACCAGGGGGCGGGCAGCAGTCATATTAATCCTACAAAACAGACCCAGATCATCGATGTCCTGCCGGAGGTCCCCTGGGTGCCTTGCTGTGAAGCGGATGGCTCTGTGACAGAAGACGGCCTTGCGCAGGCAGTTCAGGCCGCGGAAAAAGCGAGAGTGCCGGTAGTGGTGGCGGGGCTGCCTGCTCCATGGGAGTCGGAGGGATTTGACCGGGAGAGCCTCTCCCTGCCCGAAGGGCATAACCGGATGATCGAAGCGGTAGCGGCGGTGAATCCCAGAACAGTGGTGGTTTTGCTGGGAGGCGGCGTCATGGAGCTGCCCTGGCAGGAACAGGTAGCTGCGATTCTCTACATGGGACTGCCCGGTCAGGCGGGTGGTGATGCGGCGGCCCGGCTGCTGACCGGACAGGTGGTCCCCTCCGGTAAGCTGGCGGAGACCTGGCCTTTGTCTCTGGATGATGTGATCTGCCAGGATACTTTTGGGAAAAAGACCGCGGAGTACCGTGAGGGAATTTATGTTGGTTACCGGTATTATGAAAGTGCAGGGGTAGCGGTACGATTTCCCTTTGGGTTTGGCCTCTCTTATACCACCTTTTCCTATAGCGGAATGATGGTAGAGGAGGATAGGGCCGCGCTGCGTATCTCTGCTACCATTACAAATACTGGCAATGTTTCTGGCGGAGAAGTCGTTCAGCTCTATGGAGTGCCGCCTGCAGGCGGTCCTTATCGCCCTGCGAAAGAACTCCTGGGCTTTGAGAAAGTATTCTTGCAGCCTGGAGAGAGCAAAATTGTGACACTCTCTTTAGAGAAAAGTGCTTTCTCCCTGTGGCAGGGGGGATGGCAGCTGTCGCCGGGGGAGTACTGCTTACAGCTAGGAGCCTCCAGCAGGGATATCCGGTTGGAAACAAAGGTCCTGATTTCAGGTACACCACTGCTTGCACCCGGGTGGCAGAAGGACAGCTGGTATGAAACACTGGCGGGCCGTCCAGAGAGATCGGACTGGGAGAAGCTGATGGGTGGCCCTGTCCCGGTGGCGGAGGAGCGGAAGAAGGGGAGTTTTGACCGTAATTCCACTCTGGGTGAAATGCGGGATCATTCCTGGCTTCCCGCATTGGCCTGCTGGGTCACGGAGCGGGTGGTGGCAGCAAAGCACGGCCGAGACAGATCCTCACCGGAATATAAAATGATGATGGCCTGTTCTACCGGGGCTCCCATCCGACATATCGTTATCAACAGTGGTGGCCTTCTGCCGGAGTGGCTGGCTGACCTTTTGCTGGAAGCAGCCAACGGAAGGTTCCTTTGCGGGATTAGGAAACTATTTACTCGAAGAAAATAATTTGATTGAAAAGAGAACTCCCGAAGGCCGATCGTTCCTTCGGGAGTTCTTTTGAATCATGATGCGGCGTGGGCCCACAACTCAGTTTTCCGGCCGCAGAGGGATCTCCGGGGAGATGAGCTGCAGGGATTTATAGCGCAGGTAATCGTCCTCTGTCCCGCCCAGAGCCAAGAGCAGCAGGGGCTTATAGAGGGTAGCATCTGCGGCTTTCCGAAGTTTTTTATAGACATAAGGTACGCCGGGTGTCTCTGTCTGCCGAAGGAGAGCGCCGTCCGGTGTCAGGATCAGCTTTATGATCCGCACACTGGGTGTCTCCAGAAAGGCCAACTTGATATAAAAGACCGGCCGCTCCTCTTCATCGTGGGTGAATCGCCCGGAGACTGCCACCTGATAGATATCACCATTCATATCCAGCTGACTGATCTGCGGTTTTCCCAGGCCCACAGGAAAGCGGTAAGCGGCGTTGTTCTCCCGATAGATCAGCTCCGGCAGTTCGCCGCGGACGCTGATGGCCACAGACGCCAGGCCAGAGGTATAATTGTTGTGAAGAGCCTGGAGCGCCATAGGCAGAAGGCCCACAGAGGCAGCTTTTGGGTCAGCGGCTGCAAAGGAGCGGTGCAGGAATGGTTCAGCTTGTTTATCAAGAGGCACTGTAGGACGGGAATAAGCGGAGAGCTCAGTGACGTAATTCTGGAGCCGTGCAGTGCTTTCCGGGTCCTCTGGCAGAGAAGCGGGAAACTGTCCGCCAAAATACCGGTCGACGATCTCGAAGTAGCGGCTCTCCTGGTAATCTGTATCCGCGCCTGCGTTGGTGACGAGAAGGATACCGCTGTCCCGGAAGCCGAGGACGTTTTGGCCCAGCATGCCGTTGAACAGGAAGGTGTGCGATTTGCGTCCCACCCAGATCTGATAGCCGTAATCAAAATCTCCCAGTTCCGGCGGCGGACTGGCATGTGCGGAGGTGGCTGCATGGATATACTCGGAAGAGATCAGCTGTCGGCCCTGCCAGAGGCCGTTGTTCAAAACCAGCTGGCCCAGTTTGGCGATGTCCTCTGGCCGGATATACAGCCCCCAGCCTCCTTTTTCGATTCCGGCGGGACAGGTTTCCCACAGCACGTCCGTGATCCCCATGGGGTCAAAGAGGTGCTCCTGGAGGAAGGGAAGAAGACCCTTTCCGGTTTTGCGGCGGACGATGACGGAGAGCATATAGGTGTTGAGGCTGTTGTAGTGGAATTCTGTTCCCGGATCGCCTTTCAGGGAGGAGTTGAGGAAAGCCTTGCTCCAGTCGGTTTCCGACAGGGCCTCCGGCTCGCTGAACAGTACACCGGCCCGCATCGTCAGTAGATCCTCTACTGACATATTTTTCAATCTCCGGCGGGCGGCGACAGAGACGATGTCCTCAAACAGATCTGCGATTTTGTCATCGAGATGAAGAAGGCCGTCGTCGATCAGAAGGCCGATAGCAAGAGAAGTGATACTTTTGCAGGCGGAAAAGGTATGTTTGGGGGCTGTCAGCACCTGGCTGTCAAAGCTGGCAGCGCACAGCAGCTGTCCATGGCGCAGGATCAGAACATCCTGCATGAACAGATCACCGCCCCGATTCAGTTCTTCCAGAAATCTGCGGATATGGTCAGAGGATATGCCCTGAGATTCCGGTGTAGCCCGGGGAAAGGGCTGCTGGGGATCCCGGAGGGGAAGTGCCTTCTTTTCAGCCGCGGAAGGCAGGAAGGGCTCCGTCACATTCCGGACATCAAATATTCTGGTCAGAAGCTGATAGGTTCGGCTGGCAGTGGAGAAATTCATAGGCAATGGCTCCTTTGATCGGCTGGAAATACCCCAAAATATACATTGTTCCAGTACAGCATGGAAAGAAAATAGTGAAAGTATTGTACCACAGTTTGGCAGACAACTTCAACCGCATCTTTTTTGGTGTTCGTGAGGAATATTGACCTTTTTATAAGCATCAGGTATGATAAAAGAGAAGAAAAGAAAGGAGACGGCAAAATGGAGACAGTGACATTATATACCCGACAGAATGACAAGACACTGGCTGAATTGGAGCGCAATGGCCGAATCATCAACCGAAGATTGTTTGTCCGTCTCCATTTTGG
Source organism: uncultured Eubacteriales bacterium (assembly GCA_900549475.1). Taxonomy (GTDB): domain Bacteria; phylum Bacillota; class Clostridia; order Oscillospirales; family Oscillospiraceae; genus Pelethomonas. The sequence goes on from UROF01000001.1 coordinate 20,919, forward strand.
AGACTGCGCGGATCTTTTCCTCCGAAGCTATGAGTGGTTTGCTGAGGAGGCTGCCAAGCGGGTGCCTCGTCCCAAGGGGGTGGAGCTGTCCATCTGGTGTTCCATCAGCCGGGAAAACTGTCTGAAGCCCATTGAAGGCACGGTAGTATATGTGCTGGAAGTCCCTAAGGATCTGGTGATCTATTTTGATGAGGAAAAGTGGGACTATGTGCTCAACCAAATCTACCTGCCGGAGAGCGAAAGTGACGCGGCAGCTTATAAGGCCCATCTGCGGGAGATCGGGGTCAGTGATGGTTTTCAGTTTTTCCAGGGGCGCTACGCCGGGAAATATCCGGAGGAAGTGGCGCGGATCCGGGAGAGCTGGAAGCGGGTGTTCACCATCGATCACTGGGGGATCTTCAACGTCTGCGGTAACATCTGGGAGATCCGCCAGGAGTGGGTAAAGCGGATCGTCCACCCGGGAGAGACAGTATAGTTGGCTCTGTCGAAGGAAAGAGAAAGCCAGGCTGGCAAGCTTGCCAGCCTGGCTTTTTGTTTTTTGCTATCAGGCCATTTTCTTCTTGATGTCCGCCAGACGATTGAGGGCCTCGTAGAGGGTCTCATCCTTCTTGGCAAAGTGGACACGGACGATATCGTTGACATCCTCCATGAAGAAGGAGGTACCGGGCACACAGGCCACGCCCACCTTGTGGGCCATCTCCTCACAGAACTGAACATCGCTCTGACCGGGCTTCATATAGGGTCCGATGTTGGCCAATACGAAGTAAGCACCCTGGGGATCAGTAAAGGGGATGCCAATGCTCTTGAGGCCATCAGTGAAGATCTTCTTCATATGGGCATAGTGAGCACCGAACTCCTCGTAGTAGCTGTCGGGCATATCCAGGCCTACGATAGCGGCCTCCATCAGGGGAGAGGGGGCGCCCACGGTGTTGAAGTCGTGGTACTGCTTGATGCGGTCCATGATGGGCTGGGGGGCGATGGCGTAGCCCAGACGCCAGCCGGTGACGGAGTAGGTCTTGGAGAGGCTGGAGCAGCTGACCGTGCGTTCCCACATGCCGGGGAGGCTGTTCATATAGATGTGCTTGTGGCCTTCGTAGACGATGTGCTCGTAAACCTCATCCATGATGGCGTAGACATCATACTTGATGCACAGGTCCGCAATGAGCTTCAGCTCTTCATAGGTAAACACCTTGCCGCTGGGATTGGAGGGGTTGCAGATCAGGATCGCCTTGGGCCCCTGCTTGAAGGCATCCTCCAGCACATTGGGATCAAAGTTGAAAGCAGGAGGCACCAGAGGAACGAAAATGGGCTCGCAGTCGGCCATAATGGTCTGGGCCCGATAGTTTTCAAAGTAGGGGGAGAAGATGATGATCTTATCTCCAGGGTTGGTCAGGGCAAAGATGGAGTCCACCATGGCTTCGGTAGAACCGATGGTTACCACCATCTCCGTGTTGGGATCCAGCTTCCGGCCCATGAAGCGGCCGCACTTGCGGGCCAGAGCCTCACGGAAGTTGGGAGCGCCCATGGTGATGGGGTACTGATGGGGCCCTTCGTAGCTCACCTCCGCCAGCCGGTCCAGCATAGCCTTGGGGGGATCAAAGTCAGGGAAGCCCTGGGCCAGGTTGATGGCGCCGCAGTCGATAGAGATGCGGGTCATCCGGCGGATGACAGAGTCGGTAAACAGCTTATTCTTTCTGCTCATTTCCTGCATAGTATGACACCTCGATTATATCAGTAGTAGATTCAGCGGATGCCCAGATTTTCACTGGAGATAGGTTCCAAACCGTTGTCTTTCAGGACGGAGATCAGTTTATCCGTGTCCGCCACGCGGAACACCATGTGGGCCAGACCGTTTACCTGGCCAAAGACGGAGTACATGTACTCCACGTCAATATTCTCCTTAGCCAGTACATCCAGCACCTTGGCAAGGCCGCCGGGCTGGTCAGGTACACTCACCGCCACCACCGGAGTCATGGACAGGATGAATCCCTGCTCCAGCAGAGTGGTGGCTGCCGCCTGGGGGTTGTCGGCGATAAGGCGCAGTACGCCATAGTCGCTGGTTTCCGCGATGTTGATGGCCCGGAGGTCAATGCCTTTCTGTGCCAGCACGCCGGTGATCTCGGCCAGTTGGCCTGCCCGGTTCTCCAGAAATACAGAGATCTGATGAATGGTCATGTTTCGATACTCCCTTCTCAAATCTTGCGCTTGTCGATAACACGTACGGCCTTGCCCTCGCTGCGGGCAATGGATTTGGGCGCCACCAGGCGGACCTTGGCGTAGATGCCCAGCATAGCCTTCAAAGCAGCCACCAGGGACTTCTCCATGTCGGTGATCTTGGCCAGGGAGTCAGAGAAGTTCTCCGGAGTCATCTCCACCATGACCTCCAGGGTATCGCTGTTGTTGACACGGTCCACGATGATCTGATAGTTGGCGGGGTAGCCCTGCTCCAGAAGGACAGTCTCGATCTGGGACGGGAACACGTTCACTCCCTTGACAATGAGCATATCGTCGCTGCGGCCCATGGGCTTGCACATCTTCGCAAAGGTACGGCCACAGGAGCACTTTTCACGGGTCAGGATGCAGATATCACGGGTGCGATAGCGCAGGAGGGGGAAGGCCTCCTTAGTGATGGAGGTGAATACCAGTTCGCCCTTGCTGCCCTCGGGAAGAACCTCGCCGGTATCGGGGTCGATGATCTCGGCGATGAAGTGGTCCTCGTTGATGTGCATGCCGGTCTGCTCGCTGCACTCGAAGGCCACGCCCGGACCGCTGGTCTCGGTAAGACCATAAATGTCGTAGGCCTTGATGCCCAGCTTTGCCTCGATATCCCGGCGCATCTCCTCACTCCAGGCCTCGGCGCCGAAGATGCCGGCCTTGAGCTTGATCTTGTCCTGAAGGCCGCGCTCATGGATACTTTCCGCCAGATAGGCAGCGTAAGAGGGGGTGCAGCAGAGGATGGTAGAACCCAGGTCCACCATAAACTGCAGCTGCCGGTCAGTGTTGCCGGAGGACATCGGCAGTGTCAGGCAACCTACTTTGTGGCTGCCGCCGTTGAGGCCGGGGCCGCCGGTAAAGAGGCCGTAGCCGTAGGAGACATGGCAGACATCCTCGTTGGTGCCGCCGGCTGCGGTGATTGCCCGGGCGCAGCAGTCCTCCCACAGGTCAATGTCGTGTTGGGTATAGAAAGCTACTACACGGCGGCCAGTGGTGCCGGAGGTGGACTGGATGCGGACACAGTCCTTCAAAGGCTTGGCCAACAGGCCGTAGGGGTAAGCGTCCCGCAAGTCATCCTTGGTGAGGAAGGGGAGCTTGTGGAGGTCGTCCACACTCTGGATGTCGGCGGGAGTGACACCCTTTTCTTCCATTTTCTTGCGGTAGTAGGGGACATTATCCCACACATGCTGCACCTGCTTGACCAGGCGCTCGTTCTGCCAGGCCAGAATTTGCTCCCGGCTGGCACATTCAATCTCGGGCTGGTAATATCTTTCCATGAGGTTTGGTCCTTTCGGAATGGATTTGATCTGCAACTTTATCTGCTGAGCAGAGACTTTTGGTAGAAAACGGAAATTTTCGCTAAAACAAAAACTGTACTTGCAAATTTTGCTGTACGCAGTTATAATGACCCCTTGGGAAAGAAGTACTCCCTTGGGAAACCTAAACCGCTTATGATAAGCTGATGACTTCTGCGATGATGTATCGTAGAGTTATCAGCTTATTTATTTTTGCGAAAAAAGGAGAAGAAAATATGCTTACTTCACTGGCTTATGTTTTTTTGGCAGGATTAGCTGCTGCAGCCTTGTGCCAAAAATCAAGCTTCCGCGGATTATCGGCATGCTTTTTGTCGGCATCCTCTTGGGACCCTACGCGCTCAATTTGCTGGACAGTTCGATCCTCGGCATTTCTGCTGATCTGCGGCAAATGGCGTTGGTCATTATCCTGATCAAAGCAGGGCTCTCATTGAATCTGTCCGATCTAAAGCAGGTGGGGCGACCTGCGCTCCTTATGTCCTGCCTGCCCGCCACTTTTGAAATCATTGCCTATACGCTCCTTGCCCCTGTTTTCTTTGGGGTAAGCTGGGTGGAAGGCGCCATTATGGGGGCTGTTTTAGGCGCGGTGTCACCGGCAGTTGTCGTTCCCCGCATGGTTACGTTAATGGAAGGGAAGTGGGGGACCGGGAAGAGCATTCCTCAGATGATCCTGGCCGGGGCCTCCATGGACGATGTGTATGTCATTGTCCTGTTCTCCACTTTTACGGGAATCGCTCAGGGTGGCACCATGTCTGCTGTCAGCTTCCTTTCAATCCCTGTTTCCATCCTTTCAGGAATTGCTGTCGGCGGCGGGGTCGGGCTCCTGCTTGCTTCCTTTTTTGAAACAAACTATGCCCACCACAACTGCATCCGCAACAGTACAAAAGTGATTATTATCCTGGGGGTCTCCTTTTTCCTGCTGGCGGTGGAAGACTGGCTGGATGGAATCTTGCCTTTCTCCGGCATCCTGGCTGTGACAGCCATGGCCTGCGCGATCCATCTCAGATGCCCCCGACCGGTGGCAGATCGCCTGTCCCAGAAATTTGGCAAGCTGTGGCTGGCCGCAGAGGTGATCCTGTTCGTCCTGGTGGGAGCCGCGGTAGATATCCGTTACACGCTGGAGGCGGGCGTAGGAGCGGTAGGGATTATCTTCGCCGCTCTGGCCATCCGGGCCATCGGCGTTCTGGCCGCTACTGCCGGGACGGCGCTGAATCGAAAAGAGAAATTATTCTGCGTTATCGCCTACCTGCCGAAAGCCACGGTCCAGGCTGCCATCGGATCTGTCCCCCTGGCCCTTGGGCTTCCGTGCGGTAAGCTGGTGCTGTCAGTAGCGGTACTCGCCATCCTCCTGACAGCACCACTGGGGGCATTTGGAATGGACGCCACTTACCAGAAGCTGCTGGAGAGGAGCTGATCCTGCTGAGGATCAGGCCTCCCGGCCCAGGGCAAATGCCTTCTTGTTCATGTCCAGGAACTTGGCGGGCACGCTCTTTTCAATGGCGGCCATCCACTCCTCGTCGGTGAAGTCGAACCACTTGGCGAGACGTCCCATAAGCACCAGGTTCACTGCTTTGGCGGACCCGGCTTCCTCCGCCAGAGAGAGGGCATCGATGGCGTCCACATCCATGCCGGCGGCGGTCATTTTCTCCACCAGACCCTGGGGATACTCCGCCGCGCCGGTGATGACGGGCATGGGGTTCACCTGCTGGGTGTTGGTGATGATCTTTCCGCCGGGCTTCAGATACTCCGTCCAACGGGCGGCCTCCAGCAGTTCAAAGGAGAGAATGATGTCTGCCTGGCCCTTGTCAATGATGGGGGAGTAGACTTTGTCTCCGTAGCGTACGTAGGTGACCACGCTGCCGCCGCGCTGACTCATGCCGTGGACCTCGCTGACTTTTACGTCGTAGCCCTTGCTCAGAAGCAGACGGCCCAGCAGCTTGCTGGCCAGAAGGGTACCCTGGCCGCCTACGCCGACGATCATGATGTTCTTTGTTTCCATATCTATCAGGCCTCCTTGCCGGTTTCCAGGGCGTCGAATTTGCACAGCTGCTGGCATACGCCGCAGCCTACGCACAGGGTGTTGTCGATCTTGGCCTTGCCATCCACGATGGAGATGGCGGGGCAGCCGATCCGCATGCAGGACTTGCAGCCCACACACTTGTCGCTGTTGGCAATCAGGGGTGCCTTGTGCTTGACGTATTTAAGGAGAGCGCAGGGCCGGCGGGAGATGATGACGGAGGGCTCATTGGCTGCCAGCTCCTCCTTTACCGCCTGGTCGCACTCTGCCAGGTTGTAGGGATCTACCACCCGAACCCGGTTGATTCCGACGCTGCGGCACAGGCTCTCCAGATCGATCTTGGTGCAGGGATCGCCTTTGAGATTGAAGCCGGTGGTAGGGTTCTGCTGGTGGCCGGTCATGCCGGTGATGGAGTTGTCCAGGATGATGACCGTGGAGTTGGACTCATTGTAGGCGATGTTGATAAGGCCGGTAACGCCGGAGTGCATGAAGGTGGAGTCGCCGATCACGGCCACGGACTTACCCTCGGTGGCGCCGCCGCTGGCTTTGTTGAAGCCATGGAGTCCGGAGACAGAGGCACCCATGCAGATAGTGGTATCAATAGCTGCCAGCGGAGCCACAGCGCCCAGAGTATAGCAGCCGATGTCGCCCAGAACGGTGAGTTTGTTTTTGGCCAGGGTGTAGAAGAGGCCGCGGTGGGGGCAGCCGGCGCACATGACCGGGGGCCGGGGAGGAATATTTTCCTGGAGAGCAGTGCCCTTCTCATAGGTGATTCCCAGCTTCTCCGCCACGATGTTCTGATTGAGCTCGTCGATGCAGGAGAAGGTGTCTTTGCCCATGGGGGAGAGCCCCAGGTTCCGGCAGTGGGCCTCGATGAAGCCATCCAGCTCCTCGACCACCACCAGCTGCTCCACACCGGCAGCAAAATCCTTGATGAGCTTTTCCGGCATAGGCCAGATCATACCGAGCTTCAGCACCGGGAAGCGGTCACCGCAGACCTCTTTGACGTACTGGTAGCTGGTGGAGGAAGTGATGATACCGATCTTGTGGTCGGAGCCCTCCTCTACCCGGTTGAGGGGAGAAGTCTCTGCATAGGCGATGAGAGCGTTGGTGCGCTCCTCTACGATAGGATGGCGGCGCTTGGCATTGCCGGGCATCATGATGTACTTGGGGCCATTCTTCTCATAGGGCTTTTCCGGTGCTTCCACCCGCTCACCGGGCTCCACCACGCTCTGGGAGTGGGCCACACGGGTGCACATCTTCAGCAGTACCGGGGTGTCGAACTTCTCGGAGAGCTCATAGGCCAGCTTGGCAAATTCCAGACCCTCGGCGGAGTCGGCTGGCTCCAGCATGGGGATCTTGGCGGCCATGGCGTAGTGGCGGGAGTCCTGCTCGTTCTGGGAGCTGTGCATGCCCGCATCATCGGCCACGGCAATGATCATGCCGGCATTGACGCCGGTATAGGAGATGGTAAAGAGCGGGTCGGCGGCCACGTTCAATCCCACGTGCTTCATGCCGCAGAAGCTACGCTTGCCTGCCAGGCATGCGCCGAAAGCCGCCTCCATCGCCACTTTCTCATTGGGGGCCCATTCGGCGTAGATCTCCGGGTACTTTGCGGCACACTCGGTGATCTCCGTGCTGGGGGTGCCGGGATAGCTGGAGACGAAGGAGCAGCCGGCCTCGTAAAGGCCTCTGGCAACAGCCTCGTTGCCAAGCATCAGGGTTTTCATAGGGTATCCTCCTTACATCCGTGCCGCCGGAAGGCGGCAATGATTTCTTTCTTGAAGCTTTCCAGGAACAAAAAAACCGTCCTCTGCAAAATCCATTTGCAGAGGACGGGGAATTTCCCGTGGTACCACCTCAATTTACCGCTTGCGCGGCCTCATGGGATACGAACATATCCCTGGCGCTGTATCGGGCGCCGCCCGTCACTGCTTACTGTTGGTTCGGCAGGCCGCTCGGGAAGGAATTCACGGGCCTTGCTTCTCCTGCCTCGCACCGCCCGGCAGGTCTCTGAAGGGAGCAATTTGGCACGCTACTTGGTTCCGTCATCGCGTTTCAGGTATCCACAATGGAATCACTTTATCACTTTTATCCGCTGCCGTCAATGGGTAATTCTTATTTTTTCTTACTGCCGGTCCGCTGCCGCCGCTCCGGATTACCAATGGAATCCTTTACGGTGACAGTGATAGTCCGCTCATAGCAGGCAAAAATATCGTCTATGTGGCCCTGCTCCGGAGCCCTGGTGAAAAGGCTCACCACCGGTACGATCACCAGCCCCGCCAGCATACAGAAGGCGCCTGCATTGATAGGGGAGACCAGGATAGAGGGGAAGTATTTGCCCACAAAGATGTTGGCCAGCATCACCACCGTGGAGAACAGGAAGCTGGTCCAGCAGGCGGCCTTGGTGGTGCGCTTCCAGTACAGACCATAGAGGAAGGGGGCCAGGAAGGCACCGGCCAGAGCGCCCCAGCTGACGCCCATGAGTTGGGCGATGAAGGTGACATTGGAGCGGTACTGGATGATAGCCAGTACTACAGAGATGGCGATAAACACCACCACCAGACTGCGGATCCAGCGGACCTGCCGCTTTTCATCCATGTCTTTGATGAAATTATCCTTGATGAAATCCAGGGTCAGGGTGGAGCTGGAAGCCAGCACCAGGGAGGAGAGGGTAGACATGGAGGCGGAGAGCACCAGGATCACCACCACAGCAATCAGAAAAGAGGAGAGGCCGGAGAGCATGGTGGGAATGATGGCGTCATAGCCCTCCGCAGCTACATCCACCTGGTCGCCAAAGAGTCGGCCGAAGCCTCCCAGGAAGTAGCAGCCTCCCGCCACGATGGCAGCAAAGAGGGTGGAGATCACCATGCCGGTGTTGATGGCTTTTTCGCTCTTGATGGCGTAGAACTTCTGGACCATCTGGGGGAGACCCCAGGTTCCAAGGCTGGTGAGGAGCACCACGCCCAGAAGTCCTGCCGGGTCAGGCCCAAAGAAAGAGGCAAACACGCCGGGAGCACTGGAGACACTGGGATCTTCCACCCGGGCCAGTCCCTCCAGAGCGGCCATGAATCCGCCCTGGCTTTCCAGTACGGCCCAGATCACTGCGATAATGCCGACGATCATGATGATGCCCTGGATGAAGTCGTTGATAGCGGTAGCCATGTAGCCGCCGGCAATGACGTATACGCCGGTGAGCACCGCCATCACCACCACGCACACGGCGTAGTCGATATCAAAAGCCATGGCAAAGAGGCGGGAGAGGCCGTTGTAGAGAGAGGCGGTGTAGGGGATGAGGAAAATGAAGATGATCACGGAAGCGATCAGCTTCAGGGACCGGCTCTCAAAGCGCTTGCCGAAGAATTCCGGCATGGTAGCGCTGTCCAGGTGCTGGGTCATGACCCGGGTCCGGCGGCCCAGCACTGCCCAGGCCAAAAGGGAGCCCAACAGGGCGTTGCCGATGCCGGCCCAGGTAGCGGCGATGCCGTACTTCCAGCCGAACTGACCCGCATAGCCCACAAAGACCACGGCGGAAAAATAGCTGGTGCCATAGGCAAAAGCGGTGAGCCAGGGGCCCACGGACCGCCCGCCCAGGACGAAACCGCTGACGTCAGCGGTGTGGCGGCGGCAGTAAATGCCGATGCCCACCATGACGCCGAAGAAAATCACCAGCATCGTCAGTTTGATCGTCATATCACTCATGGGAAAGACTCCTTACTTGTAGAATCGAAATAGCATAGCAGGGGAGCAGCAGTGAATTCAGCCGCTGATCTGGGCCTCCACCAGACGGCCGTGGCAGTATTTCTCCCGCAGTACCGGCTTTTCGATCTTGCCGGTGGGATTGCGGGGTACTTTGTCAAAGATGACCTTCCGGGGCCGCTTGTACCGGGGCAGCTCCTTGCAGAACTGGTTGATCTCCTCCTCGGTGCAGGTGACGTCTTCCTTGACCTCGATAATGGCCGCGGCGATCTCGCCCAACCGGGGATCGGGCAGGCCGATGACAGCCACATCCTTGATCTTGTCGCATTTGCGCAGGAAGTCCTCAATCTGTACGGGATAGAGGTTCTCGCCGCCGGAGATGACCACATCCTTCTTCCGGTCTACCAGATAGATGAAGCCGTCTTCATCCATCCGGGCCATATCGCCGGTGTAGAGCCAGCCATTCTTCAGAATTTCAGCGGTGGCCTCGGGGTTCTTATAGTAGCAGAGCATGACGCCGGGGCCGTTGACGATAAGCTCGCCGATGTTGCCCTGAGCCACATCCTGGCCCTTGTCGTTGACGATCCTGGCCTGCCAGAGGTAGCCGGGCTTGCCGATAGCGCCCACCTTGTGGATGTTTTCCACGCCAAGATGGACGCAGCCCGGCCCCAGGGATTCGCTGAGGCCGTAGTTGGTGTCATAGGCGTGGTGGGGGAAGATCTTCTGCCAACGGTGGATCAGGCTGGGAGGTACCGGCTGGGCGCCGATGTGCATCAGCCGCCACTGGTCCAGCAGGTAGCTGTCAAGGTCCACCCGGCCCGCGTCAATGGCGTCCAGCAGGTCCTGGGCCCAGGGTACCAGCAGCCATACAATGGTACACTTCTCCTCGGTGATAGCCCGGAGAATCCACTCCGGCTTTACGCCGCGAAGCAGCACCGCCTTGCTGCCGGAGATGAGGCTGCCGAACCAGTGCATCTTGGCGCCGGTATGGTAGAGAGGTGGGATGCACAGGAACACGTCATCCCGGGTCTGGCCGTGGTGCTTCTGCTCAGTGCGGCAGGAGTTGATAAGAGCGCAGTGGTTGTGGAGAATGGCCTTGGGGAAGCCGGTGGTGCCGGAGGAGAAGTAAATGGCGGCGTAGTCTGTTTCTTCCAGGGCTACCGGGGGAGCGCTGGAGGAGCAGTAACCCATGAGCTTGCAGCAGTCCTCCGCATAGGCAGGCTTGCTGCGGCCTACGAAGAACATCTGCTTTACCTGGGAAAGACTGTCGACGATGGGGTCCAGCCGGCCCACGAACTCAGGACCGAACACCAGAACCTCCACATCAGCCAGCTCCAGGCAGTACTTGATCTCATCGCTGGAGTAACGGAAGTTCAGCGGAACTGCCACGCAGCCGGCCTTGAGGATACCAAAGTAGATGGGCAGCCACTCCAGGCAGTTCATAAGAAGGATACCTACCTTGGTGCCCCGCTCCAGACTGCGGCTGAGGAGCAGATTGGCAAAGCGGTTGGCCCGGCGGTCAAAATCCTTCCAGGACAGCTCTCTGCGGTAGGGAGCGTCGGGAAGGGCTTGTTCGATCAGGCTGGCTTCACGCCAGGTGATGGCCTTGTCCCGTTCCTCCGAGGGGTTGATCTCTACCAGGGCGGTGTCAGAGCCGTAGAGCCTGGCGTTTCGTTCCAGTAGTTCCGTGATGACCATGATGTACATCCTCCTGCATGTTTTGTTGGGCCACAAAAAAAGTCCTCTGCGCATATGTGCGCAGAGGACGAGAATTTCCCGTGGTACCACCTCAGTTTACCGCTTTCGCGGCCTCAGGGGGCACTGACATGCCCCGGGCGCTGTATCGGGCGCTCCCGGCGGAGCCTACTGGACAGCGGGCGGTTACATCCCACCCCTGCGTTCAGTCCGCTGCTCGGAAAGGTATTCAGATCCCGGCCCCTGCCGCCTCGCACCACCCGGCAGCTCTCTGAAGGGGGGAAGAGGATCTTACTCTTTTTCCTCATCGCATTTTCTATACGCGATGTACTTTACCACTTTTAACAACTAAAGTCAAGAATAATTTTGAAAAAAATAAAATACTGTCGGGATGATGCTGTTCCGGACTGCCGACCACCACAGTTTTACTGCTTTTCACTGTTTTAGGATCGTTTTGCGGGACAGTACGGCAGAAAAGTGTAGTATCAGTTACTTTTTTCTACATTGGCGATTGCTGCGATCAGGTTCCGGCGGGTGACGATGCCGCACAATGCATTTCTGGCATCAACAACAGGGACAAAGTTCTGGCGGAGCGCCGCATCTACGACCACCGAAAAATCAGCCTCTATTGGCAGTGCCGGACAAAAGTCGCGTCTTAGGATGTCTTTGATATGATATGCTTCCTGATCCTTCAAATTTGTTTTGCCGGTTTTCAATACATGCTGCAGGAAATCTCCTTCTGTAACGCTTCCTACATAGCGGCCTTCTGCGTCCAGGACTGGTATGGCGGAAAAGCGGCACCGGGTCAAAATCTCTAACCCTTGCCGAATGGTATTGTTTTCATGTAAAACTGTAGTACAGACCTTTGGGATCATCAGCTTTGCAATATTCATAGGGGGAGGGTCCTTTCATAAAACGTTTATCTCTATCTTACAACCATCCGAGGGGCTATGTAATCGTAAATAAAACGATACATGGGGGCTATCCGAGGGCACGGCTCCTGACGATTGACCGGCCATCTGGACGTCCGCTACGAGTATATCACATCAGGTGCAAGAATGCTATGAAGTTTTGAAGAGAAGAACGCAAAAAGAAAAGCGCCACAGGAATTCCTCCTATGACGCTTTGGAGCAGAGAAGCTTGTTTACTTGTATTTGGGCAACATCGAGCAATGCAGAAATGGTCCGGAGCATAAAAAAGTACGGCAGTTTCCCGCAGAATCTATTACGCTCCCATGGTAAAACCGTTTACGGTCACATAGGCCACATGGACGCCCGCATCATCGGTGATATCCACGGCGTACAGACACACGGTGCGGCCTGCCTTCAGGCAGGAGGCCTCCGCCCGCAGCTCTGTGCCCTTTGCCGGAGCAAGGAAAGTGACAGAGGCATGCTGGCTGACGGTCACCTTTTCCGTGAAACCGTTGGCGGCTACAGCAAAGGCGAAATCCGCCAGTGTAAAAATAGCGCCGCCCATAGGGGTGCCATTTGCGTTCATCAGGGCAGGCCGCAGCGGCAGAACACATACGGCGTGATTCGGCTGCGCCTCCAGGATCTTAGCCCCTACTACAGCGGTAGCAAAGCAATCACGCTGAAAACGGCTGTTCAATTCTTCCAGAGTGGGCATCGTGCTGAGATCTCCTTTCTAGGTCCGATAGAATGATATATGGGCCATATTGTAGCATGGAAAAAAGGATAGGGCAATATACAAGAAAAAAGAAGTGCCGGACGGCAAAGCAGTCCGGCACACAGCTAATATATAATAGTTAATTTGTTGCAGCGAGTGCCTTTTGAAAGGCTGGACAGCATGATCAGATCTGAAACGCCAATAGCATGGCGGCAGCCAGCACAACGGACAGCACTTCTTTGACCAGCAGGACAGAATCTTTCTTTACCATAGGAAATACCTCGCTTCCCGATATGTTCTGATCTTTTGACGCAGGAAGCGGAAAAAAGGTTCCCTCTGCAGAAAAAATATTTCAGGACAGGGTCAGTTCCTTGCGCTGTCCGTGGCCGCTGAAGATCTGCCAGGTTCCCGGTCCCAGGATGTCAGGCAATACCTTGCGCTCCTGCGCACAGAGGACGCTGTCAGTATCCACGCTGGTCATCAGATAGGGGGCATAGTGGTTATAGGCGGTCTGTTCCGGGGTCATCTCTTTAATATTGATGAAGATGTCGCCGGTAAAAGCCAGGTGATGCCGCCGCTCCACCAGCACCAATTCTCCCGGAAGATGCCCTCCCTGGCCCTCGTATACTTCAAAGTCCAGGTCACCGAAAGACCAGCTGCCGGTACGTTCAATGGGGTGGGCAGGCTTTTCAGCGGTGCCGCTGATGACGTGGAGCGTTTCAGGCCGGGGCGGGTGATAGGAAGTCAGGATCTTGCAGATGCGGATATAAGGAGCGTGGAGAGGGTTCTGCTCCCGGAAGCCTCCGCCCGCTTCCCGCTCCATCACCAGGGATTCCCGGCTTTTCCAGCTGAGGTACACAGCTGGAAACAGATCCAGCAGTCCGCAGTGATCCACATCGGCGTGGGTGACCAGAGCAGCCTTACGGCAGGTATCAAAATCGGGGATCAGGGAACGCAGCAGGGACAGAGTTTCCTGGCGGTAGCAGGCATAACCGGTGTCCACAAAAAGATACATTCCCTGGTGTCGTAGGATGCAGATATTACTGCCGCAGGGGGGCTCGATAAGAGTGATGTGGAGGTCATCCCCTAGGGGAAATTCCGTGATGCGGGGGTGGAAGGCGGTACCACGGTGGTCGGCAAGGGCCTCTGCAAAGCCGCGGATATAGTCAAACGTTTTGTGGAAGGGCTCGTTACGCTCGTCCAGCATCTGCATGATCAGATTGGAATTGATGATAAGATCCGTCCGGCTGGCCTCGCCCAGCCCCATCCGCTCTGCCAATTCACTGGCAAAAGAGATGTAAAAGATGCTGTTGTCCAGGATTTTTTCCGTTTTATCGTAGTCCAGGACGCGGACGGGGCACAACCGGGAAGCAGCATGCAGAAAATGAGAAAATTGCTGCGGCTTTTCCACGAAAAGCCCCATTTTGAACATCTGGAAGCCGCTGCCATTCTCCTGAGAGCTCAGGTAGGAGATATTGAAGTTGTACCGGGCGATCAGTTCCAGAACGCCGGATACGCTGCCGGGCACATCCCGCAGCTTGAACTCCACTAACAGTACGCTTTGTTTTCCGCTGCTCTGGAGATAGCCGATCTTCCGCAGTTCCTCTGTGGCCAGCTCCAGCCGATCCGGTTCGCCTTCGGCCTCGATGAACAGCGTATGGGTGTCGATGGCTTTATTATAGCTGGCACGGGTAATGTTCAGCCCCAGGGATGCCATGCAGCGGCTGGCCTTCAGGAAAGCTCCCACATGGTCCGGCATGGTGGTAACATAGGTTTTTTTCATAGTATCACCCCATAAAAAGGGACATGACCAACGGTGTCACATAGGCTTCGATAAAGGCAGCTGCCACAGTCATAGGCAGTACGATCAGAAGCATCACCCGCAGGAGATCACTGAGAAGCTCCACCATCGGCACCCGTTTGGGACTGCTGGTGACGAGACGGCTCATATTCCGGCACAGACACACACCGCAGGTGGCAGAAATGAGCAGGGCAGGGAGCTCAAAAATACCGTGGGGCAGGATACCGGCCAGATACAGCGCCATGGATAATCCGCTGTTGTGATACCAGGCGGCCAGAAGTCCGATAAGAAGGCCGTTGGAGATCAGGGAGAGGACAGGGAGATAGAGGAATGGAACGAAGCCGTAAAGGGCGGCCAGCAGCATAGCGGTCCAGTTGTTGGTGAGAAGGCCGAAGGGAGAGATATTTCCCTCATTGTCCATAATGCCGGCGTCCTCTACCATGGCTGCGAACTGTTCCAAAACTGTATCGATGGTTTCCGGGGAGAAAGAGCCGAGGACATATCCCAAAAGGATGGCCACTACCATGGCAAGGGTGCAGCCCAGAAGGATCTTCCGAAAATCCGTCTTCAGGAACTGGCCCAGCATCCCCATGTGTTCTTTCAATGCGCTCATGCCTTCAGCTTCTCCAGGCCAAGGTTCAGACGGCGCAGGCACTCCTCTCTGCCCAGAATGGCACAGATCTCCACCGCGCCGCCGGGGGTAACTGCCTGACCGGCGGCTGCAATGCGTACCGGCCACATCAGCGTGGCGTTCTTGACTTCCAGACGCTCTGCCAGGGCGATAAGGCCATCATGGATAGCATCGGTGTTCCATGAAGGCAGGGCCTCCAGCATGGGGATAGCGGCCTCCAGCATGGCGCGGGCTACCTCGTCGTTGGTTTTGGATTTTTTGTTGGTGAAAAGATCTTTATCGTATTCCGGCAGGGCCTCGAAGAAAGCGACCTTCTCCGGAATGTCCGTCAGGCGCTCGCACCGGGCCTGGAGCAGAGCAGCAATGGCGGCGGCGTCCAAAGCGGGATTCTTTACCGCCTGACGGATATAGGGTTCCGCGGTAGCGGCAAAGGCCTCCGGCGTCATGGCCCGGAGATAGAGGGCGTTGAAGTGGGTCAGCTTTTCGATGTCGAAGATGGCGGGGGACTTGGAGATACCGGTGATGTCGAACACCTCCGCCAGCTCCTGCAGAGAGAATACCTCCTGCTCTGCCTTGTCGCCCCGGGGACTCCAGCCCAGGAGAGCCACATAGTTCAAAATAGCCTCGGTCAGATAGCCCTGGGCTTTCAGATCCTCATAGGAGGGGTCGCCGTGGCGCTTGGACATCTTGTTGTGGGCATCCCGCATGACAGGGGAGCAGTGAACGTAGGTAGGCACCTCCCAGCCAAAGGCCTGATAGAGCAGATCATATTTAGGAGCGCTGCTGAGATATTCGCTGCCCCGGACTACGTGGGTGATGCCCATAAGGTGGTCGTCGATAACATTGGCAAAGTTATAGGTGGGAAGGCCATCCCGCTTGATGAGGACCTGGTCGTCCAGAGTGTCGTTGTCCACAGTGATATCGCCGAAGATGGCGTCGTGGAAGGTGGTGGTACCGGAGGCGGGGATCTTCTGCCGGATCACATAGGGCTCCCCGGCGGCTACACGGGCCTTGGCTACGTCGGGGTCCAGGTCGCGGCAGGGATCGGCGGCACGGTTGAAGTCGCCGCTGTTCTCCTCGCTCTCGGTTTTTTCGCAGAAGCAGTAGTACGCGTGGCCTTTCTCCACCAGAAGCTCTGCATAGCGGCCATAGGTGTCCCGGCGCTGGGACTGGATGTAGGGGGCCACGGGGCCGCCTACATCGGGGCCTTCGTCGTGGGTAAGGCCGCACTCCGCCATGGTGCGGTAGATCACATCGGTAGCGCCCTCCACCAGGCGGCCCTGATCGGTATCCTCAATGCGCAGAATAAAGGTGCCGCCGGCATTGCGGGCGATAAGCCAGGTGTACAGGGCAGTGCGGAGATTGCCCACGTGCATATAGCCGGTGGGGGAGGGGGCAAAGCGGGTGCGGACCTTTCCGTGGGGGATCTTTGCCTCCATCTCCGCGAAATATGTCATATCAAGAGCCATACAATATATCCTCCATGATGTTGGTGTCATTTGTGTCGGCTTATTATACCAAAAGAGCAGTGGGGGGGTCAAGGGTGAGGAAACAAATCATAGTGCGGATTCGTCTAAATTCTCAGGATTACGGTTGTCAATCACTCAGACATATGGTACAATGGGATGCTAATGAATACCAGCGCAAAAGCGATTACAATAGAGAAGGAGCAAGGTAACACTATGGATGAGAAAAAAGTCATGCTCTCCGGCATCCAGCCCAGCGGTGATCTGCACCTGGGCAACTATCTGGGGGCTATCCGCAACTGGGGCGCCCGGGCTGAGGAGTTCGACTGCTACTATTTTATGGCTGACATGCACACCATTACTGTGCGGCAGGAGCCTGCTGCCCTGCGTCGGCGGACCCTGGAGCAGCTGGCCCAGTATATTGCCTGCGGCCTGGACCCGGAGAAGAACACCCTCTTTATCCAGTCCCATGTCCATCAGCACGCGGAGCTGGGCTGGGTTCTCAACTGCTACACCATGTTCGGTGAACTCAGCCGGATGACCCAGTTCAAGGACAAGGCGGCCAAGCATGCGGAGAACATCAACGGCGGCCTCTTTACCTATCCTGCCCTGATGGCGGCGGATATTCTGCTCTATCAGCCGGACTATGTCCCTGTGGGCGACGATCAGAAGCAGCATGTAGAGCTGACCCGTGATGTGGCCCAGCGGTTCAACGGTATTTACGGCGATGTGTTCAAGGTCCCTGAGCCCTATATCCCCAAGACCGGTGCCCGGATCATGAGCCTCAACTCCCCTGATACCAAGATGAGCAAATCCATCCCCGAGGGCTGTGTGTTCCTCATGGAGAAGCCGGAGGATATCCAGCGCAAGTTCAAGCGGGCGATCACTGACAGCGATACAGAGAATTGTGTGCGCTACGATCCTGCCAACAAACCTGGTGTAGCCAATCTCATGGCTATTTATTCCGCAGTGACCGGCAAGACCTACGACGAGATCCAGGCGGAGTTTGCCGGTCAGGGTTATGGCAAGTTCAAGCCTGCTGTGGGAGATGCTGTAGTGGAGGCACTGCGGCCCATCCGTGAAGAGGCGACCCGGATCATGGCGGACAAGGCCTATCTGGAGAGTGTTTACCGTGCCGGTGCGGAAAAAGCGTCCTATGTGGCAGAAAAGACCCTCCGCAAGGTCTACAAAAAAATCGGTTTTGTAGCGAGATAACAGGGAGGCGTAAGGAAAATGATATTTGAGCGTGAGGACATCCTGCCGGTTATTCTGGCACTGGGTGTGTCTATGCTGATCAGCTTTATCGCCACGCCCCTGGTCAAAAAGCTGGCCTATAAGATCGGAGCGGTGGACGTTCCCAAGGATAACCGCAGAATGCATGACCACCCCATTCCCCGTATGGGTGGCTTGGCGATTTTTATTGGGTGCGTAGTAAGTATCCTTCTTTTTGCAGACGTTGACCGGTCCCTGCGGGGAATTTTGATCGGCGCATGCATTATTGTAGCTGTTGGTGTGGTGGATGACGCCCATCCTCTGGGGGCTGGGGTCAAGTTCATTCTCCAGATCGTTGCCGCTCTGATCGCCGTATGGCATGGCGTTGTGATTCAGACCATCGCCAATCCCTTCTTTTTCGGGGATAACCCTTACTGGAACTTCGGTATCTGGGCGGTGCCCATTACGGTGATCTGGATCGTTGCTGTGACAAACAGCGTGAACCTGATCGACGGCCTGGATGGACTGGCGGACGGCGTGTCCACCATCGGGGCTCTCACTATGCTGATCATCGCCCTGATGATGGGCGATCTGGAGATCGCTGTCATTACTGCGGCTCTGGTGGGTGCCTGCGTAGGCTTTATTCCCTATAACCGCAATCCGGCCAAGATCTTTATGGGAGATACCGGTTCCACCTTCCTGGGCTTCATGCTGGCCACCGTGTCGGTGATCGGCCTGTTCAAGCTCTATGCTGTGATCTCCTTTATCGTTCCCTTTATCATTCTGGGCTTCCCCATCTTTGATACGGTTTCTGCGTTTACCCGCCGTATCCTGAAGGGGCAGAATCCTATGAAGGCCGACCGCAGTCATACACACCACAAGCTCATTGATATGGGCATGAACCAGAAGCAGGCGGTTGCTACCTTATATATGGTGGCCGGCGTATTGGGACTTTGTGCGGTGATGATCGTCACTACCGGCTATGTCAAGGTGATTTTGTCGGTAGCTGCCCTGATTGGTGTGGCTATCACAGTGGCCCGGATCGCCCGTTATCCCCATGACCACCATGAAAAGAAAACGGAGTGCGCTGAAAAGGATAAGAAGCCTGCGGAAAACGCGGATGCTGCACAAGACCACAAGGAGGCTTGAGATACCATGGAAAACCTGCGTATTATGAGCGTCTTCGGCACCAGACCGGAAGCTATTAAGATGGCACCTCTGGTAAAGGAGCTGGCTTCCCGGGCCGGCGTCACTTCCATCTGCTGTGTGACGGCCCAGCACCGGGAGATGCTGGACAGCGTGCTGGAGGTCTTTGACTTGAAGCCGGACTGGGATCTGGATATTATGACGCCCCGACAGACCCTCAGTACCATTACCAGCAAGTGCCTTCTTGGCATGGACGAGGCCATCGATACCCTGAAGCCGGATATGATCCTGGTTCATGGCGATACCTCCACCACCTTTGCCGGAGCCCTGTCCGCCTTTTATCACAAGGTACCTGTCGGCCATGTGGAGGCGGGACTGCGGACGTATGATAAGTATTCTCCCTTCCCCGAGGAGATGAACCGCAAGCTGGTCACGGCCATTGCCGACCTCTATTTCTGCCCCACTGAGAACAACCGCCGCAATCTGGAGCGGGAAGGGGTATCCGGAGAGGTGTTCGTTACCGGAAACACGGTGATAGACGCCCTGAAAACAACAGTCCGCAAGGACTATCACTTTACAACGGAAATTCTCAATCAGCTGCCTTACGACAGTAAAAAGATCCTTCTTGTCACCTGCCACCGCCGTGAAAACTACGGCCAGCCTATGGAGGACATTATGTCTGCGCTGGCGGAGATCGCCAGGACCCATGAGGATGTGGAGCTGGTCTACCCGGTCCACCTCAGTCCTGTTGTGCAGGAGTGTGCCCACCGTCATCTGGATGGGATCAGCAATGTCCATCTGATTGCGCCGCTGGCTGCCGACGAGATGCACAACCTGATGGCTCGCAGCTACCTGGTGCTGACCGACTCCGGCGGACTTCAGGAGGAGGCTCCGGCGCTCGGCAAGCCTGTGCTGGTACTGCGCCGGGAAACGGAGCGGCCTGAGGCTGTGACCGCGGGGACTGTGAAGCTGGCCGGTATAGCCAGGGAGGATATCCTGTCCATGGCCCATAGCCTGATCACCGATCCTGCGGCCTACGCCGCTATGGCTCACGCGGTCAATCCCTACGGCGATGGAGAGGCTTGCCGCCGGATCGCTGACGCAATTCTGTGGCATTTTGGCCGGGGCAGCAGACCGGAGGATTTTCAGGCGTAATCTGGCTGGAAGGAGGCAGGATGATATGAAGAAACCGAAAACGGCTTATGTCGTTACTGGCGTGAGCATCCTGCTGATTCTGGTTGTCCTGATATTGGCACAGGGCGGTTTGCGCCATTCCGGCAATATCGTTCTGCCTATGGAGCAGGCGGATACAGAAGGATCGGGAAGCGGAAGCGGAAGTGAAGAATTGGGTGTGGTCCAGATCACCCCGGATACGGTCCAGCCCGCGATCAATACACTTTCCAGACCGGCCACTTACAGCCGGACCCAAACGGTAGAGACCTTCTGGAGCGGCGGCAGCGGGAAATCGGTGTCTCTTGTGTCGGTAAGCGCCGGTCGGACCCGTGTAGATACCCAGCTGCCGGATGGCAGTACACGTCATATGCTGGTGATTGGCAGCAGTGCCGCAGTGTGGTACGATGATGAGACGGAATGGACCGTTCTGACGGCGGAGCAATTCAACGCCGATGTGGCCCAGCGTATGCTGACCTATGAGACGGTCCGTGATCTGCCGGTATCGGATATTGCACAGGCCAATTATCAGGAGCTGGATGGCGTCAGCTGTATTTATGTATCCACTCGGGAAGATGAGGACGGGTACGCCAGCAGCTATTGGGTCAATGTGAATAACGGCCTTTTGAAGCAGGCGGAGCGCTACTGTGACGGCGAGCTCATTTATCGTTTTACTGCTGAGGACACCAATCTGGAAGCGCCGGAGGAGGATATGTTCCTGCTGCCTGATGGCACGGTATGGGATGTGTCCGCCTGATGTCTCTTTTTACAGATTAAAATACCGGGTTTTCCGCCCATATGCCGGCGGAAAACCCGGTATTCTGTATGTAGGAAAATACGGCAGGGAAGTGCTTCTCCGCTATAAGATAAGCAGCAGGCCTAGAGCGATCAGGAGTTCTTCATCCTCGCTGTCCCTGAACAAAAGGAACAGGATGGCCAGCAGCAGAAGGTCTCCGGTGTCGAGATCATCCAGCTTCAATTTTCCCATAAGCTGGGAAAGTAGTCCGGCTACCCCGCTGCCGGGCCGTTCATGCGGCGGACCGTGTGAGAAAGCGGTTTCGCTTTCACCCGCCGGGACGCGCTGATATACGCCGGCGTCGTTGCGCACATATCGGTTATACATTGAATTCCCCCATAGATGACAGGAACTTTTTTCCCAGATGGAGGAGCCTTGCGGCTTTTATAGCCCGCTCCACCTTTTCCTGTCGCTCCGGCTTGAGAAAGGGACGCAGGGAATTGAGCAGCTGGAGCCGGCGGTCCTGTTCTCCGCCTCCCTTTAATTCTCCGATCAGCGGCAGAAGCCGCTGGATCATTTGGGGGTCGATCTGCCCAAGCAAGTCGTTGATCCCGGCAAAAGGGTTGTTTTCTGACGATTGATCCCTTTCACTGCTGGTTTCCTCGTGGCTTTCGTCGGACGAATGATCGTCAGACTGGCCATCCAGGTTCAGGGATTGCGCCAGGTTCATCACCTGGGCCATGGCGTCAGGATTGGACAGGATGGCATTCAGTTTTTCCTCGAAATCGCTCAAAATGCCGTTCCCTCCTTCATCCTGTTATCGTCCGGTTATTTTCCGCCCATAGTTTTATCCAGTCTTTGGAGCAGCTCCGCTCCGCCGGGCGTTTCTGTTATGGACCGGATCACCTGCCGCAGCTGCTCCGTGTCACCTCGGGCTGCGTTTTGCGCCGCCTGCTGTAAAGAGGCGGCATCCTTGCTCTGGGAAAGCATCTTTGCCAGCGCTTTGGCGTCCGGCGACTTCGCCAGAGCGGCAATGGCCTTCTTATCGTTGAGAAGCTGCTGGAGCTTAGAAGATTCGTTCTGCTTCATGGAGGGACCTCCCTTTCTTTGTCTTTCCAGTATATGTCCGGAAGATGAAAAATGTGCCCCCTCCTGAAGAAAAGGAGAGGGCACAAGACAAAAGAATTCCCTGTCATGGTAAAAGCGGATGGACAGGCATACGCTTTCAGCAGTCAGAATGAGTAAAGTGATCACACCAGGGCCGCAGGGTGCAGTTGGCACAGTCCGGCCGCCGGGCCACGCAGACTGCCCGGCCGTGGAGGACCATCCGGTGACAGAAAGCGTTGCTTTCCTCCGGCGGGATGGCTTTTCGCAGCTGCATCTCCACTTTCAGCGGGTCCTTGCTGCCGTCCGTGATTCCCAAAAGACCAGTGATCCGGATACAGTGGGTGTCACAGACGTAGCCTTCCTTGCCGTAGACATCGCCCAGGATCAGGTTGGCGGTTTTTCGTCCCACACCGGGCAGCTTCAGAAGCTCCTCCATGGTGTCCGGCACACGGCCGCCGTATTCCTCCAGCAGCATCCGGCTGGCGGCTACGATATCTCTGGCTTTGGCCCGCCAGAAGCCGGTAGAGTGGATGATCTCGCCCACTTCTTCTTCGGTAGCTCCAGCCAATGCCTCCAGTGTGGGATACTTGGCGTATAAAACCGGTGTGACCAGGTTTACCCGGGCATCGGTGCACTGGGCGGCCAGCCGCACAGAGAACAGCAGCTCATACGCTTTCTCGGGGTTATAATCCAGGGAGCAGATAGCGTCGGGATGCAGAGCTTTCAGCTCCTCGATAATGGCGGAGACCGCCTCTTTGCTTTTCATCACATCACCTCGCCACCTATCATAGCACATGTTGTGACAAATTTCGAGGAAAAAATCTGTGCAAAAGGGGAGAGGTGTGGTACAATAGAAAAATCCTGGCAGCAGTATGGCAGGTTTCCCGGAATGAGACACAGGCCGAAATGGGTGCCTGTCAATACGGCTGTAACGGAAAGGAGAGGGAGGATATGGACAGACCCCTGGCGGACCGCATCCGCCCGAAAACCCTGGACGAAGTAGTTGGGCAGCAGCACCTGCTGGGCCCTAACGCTCTGCTGCGCCGATTTATTGAGAAGGGCACAGATGCCAATCTGGTGTTTTACGGCCCGTCCGGCACGGGAAAAACCACCATCGCCAATATCATTGCCACCCGCACCCACCGCACCTTGTATAAGCTCAATGCCACCACCGCGTCCTTGCAGGACGTGAAGGATATTATGGCGGATGTTGGGACTATGCTGGCTCCCGGCGGTGTACTGCTGTATCTGGATGAGATCCAGTATTTCAACAAGAAACAGCAGCAGTCCCTGTTGGAATTTATGGAGAACGGTGCCATCACCCTCATAGCTTCCACCACAGAAAACCCATATTTTTATGTATACAGCGCGCTCCTCAGCCGCAGTACGGTCTTTGAGTTCAAGCCTGTTACGGCAAAGGAAGTCCGTCCGGCAGTAGACCGGGCGCTGGCCATCGTCCAGGAGGAGAGCAAGCTGCCTCTCTCCTGGGAGGAGGGCGTACCGGACTATATCTCCCAGGCCTGCGGAGGCGACGTCCGCAAGGCCATGAATGCGGTGGAGCTGCTTTATGAGGCGGCATTACCCTGTAAAGGAGAACTCCTTCTCACCGTATCTGATGCAGAGCAGGTGGCCCAGCGCAGCGCTATGCGCTATGATCGTGACGGGGATGCCCACTATGATCTGCTCTCCGCCCTGCAGAAATCCATTCGCGGCAGCGATCCCGATGCCGCGGTATATTACCTGGCCCGGCTTCTGGAGGCAGG
This sequence comes from uncultured Eubacteriales bacterium, assembly GCA_900549475.1. Classification (GTDB taxonomy): domain Bacteria; phylum Bacillota; class Clostridia; order Oscillospirales; family Oscillospiraceae; genus Pelethomonas. The sequence goes on from UROF01000001.1 coordinate 44,515, forward strand.
TGACCTGCTCAGCCCATGCCGGCGGCTGCTGGTCATTGCGGCGGAGGATATTGGTCTTGCCTACCCCATGGCTATTCCTATTGTGAAGGCCTGCGTGGATTCTGCTTTGCAGCTGGGCCTTCCGGAAGCACGGCTGCCCCTGGGGGATGCGGCCATTCTGTTAGCCACCGCTCCCAAGTCCAACACGGGCCATAATGCTATCATCGCTGCTATGGAGGATGTCAAACGGGGCAAGACCGGTGACATTCCCCGGCACCTGAAGAATGTTCACGCCGACTCTGCTGACGCAGGACCGGTGGCGAAATATAAGTATCCCCATGTCTACCCCAATCGCTGGGTGGAGCAGCAGTATCTGCCTGATGAGCTGGTAGGGACGACATACTATCAGTGGGGGGACAATAAGACAGAGCAGGCCGCCAGAGCCTATTGGGAGAAAATCAAGGGGAAGGTATAACTGCCCTTGTCAGTAGACCCAGTTCTCTGTAGAGCCATCGGTCATAAAATAGCAGAAGGGGGAGGGGGTTCTGGCTCTGCCCAGCCGCCGGATGACCTGAAGTTTGATCTTTCGATTCTCCGGGCGTATGGATTTGATGTAGACAGACACGCTGTCCCCAGGTGCCAGATCCCTCCGCCAGTCGGCAAGGCCGGACAGATTTGGGGTAAGTTCAATGAACACGCCGTAATCTACTACGCTGCGCACAATGCCGGTGATGGTGTCTCCCGGTGCGAATCGGGCGGCGTTTTCCAGCCAAGTGCCCAGCAGCTCCTTATGGCTGAGGTAGATCCGGCAGGCCTGCGTGTCAATATCGGTGACAGTGACCAGAATGTCCTGCCCCACGGTGAACCGATCAGATGGGTGGGAGATGCGGGCAGCCGAGATCCGCTCCAGTGGAATCAGAGAGGTAAAACCGCAGCCCAGGTCCACAAAAGCGCCGAAGTGCTCCAGATGGGTGACCCGAGCAGACAGAATGGAACCTGGAGAAACATTTTCCAGCAGCCAGGCAATGGCCTGTTGCTGGGCCGCCCGGCGGGACAATGTCAGGTGTGGTTTTCCTCCTCCGTCAACGGTCAGCTGTGTTATAGTAAAAGAGACAGGCAGCCCCACCCGTGATAGTACGGCGATCTCCCGCTGGGCGCCGCTGATAGCGGGATGGACGGCATCTTCCCGGGGAATGATGCCCTCATATCCGCCCAGTAAAACCGTCAGATCGCCCAGGCTGTTGCAGCGGATCGCCGTACCGGTGAGGACTGTCTGCTGCTCCATGGCGTCCCATAGGACGGAAAGGGGCTGATTTTCCGGGAACAGAGGGCCTGCGCCCTCCGGAAGCAATTCATTTCTATGCAAAACATACACCACCCTTTTCTGATTGGCGCGGTGGAGTTCCCCGATATAGGCGGGACTCTGGCTGCCGCACGTAAGCTATCCTATGCGGAACAGAGCTTGACCGTTGAGGATTTGGGGGGAATCTATAAGAAAAACTTACCCGGTATGGTCCTGCCAAGATAAAAATCCTGTTTGGCGGGACGGAGCGTGGCCGGGGAAGGAGGTATTCATGGATCTGAAGCTGAATCAAAAAGTGGAATTGAAAAAATCCCATCCCTGTGGGAGCAAGATTTGGACCGTCCTGCGGGTGGGTATGGATATCAAGCTGCGCTGTGAGGGCTGCGGTCACGAGCTGATGCTGCCCCGCAGCAAGGCGGAAAAGGCTATCAAAAAAATCCTGAGCGAGGAGAAACCGAAATGAGCACAAAGTGGGTCAAGATTGTTTCCCGGGTCATTATTGCCCTGTTGGTGCTGTCCATGGTGGCGGGTTTGATCCTGCCTCTGGTTGGCTGATCCCGGAGAAAACACAAATATCGGCGCGCTGCAGAAAGCTCTCTGCAGCGCGCCGTATTTTTTCAGGACGTCGGCCGCTATTTACATGCCCAGTTTGTCGGCAAGGTCATCAAGAGCCTCTCCGATACCCTCCTCAAACGTAGGATGGGGCCGTACAACAGCCAGCAGCTGCTCCGCTGTCAGGCCATTGGCTACAGCAGTGGTGAGCTGAGAGATCATATCGGTGGCCCGCTCGCACATGAGCTGGGCACCCAGAACGACGCCGCTCTCCGCGTCCGCCACGATCTTGATGAAGCCCCGCTCACCATTGGAGATCACCGTCTTGCCGTTGGCAAACATAACGAACTTGCCCACTTTGACGGACCGTCCGGCTGCTTTGGCCTCGTCGGCGGTGATGCCAATGCAGGCGATCTCCGGACTGGTGTAGATGCAGGAGGGGATCAGGGCCAGATCCGCCGGAGCAACCTTGCCTGCCAGCTTCTCCACACAAGCGGTACCTTGGGCGGAAGCCACGTGGGCCAGCTGGATCTTGGCTGTCACATCGCCGATGGCGTAGATGCCGGGGACGCTGGTCTGAAAATTCTCGTCGGTGAGGATGCGGCCCCGCTCCATATCAAGTGAAAAGCCCTCCCCGAAAAGACCGGCGGTGTTAGCCCGGCGGCCGATGGCGCAGAGGACTGCCTCGCCCTGGGCGGCGTTCTCCGCTCCCTTGTTGGTGTAGCGGACGGAGAGTGTACCGTCCTCCATTTTCTCCACGGCGCTGACCATGGAGGAGGGGTAGATCTCTACGCCACGCTTTTTCAGGATCATGGTCAGATTCTGGCAGATCTCCCGATCCATGTTGGGCAGAATTCGGTCCATGGCCTCCAAGATTGTCACATGGCAGCCCAGGGCGTTGTATACGGAGGCCAGCTCCACGCCGATGACGCCGCCGCCGATGATGACTAGGGAGGAGAACATCCGGCCCTCGCTCTCCAGCAGATCGTCGGAGGTAAGGGCGTGCTCCAGGCCCGGAATCGGAGGACGGGCGGGAATGGAGCCGGTGGCGATCAGAATATGGTCAGCAGTGTATTCGTTTCCATCCACAGAGACTTTTCCGGGAGCCAGAATGGTGCCGGTACCCCGGAGAAGATCCACTTTCTTCTGCTTGAACAGGCCCTCGATACCTAGACGCAGCTTCTCCGTCACTTCGTTCTTGCGCCGTTGGGCGGCGGCAAAATCTACAGAGATGCCTTCAGCATTGACACCTAAAAACGCGCCCTCCTTTGCCTGGGTGTAGACTTCAGCGGTATGCAGGAGGGCCTTGGTGGGAATGCAGCCCCGGTTGAGACAGGTTCCCCCCACGTCGCGGCTCTCCACAATAGCGGTTTTCAGTCCCAGCTTGGCGGCTTTCAGGGCCGCCACATATCCACCGGGACCAGCGCCGATGACCAGCAGTTGGTAGTCGCTCATGTATCTGTCGCTCCTTTTGCGTCCCTGCCCCTTTGCGGCAGGGACGATATATGTTTATACATCTTGTTCCATCAGCAATGACTGAATATCCCGGCGGACGGCCTCATCCCAGGGGATGGACCCCACCGCCTGACACAGCTCTGTTCCCCGGAAAAGGCAGCCGGTTAAGGCGGCCTCCAACAGCGGTACGAACCCTACCTCCATAGCGTCGGTATAGACCGCAGCTTCCCGCACAATACCGCCCTCTGCCGCCAGCTGTATGGTGATCTCGCCCCAGGGAAATTTTCCGGCGCACTGGAAGGTGAAGGGGAGCTTGCGGCCGTAGAGCCAGTCCCAGCTTGCGTAGTGCTGTCGGAGAGTTTCGATAGCCACGGCATCCAGGGCGGAGCCGTCGATACGCTCCGCCGGCAGACCATACACTTGGGAGAAAGCCTGTTCCATCTGCCGGGCCATCTCCGAAATGGTCAGATCCGGCCGCAGTTCCCGGAGATTCACCACCCGGGAGCGCACGGAGCTCACGCCTTTGGCTTTCAGCTTGGCGGGGGAGGGACTGAGGTAGCGGCCCAGTTGAGCCATGTCCACATCGATGAGCAGGGTACCATGGTGGTAGCAGCGGCCCTCGTGCTCATAGAAGGCATTGCCGGAGAATTTCCGTCCCTGGGCAGTGATGTCGTTGCGGCCAGAAACCTCCGCCGGGATTCCCAGCGCCTGGCAAGCCCGGGCAATCACCGAGAGCTGCCGGGGCAGGTCGTAATTTTCCTTCCTGACCAGAAAGGTGAAATTGAGGTTTCCCATGTCGTGGTACACCGCTCCGCCGCCGGAGAGACGGCGGGCCAGAAAGCCCCCGTCCTCCTCCAGCTGTCCGGTGCGGCACTCCTGCCAGGGGTTCTGGTTGCGGCCGATGACCACGGTGTGGCGGTTCTGCCACAGGTAAAGGATACAGCTCTCCTGGTCCACTGTGTTGAGGAGATATTCCTCCAGGGCCAGATTGTAGTAGGGGTCAGTCGTTTCCGTACGGAAGATCAGAAGGTGTCGGACCATCAATCTTCTTCCTTAGTGTAGCGCAGCACCGGATTCCGGGCAGCGCCCACCTCATCCAGACGGCGGACAGGAGTGGTCCTGGGGGCATCGTGGAGGGCCTGGGGATCGCTGTGAGCCATATCCCACAGCTTCAGGAACACATCGCAGGCCTCGTCCAGCGTCTCCTTGCTCTCCGTCTCTGTAGGCTCGATCATCAGTGCCTCGTGGACAATAAGAGGGAAGTACATCGTGGGCGGATGGATGCCGTTGTCCAGAAGGCCCTTGGCAATGTCCATGGCAGAGATGCCGGTATCGTGGAGCAGATCCGCAAGACACATGACGAACTCATGCATGCAGGGCACGTCGTAGGCCATGGTGTACTTTTCCTTCAGCCGCTTCATCATATAGTTGGCGTTGAGGACGGCGTTCTTCGCTGCATCGGGGATGCCCTCCTTGCCCAGGGTCAGGATATAGGTCAGAGCCTTTACCACGACAGTAAAGTTGCCGTAGAAATCCTTCACGCGGCCGATGGAATGGGCAGGGGTAGCAAAGCGGTAGCTGCCGTCCTCTGCCTTTTCCGCCACGGGACCGGGAAGGAAGGACCGCAGGATCTCCTTGCAGCCCACCGCGCCGGAGCCGGGGCCGCCGCCGCCGTGGGGGGTGGAGAAGGTCTTGTGCAGGTTCAGGTGGATCACATCGAAGCCCATGTCGCCGGGACGCACCACGCCCATCACAGCGTTGAGGTTGGCGCCGTCGTAGTAGCACAGGCCGCCGGCGTCGTGAACGATCTTGGTGATCTCCAGAATATTCTTGTCGAAAATACCCACCGTGTTGGGGTTGGTGAGCATGAGACCCGCGGTGTCGGGGCCCACAGCGGCCCGCAGCGCTTCCACATCCACGCAGCCGTCAGGGGCGGAGGGAATGTTCACCACTGTGTAGCCCGCCATCACCGCCGAGGCGGGATTGGTGCCGTGGGCGGAGTCGGGAACGATGATCTTGGTACGGGCGGTGTCTCCCCGGTGATGGTGGTAGGCCTTGATCAGAAGCAGGCCGGTAAATTCACCGTGGGCGCCGGCGGCGGGCTGGAAGGTGAGGGCGTCCATACCGGTGATCTCGCCCAGCAGCTCCTCGGCCTTGGCGTAGACTTCCAGGCAGCCCTGTACCGTCTCCACCAGCTGAAGGGGATGGATCTGGGTAAAGCCCGGCAGGGCAGCCATATCCTCATTGATCTTGGGGTTATATTTCATGGTGCAGGAGCCCAGGGGATAAAAACCGTCATTGACGCCGTGGACCCGTTTGGCCAGGGCGGTGTAGTGGCGGGTAAGCTCTGTCTCCGATACGTGGGGCAGCTCCAGGGGGGCGGTGCGCTCGTGGGACAGAGACACCTCCGGCACGTCACAGGAGGGGAGAAGGGTAAGATGCTGACCAGGAGCGCCTTTTTCAAATATCAGCTTCATATCAGCACACCTCCTTAATAATGGCCACAGCACGATCCAGTTCTTCACGGCTCACCATCTCGGTAACGCACCAGAGAATGCCGCCCTCCACCGGAAGGCCGCCCAGTATGCCTGCCTTATCCAGAGCATCCAATACGCCATGGGTCTTGTCACAGGTGGTGACAAACTCGTGGAAGAACTCGCCGGTGTGGAGACGCTTGTGACCAATTTTTTCCAGCTCGGAAGCCAGGTAGTGGGCTTTGGACATAGACTGACGGGCGGCCTCACGCAGGCCGTCAGGCCCCATAGCGGTGAGGTAGACTCCGGCGGTCAGAGCGCAGAGGGCCTGGTTGGAGCAGATGTTGGAGGAGGCCTTTTCCCGGCGGATGTGCTGCTCACGGGCAGTGAGGGTGAGGACGTAGCCCACCTTGCCCTCCACGTCGTGAGTCTGGCCTACGATACGGCCAGGCAGCTTGCGGAACATGGCCTTGGTGGCGGCCATAAAACCCAGGTAGGGACCACCGAAAGCGATGTCCAGGCCCAGAGGCTGGCCCTCGCCTACGGCGATGTCGGCTCCGCACTCGGCGGGAGTGGCCATAATGGCGCAGGCCATGGGATTGACGCCCATGACGAACTTGGCACCGGCGGCGTGGACGATTTCGCCGATGGCGGCAGCGTCCTCCAGATTGCCGTAGTAATTGGGCTGCTGGAGGTAGAAGCAGGCAGCGTCAGCGCCCAGGGCGGCCTTCAGAGCCTCTATGTCGGTACGGCCGTCCTTCTCCGGCACCACCACCAGCTCCGTGCCGGAGCCAAAGCAGTAGGTGCGCATGGTCTCAATGACGCCGGGATTGGCACAGGCAGAGACATAGGCCTTGACACGCCTGCGGTCCTTGCACATGGTAATGGACTCGGCAGCCGCGGTAGCGCCATCATAGACAGATGCATTGGCCACATCCATGCCGGTGAGGGTACAGATCATAGTCTGGAATTCAAAGATGGACTGGAGGATGCCTTGACTTACCTCTGCCTGATAGGGCGTGTAGGCAGTGACGAACTCCTCCCGAGACACCACACTTTTTACCACAGAGGGAATGAAGTGGCGGTAGGCACCGGCGCCCCGCAAAATGGTGGGATAGATCCGGTTTTTATCCGCCATAGCGGTGACAGCCCGGCGAACTTCCAGTTCGCTGAGGCCGGCAGGCAGCTTCAGATCATCGCCCACCAGCATGTCCCCGGGGACGTTGGCATACAGCGCATCCACGCTGTCAATGCCGATGGTGCGGAGCATCTCCCGGCGTTGGGTATCCGTATTAGGGATATAGCTTCCCATAAAATCGGTTCCTTCCTTTCTCATTAGGGTGTCTCTGCCGGAGGGAAATCCCCTCCGGCAGAGAAGCGGGCTCACTGCTGGATGAAAGCCTGATAAGCCTCAGCGTCCATCAGTTCCTCGGTGTCGGTGATGTCCTCCACCTTGGCGATCCAGGCCTCGTAGGGAGACTCGTTGAGCATCTGAGGCGCATCCATCAGTACCTCATTTGCCTCTGCCACCACACCGGTGAGAGGGGAGACTACGTCGGAAACAGCCTTGACGGACTCCACATCACAGAACGCCTCTTCCTTAGTGACAGCGTCGCCAGCCATAGGAAGGTTGATAAATACCAGATCACCCAGCTCGCTCTGGGCGTAGTCGGTAATACCCACCAGGGCGGTATTGTCGGAGAGCATCTTCACCCACTCGTGGGACTTGGAATACTTCAGTTCAGCGGGAAAATTCATGATCATATCCTCCTAAATTTTTAAAAAATATGTAATGGAACTATCCTTGTCAGCCATTGAAAACAAATAGAAATTAGATGCCAGTCTTATTGGCCAGTTCGCTGAGAGCGGTCAGCGCCTGATCGTCATTGAAGCAGTAACGCATCTCCGTATAGGCGGAGCGCAGCTTCGCCACGTCCTTGGCCACCTCTTTGCCCCGGAGGATACAGTCGGCCATAATAGCAGCCAGCTTGGCAAAATCCTCTTTCTCAAAGCCGAAGCGGGTCATCTCGTTGACGCCCATCCGCAGGGCACCGGAAGCGGTGAAGCCCTCCTCGTCGGGGGTGGCCTGGTAGTTGACGATGATATTGTTGCGCTCCAGGCGCTCTGCCACCTCGGGACCGGTACCGTAGCCCACAGAGACGATGACCTGATGAGTCTCGGTGTAGTCGATGGCGCTGTCGCCGGCCACGTCCAGGCCCTCCGCCTTCAGACACTTGGCAAAGTGCTTGGCATTCTCCACCACGGCCTTCTGGTACTGATCCTTGAACTGGTTCATCTCATAGGCGGCCATCAGAAGGCCCAGCTGAGTGCCCAGGTGGTGGTTGGAGACGCTGCCGGGGAAGGCACGGGTCTCAATGGTCTCCCACAGACCGTACTTGAGCTCATCCTTCTTGTAGTTGACGCCAATGACGCCCCGCTGAGGCCCGTAAAAGGTTTTGTGGGTGGAGCCGGTGACGATCTCCGCGCCCTCCTCAAAAGGCTTCTGGAAGTAGTTGCCAACCAGGCCCAGAACGTGGGCCATGTCGTACATGATGGTTGTGGGAATCTTCTGCTCATCCACGAACTGCCGGATGGCAGCCACAGGCTCCTTGTGAAGGACCATGCTCTTGCCGAAGATGATCAGCTCCGGACGGTACTTGTCAATGACCTTCTTGGTTTCCTCCACATCGATCTTATAGGTGTTGTCCGGGCAGACAGGGAAGTTGACGATAGCGTGGCGCTCGGTGACGGGATCGATGGCGATGTAGTCGTGGAGAGCACCCATGGGCTGGGCACTGAGGTGGCCGCCCTTGATGATGTGGTTGTTGAGGACATAGCCCAGGCGCTTCATGTCGTGCTTGCGGTCCAGGCGGTTCTTGAAGTCCATCAGGGCGGAGAATACCGCCATGTTGCTCATCTGACCGCTGATGACCCGGGTCTCCACCTCGCTGCAGCCCAGGTAGGCCTTCATCTCCTCCACCAGCAGCTGCTCCACCTCGTCGATGAACTCGGTTCCCTGGTAGTAGAAGATGTCCGCGTCATAGAAGGACTTGACCTTCTTGTGCTCGGCGTAGCGGAAAGAGGGGTCGCTCATGGAGAGCAAGCGTACCGCCCGGGAGGGAGTCATCTCAGAGGGGATCAGATTGATGCACTTCTCCTGACGCCAGACGTGGTTGTCGATGGCTCTGGAGATCAGGTCCAGGGCCTTGGGAGCGCGGTCGCCGGAGGCGGCGGCAGTGTCCTCCTCATCGGGACGGTAAATAATGGGCCGGGCAAAGGGAGGCGCGTCCACCCGCATGTGGTAGGGAGGAATGACGGCCTTCAGGCGGCGGCCCCGGACGTCCACTGTTACCACATCATCTTCCAGAATATCGCTGGAGAGATAGGCAAGACCGATGGCACGGTTGGCGGTGTCGTCCAAGATCACCGTATCCAGGCCCTTGCCCTCGTGGCGGTAGTAGGGGACCATGGTGCCGCTGGTGACATAGCCGATGAGCTCATCGCCGCGATAGACAGGCATCCCCGCCCGCATGATGCCCCGGTCCAGCAGGGTGATGGGGACAATGCGCCGGGGCAGGACAGAGAGGTCACTGAAGTCCCGGCTCATGATCTTCTTGAAGGCGGCAAACTGCTTCTCCAGGGGAGCACGGCCGATAAAATCACCCTTCTGCTCGGAGAAGCTGACGGCAAACTTGGCCAGAGGAACGGCGAAGATAGGGATCTCCGTGCCGTCGGGGGCAAGGCCCATCTCATGGCCGTAGAGGGGAAGGCCCGCCTCCAGGCGGAGGGTATCCCGGGCGCCCAGGCCTGCGGGTTTCGCGCCCAGCTCAATGAGGCGCTTCCACAGCCAGGCGGCCTCCGCGCTCTCAATGTACACCTCATAGCCGATGGGTTCGCCGGTATAGCCGGTCTTGGCAACGCGGACAGTGCGCCCTTCGAACTCCAGGGTATTCAGAGCGTTCTTTACCGGTTCTGTAATGGCCTTGCCGCCGGAGAGGATCTGCAGCAGCTCCTTGGCCTTGGGGCCCTGGACGGCAATAGCCGCGTAGTCACCGGTGATGACGGTCATCTTGGCGTCATAGGCCTTGATCTGTTCATTGAGGTGCAGGAGGTCCTTGTCCGTGTTGGCGGCGTTCATCACCAGCAGGTAGCGGTCCTCCTCAAAGCGGTAGAGGTAGGCGTCGTCTACGGCTCCGCCGTTTTCATTGGGAATGATGGCATACTGGGCCTGGTTGAGGTCCAGGGCCATGACATTGCTGGAGAGAACATGCTGGAGGAAGGTCACTGCCTGAGGACCATCCACCAGGATACGGCCCATGTGGGACACGTCAAAGAGGCTGCAGAAATGCCGGGTATACAGGTGTTCCGCCACAATATCCGTGGGATATTTGATGGGCATCTCCCAACCGCCAAAATCCACCATGGTGGCGCCTGCGGCTACATGCACATCATAGAGCTGGGTCCGCTTCAGATCACTCATTGGCTTTTCCTCCGTTGCTATATAAATTTTAGGGTTCGTAAAGAACAGGACGGGTGTAAGGCGGGGTGGTATTATTCAAATGGCGGGTGGGGATTGCAGCAGCGATCCGGCGTCCGCGGATGTCTACTTCCAGCTGATCTCCGGTACGCACACGGCTGTCGATATAGGCAAAACCGATGGCCCGCATAGCGTGCTCCTCGCCTGTGGTGAAATAGGGGACCATGGTACCGCTGGTGACGTAGCCTACCTGGGATTCGCCTTGATAGACGGGCATACCGCCACGCATGACGCCGCGTCCTGTCAGGACAATAGGCCTGATACGCCGGGGAAGTGTGCTCAGATTGGTATAATCCTGATTTTTGATCTGCTGATAGGCAGTAAATTGTTTTTCCATAGCTGTCCGGCCTACGAAATCGCCCTTTTCCTGGGCAAAGTTCACCGCGAACTTGGCCAGGGGAACGGCAAAGATGGGGATCTCCGTACCGTCGGGGGCGAGGCCCATCTCGTGGCCATAGAGGGGGAGGCCCGCCTCCAGGCGGAGGGTATCCCGGGCGCCCAGACCGGCAGGCTTGGCGCCCAAAGCTTCCAGACTCTTCCACAGCCAGACGGCGTCGCTGCTCTCTACATAGATCTCATAGCCCACAGGCTCACCGGTGTAGCCGGTTCTGGCAATATAGAGGGTGCGGCCGTTAACCGTGAGAGTGTTGAGGTCGTTTCTGTTGGGCCCGGTGATAATCTCCTGACCGGAAAGTGTGCGGAGGAGCTCCTCCGACTTGGGCCCTTGAACGGCAATGGCCGCCCAGTCGCTGGTGATCACGGTCATCTTGGCGTCAAAAGCCTTGATCTGCTCATTGAGGTAGAGCAGATCCTTATCGGTATTGGCTGCGTTGATCACCAGAAAGTAGCGGTCCTCCTCAAAACGGTTGAGATAGGCGTCATCGATGGCACCGCCGTTTTCGTTGGGAATAATGGCATATTGGGCGTGGTTGACCTGCAGGGCAGCCACGTTGCTGGAAAGAACATGCTGGAGGAAGGGGACTGCCTCGGGGCCCTCCACCAGGACGCGGCCCATATGGGACACATCAAAAAGACTGCAGAAATGCCGGGTGTACAGGTGCTCCGCCACAATGTCCGTGGGGTACTTTACCGGCATCTCCCAGCCGCCAAAGTCCACCATGGTGGCGCCGGCGGCCACATGCACGTCGTAGAGTTGGGTTCGCTTCAGATCGCTCATTGTTTTTACTCCATCGCTTTTGTTGTTATGTATATGGTTCATCGTATATGGCCCACATGTGACGGTATACTCAGAATCACCGATAAAAATGAAGAGAAAATCATGCAGTGCCGCAGCTGATGGCAAATAATAAAGAGGCGCAGCAACAGTATAGTTGCTGCGCCTCTGTCTTTTTACCTGAGAGATTCCCGGGGAAACAGGATAGAGTCCTATTCCTGCCGGTTGCCCCGCCGGTGCACATACATGCTTTACAGATCTGCGTCCTGTCCCAGTCCGTTTACCTGAGAGAGTGTGGCAATTGCTCCTTCGGTGCCGCTGGTGCGGTCTCTCCTGAGACGATCATCCGCATTTTCTATTGATATTTTCTATTTGAATGAATAATAGCAAACTTAAATATAGATTGTCAATAGAAAATCTGAAATTTTCCAGCAGAGCGATACCACTATTTTTCGATGGAAAGATTTTTAACCACCGACTCATCCGGAACAACGTAGGCGGTTTGATAGTTGTCATAGATCACCATCCCCGGACGGGAAGAGGATGGCTTCTTCACATTGCGTACCTGCGTGTAGTCTACCGCTACCTGTCCGCCATCACGTCCCTGAGAGAACCAGGCAGCCAGAATAGCTGCTTCATGGAGAGATTGGTTGCCGGGCTCCCGGCCTTCTGTGCATAGAATCACATGGGAACCATGGATGCGCTGGGTATGGAACCAGTAATCCGATTTAAAGGCATCCTTAGTCAGTTGATCATTCTGGGTATTGCTGCGCCCCACCAAAATGCGGAAGCCTTCGCTGGAACAGAACATCCTTGGGCGTGCTTTGCCCCGCCGGGGCTCTTTTTTGGATGCCTGGTTTTTCCGTCCGTACCCTGTTTCCTGCAGTTCGTGACGGATATCGTTGAAGTCCTGTTCCGTCTCTGCGCGGCTCAGCTCATCCAGGACGCTTTCCAGCCAGTCACGCTCTTTCCGGGCGATCTCCATTTGCTGGGCCAAATAGGTTTCGGCGGTTTTTGCCTTGTTATACTGGCGAAAATAGCGGGCGGCGTTTTGCTGGGGGGTGAGGAGGGGGTCCAGAGGAATCTCAATGTCCGGACAGCTTTCCTCATAGTAGTTCTGGGTTCGCAGAACCTTTTGGCCCCGCTCCATGCGGTACAGATTGGCGGTGATCAGCTCACCGCATATACGCAAATGATCCCGTTCCAGGGTCTGGGCATACTCCTTTTCCTGGAGAGCCAGTTTCCTGCGCAGCCTGTCTCTGGCATTGGTAGCTGTGCGCAGGAGGTCTTGCCCCTTTTGCCGGACCCGTTCCTGCTGCTCCCGTGTCTCATAGAACTGATCCAGCAGGGAGGAGAAGCTATCTTGAGCGGTGCCGATCATAGCCGTGCCGTACTGGGTTATGGGGAAGTAGGAATAATCAGCGGGCCGTCCATCCTTTTCCAGTAAATATGGTGTAAAGCTTTTTTCCTTTGCAATCTTTAGCCATTCAAAGAAAGACTGCAACAGTCCCTGACGGTTAGCGATACGGTCCAGACGGGCATCCGTGCTGCCGCAGCCGCGGTAAACGATCTCGCGGCAGACCAGGGGCGAAAGTCCCCAGAAGGTGTCCAGCAAAAACTGATCCCCACAGATCTCCGGGGAGGCACCTTTCAAGAGCCTTTCCAATGTCTCCTCGTCAGCGGCAAGGGGGTCCGCTTTTTCCTGGGCAGGAGGGAGACGATAATAGAGCCCGGGAAGCACCTGCCGCTGTTCACTCATCTCCAGATCGACCCGCCGCAGACAGTCAATGATCCGATCCTCACCATCCGTCAGGATCAGATTTGACCGGCGGCCCATACATTCCAGAATCAATTTGCGCTGGCCCGGCTCGCCCAGTTCATCCACCATATCGATGGTTACCACGGCAGCCCGCTCCAGGCCGGGCTGTTCAATAGCGGATATCTTCCCGCCCCCCAGATGCTTACGCAGCAGCATACAGAACATAGGGGGCGAAGCAGGGTTTTCCCGGGAAAGGTTGGTCAGATGAATGCGGGCCTGGGACGCACCTGAGCAGAGCATCAGTTTTCTGCCGCCCCGCAGTGACAGGATCACCTGATCCCGGGCGGGCTGCTGGATTTTTTCGATCCGGAGACCAACAAGACTTTGCAATTCCTGAATAACACCTGATAAACAAAAGGAGTCAAGTGGCATCCCTTGTCACCTCCATCATGGCGTTGAATAGCTCATTGATCCGTTCAGTCTCTCCCCGCAGATAGAGAAATCCGAAAAGGCTCTCCAGTGCAGTGGCTTTCAGGTAATCAGAGCGGCTGGCACTATGGGGGATGGTGTTAACGTTGGCGTTGCGGCCCCGCTTGAATACCGCCAGCTCCTCCGGGGTCAGAAGGGGCAGAATGCGGTCTGCCAGCTGAGCTTGGGCGGGGGCCTTCACCAGTTCCACTGTGGAGCGGTGCAGTCCCTTTCCGGTAGCTTTGCCGTGGGCACACAGGTAGGCACGGACCAACAGCTCATATACGCCGTCGCCCAAATGGGCAAGGCCGATGCTGCTGATGGCCCGGATATCGTCTTCCTGCATATGCAAGGAAAAATAATTCTCCATAGGTCCTCCTGAAAATAGAAGTATCAAATAGTATACGCAGTTTTTGCTGCCTGTCAAATACTGGATATCTTCATACAGAAAGCCGGACAGCACCTGTGCGTTAAACAGGCGCTGTCCGGCCGAAAGGGCTTTGCCTGGGAAATATCAGTTCCGGCTGGTCAGATAGTTCTCCGCTGCCAGCAGGACCTCCTCATCGGTGGCGAACGTTACCAGCGGCCTTGCCTCAGAGAAGGAAAACCAGCCCAGATCTGCGATCTCTGCCTCCTGTGCGTGCTGGGTACCGCCCACAGGCTTGGCTATGAAAAAGATCACATCCTTGATCACACCGGCTTTGGGATAGTATGTCACTACCTGCCGGAAATTGGTGTCGATTTCTGCCTGGAGTCCGGTCTCCTCAAGGATTTCCCGCTGGGCAGTCTGGATTTCTGTCTCTTCGCCCTCCACATGTCCTTTGGGAAAACTCCAATGGCCGCCGTTGTGGCGTGCCAACAGATACTGGTGCTCACCCGGAGTACCGCGCCAGATCACTGCGCCGCAGGATTTCTCCTCAGCCGCTTTATGAAATGTGCCGCCGTCACCCCAGCTCCAGGTACCGCCATGGGCCCCCAGTTCGAAGTGAAGCTTGGCGATGCCCAGGTCAACAGGGGAGAAGGTCGTATTTTCCGTCATGTGTACCTGAACGGAATTGTCCCGTTTCTTGACGAACCGATAGGGCTGGCGATTGCGGGCAGAGGGGGCCCGCTGCACGGCAGCCATGCCGGACATGAACCAACTGGGGGCGTGACTGAGGCCGGAAGCCAGTTCGGCCACGCTCTTACTGCCGCGCTGAGCAATGCGCCGGATCAGCTTTTCACGTCCTGTGCGCTCCTCCGGCGTGTGGCCGATCGCTGCCACACAGACCAGCTTTTCCCCTTCCGCCAAGTGGCAGAGGCAGCTGCGTTGGTCATAAGTTCCTCCCACCCAACAGGTACCAAGGCCCATGGCCGTAGCAGTAAGGATGATCAGTTCACCGTAATAGCCGCATTTTTCCGCCAGATCGGGATCAGAAGATGGCCCGGCAAATACCAGATAATTGCGTACCCCTGAAAGCATGCCATAGCTTTTGGTCAGGGAAGAGAATGGCTCAGGGCGGTCGCAAATCAACTGAATATGCAGACCGGCACGGCTGTTGTATTGATCGATTGCCTTATTAAGCTGACGGATCTGTTCCGGACTAATGGGGTCCGGCAGGTAGGTCCTGAGGGACATTCTGGTGGAAACAGCATCAGATAATGTCATGGTGTCTCCTTTCCGGCAAGAGGCCGTGATGCAAATACAAGGGCAAATACATGGCGGTGTCCATCCCTGTAGAATGAAGTTCTTTACTTAAGTTTATTATATCAGCATGTCCTGTCAAGTCAATAAGGTGACAAGAACGTGAAAATAACTCTTGCCAACATATAAACATTCTGTTAAGATGATAGTACAATGACATACCGGATGAAGTCCGCAGGAACCAGAAGGCTATTGCTTTCTGGCCGAAGGTGTAGTGGATAAGATACCGTAAGGTGAAACTGTGGATGGACGGAATTCTGGAGAACTCTGCTAAGGCAGATGCCGAAGGTGCAAGCGGCCGATCCCCGTAAACTCTCAGGCAAAAGGACAGAATCCTACGTTTTGCTGCATACACTCAGTGAATAAATATTGCTGAGCGCATGGGAGTATTGTTTTTAGGGGAGCGCCGCAACTTGCGGCGCTCCATTTTTCTGTCAATATGCGGTATGTACGCCAACATGAGAGAGGAGAGCATGTATGGAGGGTATTTTAAAGGCAATAGAGGCTGGCAATAGTTGGCTGAATGGTATCGTTTGGGGTATACCTGCCTTGGTGCTGCTGATGGGTGCCGGCATTATCCTGACGGTGATGCTCAGGGGCTTCCAGTTCCGGAAGTTCGGCTATGCCATGAAGAACACCATCGGCAAAATGTTCCATAAGCACGAAGCCAAGCAGGGTGAAGTCACGCCCTTCCAGGCGCTGACGACTGCTCTGGCTGCCACAGTAGGTACCGGTAATATCGCCGGTATCACGTCTGCCGTCACACTGGGTGGTGCGGGTTCCATCTTCTGGCTGTGGATCTCTGCTCTGCTGGGCATGGCCACCAAATATTCCGAGGTACTGCTGGCGGTAAAATACCGCGAGCGCAATGCCCATGGTGACTGGGTGGGCGGTCCCATGTATTACATCCGCAATGGTTTGGGCAAGAACTGGAAGTGGCTGGCAGTCGTTTTCTGTATCTTTGGCGGCCTGGCCTCTTTCGGTATCGGCAATGCCGTGCAGGTCGGTAATATTACCGGATCGATCAACAATGCGATCCAGCAGTTTGTTCCCTCTGCCGCAGATCACGTTTCTACCATCAATCTGGTACTGGGAATCGTGCTGGCCATCATCGTCGGTGTTGTGCTGCTGGGCGGCATCAAGCGCATCGGCAGCGTTACTGAGAAACTGGTCCCCGTTATGGCGGCGGTGTATATCATTGCCTGTTTGGTAGTGGTGTTTGCCAATGTAACGGATATTCCTCGTGTGTTCGGTATGATCTTCAAGGGCGCCTTTACACCGGAAGCTGTTACTGGCGGCGCCGTGGGTATCTCCATTAAGCTTTGTGTGACTTGGGGTGTCAAGCGCGGCGTGTTCTCCAACGAGGCAGGCCTTGGTTCTGCTCCCATTGCCCACGCTGCTTCTTCCGAGCCCAATCCGGTCAAGCAGGGCTTGTATGGTATTTTTGAAGTGTTCATGGATACCATCGTCATCTGCACCCTCACCGGTCTGACCCTTCTTCTTACCGCTGACAGTATCGGTATCAGCTACGGTACTGATCCGGGAACTGCCCTCAATGCCCAGGCGTTGGGAACCGTCTTTGGCTCCCGCATCGGCGCACTGATCATCGCTATCGGCCTGAGCCTGTTCGCATTGTCTACGGTTCTGAGCTGGGGCCTTTATGGTACCCGCTGCTGGGAATTCATTTTCGGAACCAAGGCTATCAAGCCCTATCAGATCATCTTTACCCTTATCGTTATTGTAGGTGCTACCATGAGCCTCGATCTGGCATGGAACATTGCCGATACCTTGAATGGTCTGATGGCGATCCCCAACCTGATCGGTGTGCTTGCGCTGTCTGGTGTGGTTGTAAAATCCACCCGGGAATTCTTCAGCAAGGATAAAGAACTGCGCTCATAATTGACGTTCTTCCTATTTTCTTCCCTTTCTCACCCTCCCATAAGCAAGGATACGGCGGCTTGGTCTCTCTGAGACCGAGCCGCCGTATTCCTTGAAATAATGCATAAAATTCCCCAGAAGCATTTGGCATAAAAATCCATTCCAGCGTATTTCATATCTGCTTCTGCAAGCAGAAATACAAAGGAAAAAACCTAGTAATATCAGTCATTAGAGCGCTTTTGTTTAGAAAGTAACGTTCGCTAAGATTTTGCAAAAAAGATATCTATGCTGATAAAATTGATTTCTATGCCTTGTGTGAGGGGATACTCTTTGCTACAATAATGCCATCAAACACGCAACTGGACAAAAGCTGCAGGAGAACAGCCGCTGCTGTGAAGAGCGGCTCACCAACGGCGCAAAACGTACTGGTGCCCTTCGGGGCGGGACTGCAGCTGCTGTTAGGATTCTGGAGAAGTCTGCTGAAGGCAGATGCCGAAGGTGCAAGCGGAGGTCCCCCGTAAACTCTCAGGCGAAAGGACAGAATGCCGTCCAGCAGGACTGCAGGGGTTGGAGCCCCCCGGCAGGGAGTGCGATGGTTTTCGGTATACGTGTTTTCGCAGGCAGAGACGGGAGCGCCGCAGATCCAGCGGCGCTCCCGTCTCTGTTGTTGGGTGTAGGGAATCGAAAGGAGAGAGAGTATGGAAGGATTTATAAACGCAATAGCAACCGGCAATAGTTTTATCAATGGTATTGTCTGGGGTATTCCGGCACTGGTGCTCCTTATGGGCGCTGGCATCTTCCTGACCTTGGGACTCAAAGGGTTCCAGTTCCGGAAGTTTGGCTACGCCATGAAGAACACCATCGGCAAAATGTTCCATAAGCATGAGGCCAAGGAAGGTGAAGTCACGCCGTTCCAGGCGCTGACCACCGCTCTGGCCGCTACAGTGGGTACCGGCAATATCGCCGGTATCACTACCGCCGTCACGCTGGGCGGTGCCGGCTCCATTTTCTGGGTGTGGGTATCTGCCCTGCTGGGCATGGCCACCAAGTATTCCGAGGTACTGCTGGCGGTGAAATACCGCGAGCGCAATGCCTATGGCGACTGGGTAGGCGGCCCCATGTATTACATTAAGAACGGCCTTGGCAAGAACTGGAAGTGGCTGGCAGTTATTTTCTGTATCTTCGGCGGCCTTGCCTCCTTTGGTATCGGTAACGCAGTGCAGGTGGGCAACATCACCGACTCCGTCAACACCGCCATTCAGGCCTTCATCCCCTCCGCTGCAGAGAGTGCCAACACCATCAATCTGGTGCTGGGCCTGGTACTGATGATCATCGTTGGTGTCGTTCTCCTGGGCGGTATCAAGCGCATCGGCAGCGTCACGGAGAAGCTGGTGCCCTTCATGTCCCTTATCTACATCATCTCCTGCCTGATCGTCCTGATCGCCCACGCCGGCGAGCTGCCCCGTGTGTTCGGTCTGATCTTCCGCGGCGCGTTCTCCCCTGAGGCTGTCACCGGTGGTGCTGCCGGTATGACCATCAAGCTCTGCATTGAGTGGGGCGTCAAGCGGGGCGTCTTCTCCAACGAAGCTGGCCTTGGTTCCGCGCCTATTGCTCACGCTGCCTCCTCTGAGTCCAATCCTGTCAAGCAGGGCCTCTATGGTATCTTCGAGGTATTCATGGACACCATCGTGATCTGCTCCCTGTCCGGTCTCACCATTCTGGTGGCTCTCACGGAGGAACAGCTCAACTACGGCGTTCAGGGTACTACGGCTCTGAACTCCCAGGCTCTGGGTACTGTGTTCGGTGAGAAGATCGGCGCGCTGATCATCGCCATCGGTCTGGGCCTGTTTGCCCTGTCCACGGTGCTCAGCTGGGGTCTCTACGGTACCCGCTGCTGGGAGTATATCCTGGGTACCAAGGCCATCAAGCCCTACCAGATCATTTTCACCCTGGTTGTCCTGGTGGGTGCCACTATGGATCTGGGGCTGGCCTGGGATATTGCCGATACCCTCAACGGCCTCATGGCTATCCCCAACCTTATCGCGGTATTCGCCCTGTCTGGTGTGGTCTTTAAGACTACCAAAGAATTTTTCTCTGCAGAAAAGCTCCGTAAGTAAGCTCCCATACTACTCCTCTTTGCGGCAGGGGGTGCAGCCTGCGCTGTGCCTCCTGTCCGAAGGAGGAGAGTCGAAAACAGTTTCTCTGTAGCAGCTCCGGACTGGTCAGTTCTGATCTCCGCTGATCCCCAGAAGAGAAAACAGCATATCCAGGGATTTCAGCCGGATAACGATGCCATCCTCTGTTTCCCAGTGCCAAAATCCATCGCTGTCCTCGGTAAGCGAGGCAGAGGTGAGCTGATGGGTGACAGGGGAGAAGAGCACGCCCCACCAAGCGGGTGTGGCATAGAGCAGCATGGCCAGCAGTCCAGCTATCAGGGAAATCAATAGTTTGTTGCGAAATTTCATAAAAATACCGTCCTTACTGTTTTTCTCCAGTATGGACGGTATTTTTAACTTTTAAACAGATTTGCCGACAGAATGACAGAGAAATGTCTGCGGGAAGAGGGGGAGAAGCGCATCTCTGGCAGCTGTAGCACGTTCTTTGTCCGAAAACATACCGAATACAGTAGGACCGCTTCCGGACATGGAAGATGCCATGGCACCATGGTCTAGTAGTGCCCGCTTGATATCAAAGACCTGCGCGTACTTCCTGGGGAGGACGTCTTCGAATACATTGTACAGCCGGTGAGCCACACCTGCCAGATCTCCTTCCGTCAATGCGGATATCATCCCGGCGGTGTCCGGGCGGCAATGAAAGCGGCGCATGTGAACAAGAGAAAACAGCTCCGGCGTGGAGATCGCAAAAGACGGCTTGCAGATAACAAAATAGCAGGGAGGAAGAGGGGGGAGGTCGGTAAGCCGCTCGCCCCGCCCCTCCGCCAAAGCTGTGCCGCCTCGGACACAGTAAGGGACGTCGCTGCCTACCAGTGCGCCGATCTCCTCCAGCCGTTCCCGGGGGAGTTCAGGACAATAGGTCCGCCGCAGGATGCGCAGCACCGCAGCGCCATCGCTGCTTCCACCTGCCATACCTGCGCATACCGGGATGTTTTTTTCCATGCTGATAGAAAGCCCGGGGCGCGGCAATCCTGTCGCCTCAAAAAAGCGGATCGCTGCCTTTGCGGCAATATTGCTCTCATCGCAGGGCAGAAAGTAAAAATTGCTGGCTACACGGATGCCGGGCTGCTCCTCAGTTTCCACTGTGATCGTATCCTGCAAGTCGATAGACTGCATCACCATCCGGAGATCGTGGTAGCCATCCGGGCGTTTTCCCAGAATATCCAGTGTCAAATTCAGTTTTGCCCAGGCGGGCTCAGTCTGCATCATACATTGGCCCTCCCTCAATAGACATGCCCGCAAAAGGGGCACTTAGGATAGTCAAAATCGTGGCTGCGGCCGCAGTGGGGACAAGTAGTCTGGGGAAGGCCCTCCGTGTGGCTATTCTCCGCGGAGAAAAACTCCAACCGCCCGCAATCTTTGCAGCACCAGACCTCCACCCGCATGGCACCAGCCCATATATTGGGCCAGTCTCCCAACAGTACGCTGGTTTTTCCCAGCTGAATGTTCTCCGTAAATGCGTGTACCATCTCACCGCCGCAGCGCAAACATGCCATGGAGCCGCTTCTTCTGTTTTCCATCCGCAGCATCCTTTCCTCTAAAGATTATCCCCGGGGCATATGCCCCGGGGATAGTTTAGCACATTCTGTCGTTTTTGACCAGCTATCTGTCAGGCAAAACAAAGTTTTGCCCAAAAGTTTTCTTTTAATGCTTTTCTTTCGGAAAAGGAAAACATATTGACCGGTTCATTACCGGATCTTCCGGCCTTCCACGTAGTAGCGCTTGTCCTCGGCATGGCCCATGGAGAAGGTCTTGCGGGGCAGAACGCCGTCGGCGATGACGGTCTTGAAGAGTTGATCCTTGCCCATGGCGGGGAGCTTGAAGCCGATATTGCCGGGCTTGGCGCCCAGCTCGTCGGTAATGGCATCGCCGTGGATGTAGTCCACCTCGCCGCCATGCTCCTTCAGATAGGCATCCAGGAAGTTCTGGAGAGTACCCACCGCCAGCTGGACCTTGGGATTGGGAACTGTGATGTAACCCTTGCCGCCGCTCCAGGTGTAGGCGATGGTGTGGCCCTCGCCCTCACCCTCGTGGGCGCCGGGATAGTAGGCCTTAAAGGCCTCCAGCAGAGCCTGGGGATCCACGCCGAACACCACACGGTGAATGGCCTCAAACTTCAAAGCGTCGTCGTGGAGGTTCTCGATTTCCACCAGGGCGTACCGGGCAGGGAGATCCGCCCACTGCTCCTGGGGAGTGACCTTCTTCAGGTTCTCATAGCAGGTCTTGGCAGTAGCCAGGGAGTGGTTGCCGTCACCCACAGCAAAGAGGAGGGGCGCCACGCCCTTGAGGCCGTACTTCTGCTCCATGGCCTCGGTGGTGGAGAGATTCTCCAGGGCATCTGCCAGAGCATCGATCTGGCTGTTATTGAGGAGCCAGCCCTTCAGGTGGCCACCCTTCATCATCAGCTCAAAGTCATACACGGGCTCCATCGTGCCGGCAGCGGCAGTGATAGGCTCGATGCATGTCTTATCGGGATCGTCGATCAGAAGCATCACATGGGGCAGTTCAATAGGAGCATCCTTGCGGACCCGGACACGGGGCGGGATACGCTCCAGAACAGTGCCCTCCGTAGCCCGGACCAGGGAACCGGAGCCGGGCGTATAGTCGTACTGCTCCAGGTCCACGGCGGCCACCAGGCCGTGACGGATCTCACCATCGGACTGAGAGCGCTCAATATAGATAATGGAATCGGGATAAGTCTTGAAAATGTCCCGTGCCAGGTAGTCGGCCATAGAGCGGTTGATATCCGCAATGTGCTCCTCTACATTGGGGTCGTTCAGCTTGCTCTCCGGCAGGATCAGCCGCAGGGTAGAGGGAGCATCGCCGGCAATGCGGTCCACCTCCTCCCAGTACTCCGGCTGGGAGGTGAACTGGTCGCAGGCCACCACGGCCCAGCGGGTCATGTCACAGTCCCGGGGCAGCAGGATATCTGCCGGTTTGATGCCAAGCTTCTGGAATTTCTCGTTCATATCGTTTTCCTCCATAATATTAATCAGCAAAATCACAGCTCTCCGGTGCGCGATTCTGCCGGTGCGCTGGGTCAGTCGCGCTCAAACAGCTTGTCCAGCAGGACGGTCCCATCCGGCAGGAAGGGGCCGGCTTCGCCGTTGGGCTCATCGTAGGCGCCGCCTCGCCCGGTGTCTACCCGGCTGTCATATATCAGGAAGGGAACAGGGTCGGCGTCGTGCCCACGGGTAGAGGTGAGGGTCTTGTGGTCACTAAGGAGCAGAATACGGTAATCCTCGCCGGACTTGTCCAGACGCTCCAGTAAGGGAGTTACCAGACGGCTGTCCAGCCACTCAATGGCCTGGATCTTACCCTTGAGATCCGCATTATGGGTGCACTCGTCAGGAGCCTCCATGTGCAGGCCAACAAAGTCATGTTTCTGGAACATGGCCCATACCGCTTCCACCTTTCCCTCCAGATTGGAGTCCAGTTCGCCGGTAGCGCCCTCCACATCGATTTTCTCCAGTCCCCGCAGAACGCCGATTCCCTGGCACAGGGGAACGGCGCTGACCACAGCTCCGCCGCGGCCATACTGTTCCTGAAAACTGGGCAGCTGGATGGCAGAGCCTTCCGCCCAGAACCAGATACCGTTGGCCGGCAGCTTGCCGGCTTTGCGGCGCTTTTCTGTCACCGGGTGGTGATCCAGCAAATCGTGGGCCATGCGCATGAGCTTGGCAAAGGGCTCTGCCTCCGGATCGCCGGAGGGGAAATAGGGCCCCGCAGGCTCCCCCAAATGGTCGTGAGGCGGAATAAATGTGACATTTTCAATATGACTGTCATGCTGGATGGCCAGCTGGCGGAAAGCAGGGAAGGGATGGATCTCGATCCTGGCGTCCTTCATGGTCTGCACGAAGTCGGGATCGGAGAGCAGGACATTGACAGACTCCAGAGAGGCTTCTCCGTCAATAGAACCGGCATTATGGGAGAGGATCTTCTTTTCATCCAAAGGCATGTCGCCATCTTCCAGAGCTACCAGATTGCAGCGGAAGGCTGTATCGCCAGGAAGCATATGAATACCGGAGGCAGCAGCCTCCATAGGGGAGCGTCCCGTAAAATACCGGCGAGGATCACATCCAAAAATGGAAAGGATAGCCGTCTCACTGCCAGGGGGCAGAGGCTTGGGGCAGTTTACCACGCTGCCCACAATGCCGTGGGCGGCCAGACGGTCAATATTGGGAATATGCGCAGCCTGGAGCGGAGTTTTTCCACCCAGCTGTTCCACTGGATTGTCGGCCATGCCGTCTCCAATAATCAATAAATATTTCACAAAATGCCTCCCTAGGTTTTTTCCCTATTATACAGATTCTTTGCGATTTTTTCAATGTCAAACTGCGATATCGGCGGATAATTCTCCTTTGTTCGTCCAGCAAATACACTCAGGCGCATAACTGGAGAAAAAAAGGACACACTACGGCTGAAAGCCGGATATTATCTGGTTTTTGAAAAGGAAGGGAGGTTATCCACAATGATTTGGGATCGGATCGCTCTGGCGCTGGTGATCATCGGCGCACTGAACTGGGGAGCCATCGGTTTATTTGGATTTGACTTGGTGGCATTCATATGCGGCGGACAGATGGCTGTTCTTTCCCGCGTGATCTACACGATCGTAGGAATCGCAGGCCTGTGGTGTGTGTCTCTGCTGTTCCGCGAAAATGCAACCGGAGAAGCCGCGGCATAAATCACCGGAAGGGGTTGAAGCTTCATGCGCCGGGAATAGGTCTGAATATGGGCTCCTGGCGCATGAGGCTTTATCCCAGGCAATGGCTCAAAGGGATAAAATCGAGTGATTTGTTGAGAAAACGGATTCTCAGTCATCATTCCGACCTTCGCGTAAAAAATTCTGCCCCTGTTAACACGGCGGGCAGAATTTTTGATATATCAGGCCGCCGGTTTTTTCCGGCGGCCTGAACCATAGCGTACTATCCGGTCACAGCAAGTCAGGAAAACCGGAGATATATTGATCGCATAGTTCCCGCATATCTGCTTTGCTGTCCTGGAAAAAGGGGTCATACACCCCCACTACTGTCATCCCGGCGGCCTTGGCGGCCTTGCAGGCGGAGAGAGAGTCGTCAAAGAGCACACAGTCCCGCGGTTCCACTCCCAGCATCTCCGCTACCCGACGGAAAATGGCAGGGGAGCGCTTATCCACCCCCAACTCCTGGGCATAGATCACCTGCTCAAAGTAGGGCTGCAGACTGTGGCTCTCCATAGCGGCCTGGCAGTGCTCCGGCACACAGGCGGTAAAGACTGCCATCCGATGCCCGGCTTTTTTGCAGCGGTCCAGGTATTCACGGACGCCGGGTTTCAAGGGAACATGGTGATATTGCCCGGCGGCAAGCTCCATCCATTCGTCGATGATCTCCTCACAGGACTCACTGAGGCCCAGATACTCCTTGGTGAATATGGCGCAATTCTGCAAAATGGTGTGCGCCACACCTTCATAGTATTCCTTGGTGTAGGGCGCGCCACGGCGCGCCAAAAACGTCTTGTCAACCTCTACCCATACGCCGTTGGAATCGATCAGTGTCCCATCCAAATCAAAAATCAGCATACCAGCGTTTTCTCCCATTATAAAGTTTATTCCAACCAGAACCGCCATGGAAAATCCACGGCTTCCTCAGCATAGTCGATACCAATACGCTTACCGGTCAGGAAAGGCTGCGACAGAAGCCTCTCAGGCAGGGAAAGTTCCGGCAGCGCATCGACCAGATACAGCGCATCACCGGTAATAGGGCAGCCATTCAAATGTCTGTCAATGGAAAGAGCTTTACATAATTTCCCGGGCCCGTTGGCCAGAGAACGCCGCTGTGCAGCAGTGAGCGCTTCGTAATCCTTTTGGAAGCGGAGGTTTGCCGCCCGCTCCTTTCCCCAGACCACCTCACCGCCGCGGATCAATACAGCAGCGGCGGTGCCTTCCGCCTCTGTGACAAAATTGAGACAGTGGTACATGCCATAGATCAAATAGACATAAATCGTCCCCGGGGCGGCATACAGGGTCCGGGTCCGCTCTGTCATCCGCCCGCCATAGGCGTGACAGGCCTTGTCCACAGCGCCTACATAGGCCTCCGTTTCTGTGATCCGGCAGACGACCCTTTCGCCGTCCCATTGCCGTACCAGATATCGGCCCAACAGATCCTGGGCCACCTTTACTGTATCCCGCAGAAAAAAACCGCTGTCCAGTCTTGCCATTTTCTCACCTCTTTGGTAGTATCTTATCACTGCGCTGTAAATTTGACAATGATGAGGTGACCTCTTATGAGCGGAAATTTTGTCAGGAGAGCGGCAAAGCCGATGCTTTTTGCTGCGGCTTTTATTTGGGGCAGCTCCTTTTTTATTATGAAAAATGCCCTGGACGCCATCCCCGTGCAGTATCTGCTGGCGATCCGGTTTACCATGGGCGCTCTGCTGCTGGCTCTGGTCTGCTGGAAGCGATGGAAGAACGTGACGAAGGACTATTTATGGCGGGGGGCTATTATCGGCGGCTGTCTCTATCTGGCTTACTCCATCCAGACATACGGCCTTGCATTGACAACGCCCTCCAAAAACGCATTTCTTACTGCCGTGTATTGTGTCATCGTTCCCTTCCTGTACTGGCTGTTCGTCGGGGTAAAGCCTGACCGATACAATATCCTGGCAGCCGCTTTATGTGTGGGAGGGGTTGGATTGGTATCCCTCAGCGGCGACCTGTCGGTAAATCTGGGAGATGCACTGACCCTTCTGTGCGCTATTTTTTATGCTGCTCATATCGTAGCAGTGGCAAAGGTCTCTCCCCGGAAGGATATCTATCTTCTCACGGTGTTCCAGTTCGCTTTTGCCGCCCTCTATGCCTGGATCGGCGGAGCTCTGACGGAATCGTTCCCCACCCAGGCTCTGGCAGATCCTCAAGTGATCCTGCCCTTGTGCTATCTTGGTGTGATGGCCACTACAGTGGCCCTTTTGTTCCAGAACGTGGGACAGGTCAACTCCGACCCTGCTTCCGCAGCGGTGATCCTGTCTCTGGAATCGGTTTTCGGCGTACTGTGCTCCGTGGTGTTTGCCGATGATACTGTCAGCGTCCGTATGGCGGTGGGATTTGTAATGATTTTTGTGGCTGTGGTATGCAGCGAGACCAAATTTTCGTTTCTGCGGGGCAAAACACCCACTTCCAAGAAAATAGCGCATTGAACGGCGGAAACATTGATTTCAGTGGATATTTCTCTGTTGCTTTACAAATTCTTAAAGAAATCCAGGCAATAATCTGCTATACTTAAACTGTATTTTCAGTATTTTCTTTTGGAAAATTATGGATACCATTGATTTTGAAGCAGGGGGACCGTCATGAAAAAAGACAACCTTTCTGTTTGCCTGTTAAACGATTCTTTTCCTCCGGTCATAGATGGTGTGGCCAATGCTGTCCTGAATTATGCCAGCATGATACAGGATCAGCTTGGCAGCGCGGTGGTAGGCGTTCCGGATTATCCCGGTACGACGGATAACTATCCTTTTCCCGTCGTACGCTATCCCAGCTTTGATACCACCAAGATCGTAGGTTACCGGGCAGGGTATCCCTTCAGTGCCAGAGCAATGGATGCGCTGGCCGATTTTTCCCCGCAGATCATCCATACCCATTGCCCGGTGATGTCCACGGTTATGGCCCGCGCACTGCGGGAACGGCTGGATGTGCCGGTGGTATTCACATACCATACCAAGTTTGACATTGATATCCGCAGGGCCCTGTCGGGACAGCTTCTGCAGCAGACAGCGATCCGCCTGCTGGTAGACAATATTTCCGCCTGTGATGAGGTTTGGGTCGTCAGCCGAGGAGCCGGGGAGAATTTGCGGAGTCTCGGATATGCAGGGGACTATATCGTAATGGAAAACGGCGTAGATTTTCCCCGGGGGCCGGTGAGCAGGGACCGGTGTTCTGCGCTGCGAAAGGAACTGGGCCTGCCGGAACAAGTGCCGGTGTACCTCTTTGTGGGGCGCATGATGTGGTACAAGGGTGTGCACATCATTCTGGATGCGCTTGCTGCTTTGCGGCAGTCTGGCCATGACTTCCGTATGCTGATGGTAGGCGACGGCATGGAACGGCAGGAAATGGAACAAAAAGCAGCTCAGCTGCGTCTGGATGACATCTGTATTTTTACAGGTGCTGTTCACGACCGTGAGAAGCTGCGGACATTGTTCTCTCTTAGCGATCTGTTTTTGTTTCCCTCGACTTTTGATACCAACGGTATTGTGGTACGGGAAGCGGCCGCCTGCGGAACCGCCAGTGTTCTGGTTCGCGATTCCTGCGCGGCGGAAGGGGTGGCAGACGGCGTCAATGCCCTGTTGATCGAGGAAAATGCTGCTTCACTGAAAGCGTTGCTGGAGAAGAAGGGCGCTGACCGGGCTGCCCTCAGCCGCCTGGGGCAGCAGGCACTGGAGCAGCTGTACCTCTCCTGGGAAGACAGCGTAAAGCGGGCTTTTTCCCGCTATTATGTGGTTTTGGATCAGTACCGGTGCGGACACAGCGGCCGCAGTATGGAGTGGTCTGACGAGCTATATAATCTGTTGGACGATCTCCGGAAAGGGATCACGGCAGCCAGGAATTTCCATGAGAGCAACCTCCGAAGGATTCAGGAGCACCTGCGTCGGTAACAGGAAACTGCCGGCGGTGTTCTGCACATGGACAAGTCTGCAGGTTTGTGCTATACTGCATAAGATAATGCGGCAATGCCGAAAAAGGAGACATAGCATGAGGATAGATGTACTGGGCGTTGGCTTTGATAACTTTACGATGGAACAGGCGGTAGCGGAAGGCGTTCGTCTGATGAATGAGGACGGAGCCCACTATGTGGTAACGCCCAATCCGGAGATCGTGGAGACCTGCCGTGAGGACAGCGAGGCTATGGAGGCTGTACGCAAGGCGGATATTGTCATAGCAGATGGAATCGGTGTTGTCTATGGCGCTAAGATCCTGGGTACTCCCCTGAAAGGCCGGGTTCCTGGGGTTGAATTTGCCCAGAATTTGATGGGCAGAATGGCAGAGACAGGGAAGTCCCTGTATCTGCTGGGGGCAAAGCCTGGGATCGCGGAACTGGCAGCTGAGAAGCTGGTGGCCCGTTATCCAGGCCTCAAGATCGCGGGTACCCATGATGGCTATTTCAAGGAGGATGCTCCCGTATTGGAAGAGATCCGCAAGAGCGGTGCGGATGTGGTATTCGTATGTCTTGGCGCCCCGAAACAGGAAAAATGGATGCTCCGCAACGGTGGTGATACCGGAGCCCATCTGCTGGTGGGCCTTGGCGGCTGCCTGGATGTGTTTTCAGGAACTGTACAGCGGGCGCCGGAGACGTTCCAGAAGCTGGGGCTTGAGTGGCTGTATCGCCTTTTGAAGAATCCCAGCCGGATCGGACGGATGATGAAGCTTCCCCTGTTTCTGGTCCATGTAGCAGGGGAGAAGAGGACGAAAAAATGAAAGGAAAACTGATTGTTTTTGAGGGGACCGATGGCTCCGGAAAGGCCACTCAGGCCAACATGATGGCTCAGCGCCTGCGGGAAGAAGGATACCCTCTGCGGGAGATCGACTTTCCCCGCTACGGCAATCCCTTCGCGGAACCGGCCCGGCTGTATCTGGCAGGGGCCTTGGGCGATCACCCAGGTGATGTGAATGCCTATGCCGCCTCTACGCTCTTTGCGGTGGACCGCTACGCCTCCTATAAGGAGGACTGGGGAAAGGATTACGAGGCAGGACGTGTCATTCTGGCCAATCGGTATACTACCTCCAACGCGGTGCACCAGGCCTCAAAGCTGGCGACGGAGGAGCAGGCAGAGTACGTCAGGTGGCTGTTTGATCTGGAGTATGACCGTCTTGGCCTTCCCAGGCCGGATATGGTGATTTATCTGGATATGCCCACCGATCTGTCGGAAGGGATGCTCCGCCGCCGGGAAGCTGCGACAGGGACAACTGCTGATATCCATGAGAGGGACGATGCCTATCTGCGCCGGTGCCGCGCCTGTGCCCGTGAGATTGCTGAGCAGCAGGGCTGGCAGTGTATCTCCTGTGCCCGCCATGGACATGTCCGCAGTGTAGAGGATATCCACGAGGAAGCCTGGGCGCTGGTAAAAGCGCTCCTTACCGGCATGTCCGAAAAATGAGCAGAGCAAAGGGGCGCCGGGAAGGCGCCCCATGCCCGCAGATACGGAAGCGTCTCAGGCAGACGAAACCGTCTTTCCTTCAGACACCCATACCGCCCAAAGGGAGGCAGCTCCCTTCAGGCGGTATGTAGAGGTTAGCAACAGCAGCAGCAGTCGTTGTTGTTATTCCCGCAGTTGCAGGAATTACCGCAATTGCAGCCGCAGTTGCAGGAGTTGCCGCAGGAATTGCAGCAGCTGTTTCCGGTACCGCCGCAGCATCCCAGCAGGATGATGATCAGGATGATCCACAGGCAGCTGTTATTACCGTTGTTCCACATGTTTGATTCACCTCACTCGTTAGTCACTGGGCTATCTTATGTGGGAAATCAGCAAAAGGCAGCTTGACCGGAAAAAAATATTTTATTCCTTAAAAAGGAGGGGATCTCCCCATGAACAACAAAGAGGACCGGTACCGTACCACAAGCTGGGACGGAAGACAGGTCCAACGTCAGCAGGCGGCTTCCAGTGGGCCGTCATCCCGGAGCCAGCAGCCTTCTCGTCCCTCTCAGAGCAGTCAACAGGGCGGTGGGAAAAAGAAGGCCCCTAAAAAGGGCATCAATCCTGTCCTGGGAATTC
Organism: uncultured Eubacteriales bacterium; assembly: GCA_900549475.1. Taxonomy (GTDB): domain Bacteria; phylum Bacillota; class Clostridia; order Oscillospirales; family Oscillospiraceae; genus Pelethomonas. The sequence continues at coordinate 74,692 of UROF01000001.1, forward strand.
TCCTGTGGGTAGTGATCGTCGTTGCTTCCTCCTCGATTTTTGCTGGAGTTGGCTGGATGCTGGCAAATGATTTCTGTGCTTTCAATAAGGCTCCCATGGAAGCTACCGTAGAGATTCCGGAGGAGTGGTTTACTGAGACAGAAGTCAAGCAGGAAGATGGCACAGCGGAAACAGTATCCAAAGTGGATGTCGGAAAAGTGGCCAATGAACTGAAGGAAGAAGGACTTATCGAGTATTCTTGGTTCTTCCGGTTGTTCTCGGTGTTTTATAAAACCGATGAGAAAGTCTCTCCCGGAACGTATACCCTCAATACTGAGATGGACTATATGGCTTTGGTACGTGGAATGCGGAGCACCGGCTCTGCGGAGACAGTGGACGTCACCATTCCGGAAGGCTATTCTGTGCAGCAGATCATTGATCTTCTGGCAGAGAAGGGTGTAGGCTCTACGGAAGACCTTACCGATGCGGCAGCCAACCATGTCTTTGATGACTACGCCTTTGTAGACAACGAGAATCTTGGCAGCATCAGCCGTCTGGAAGGCTATCTCTATCCGGATACCTACAACTTCTATGTGGGCGGAAACGTTGACTTGGCCTTTGATTCTATGCTGAAAAACTTCAATACAAAGGTCTACGAGAACGAAGACTTTGCTGCGCTCTTTGAAGCATCCGATTACAGCTTCCAGGAGATCATCACGATTGCTTCCCTTATTGAGAAGGAGACAGACGGTACTGATCGTGAGAACATTGCTTCTGTTATCTATAACCGTCTGGAAAATGCCGGTGAGACTGCATATTACCTGCAGATCGATGCGTCGCTGGTATACGCAGCGGGCCGTCCGGTGACTCAGGCCGATTATGAGACCCTGGACAGCCCCTACAACCTCTATCAGCATACCGGTCTGCCTCCCACGCCTATCGCCAATCCGGGCAGTGCTTCCATCAAGGCGGCACTCCAGCCGGCAGATACCGACTATTACTACTATGTCCTGGGTGCAGATGGTACCCACGTATTCAGCCGTACCCTCAAGGAGCATGAGAAGGCTAAGGCGGCCGCAGAAGCAGCTGCCAGCGGCAATTAAGAGGTTTTGACATGGAGGGTAAAAAAAAGCCGGAATTATTAGCACCGGCAGGTGACATGGAGCGGCTGCGTATGGCAGTGCTCTATGGAGCAGATGCCGTATATCTGGCAGGAACGACGTTTGGCATGCGGTCCTTCGCAGGTAATTTTACTCCTGAGGAATTACCCAAGGCGGTAGCTTTTGCCCATAGCCATGGCGTCAGAGTCCATGTTACTGTGAATACCATGCCCCGTAATGACGAGGTGATCCACCTCCCGGCCTACCTGGAGCAGCTCCAGGAGGCCGGAGTGGATGCCTTGATCCTGGCGGATATGGGGGCATTTTCCCTGGCTGGGCGCTACGCGCCCCGCTGTGAGCGCCACGTCAGTACCCAGGCCAGCGTTGCAAATTATGTATGCGCCAGTGCCTGGTATGATCTGGGGGCCAAGCGGGTGATCCTGGCACGGGAACTGAGCCTTGCGGAGATCCGGGAGATCCGGGAAAAAGTCCCTTCCGACTTGGAGTTGGAAGCTTTCGTCCATGGGGCCATGTGTGTCAGCTACAGCGGCCGATGCCTCCTTTCCAACTATATGACCGGAAGAGACAGCAACCGGGGAGCCTGTGCCCAGCCCTGCCGCTATCAGTACTACCTGATGGAAGAAAAGCGCCCTGGAGAGTATTTCCCGGTTTTTGAAGATGAAAAGGGTACTTACATCATGAACTCCCGGGACATGTGTATGATCGACCATGTTGGGGAGTTGATGGATGTCGGCCTCAGCAGTCTGAAAATCGAAGGAAGGGCAAAAAGCGCCTATTACGCTGCCATCATTACCGGTGCCTACCGCCACGTCATTGATGATGTAGCGGCAGGCAGGGAAGTGGATCCGGTATGGCGGGATGAGGTGGATCACGTGAGCCATCGGCGCTATTCCACGGGATTCTACTTTGGAGAGCCAGGGCAGTATACGGAAAATGCCCGGTATATCAGGGAGTGGCAAGTAGTTGCGCTTGTCACAGATTGCGACCCTTCCGGGATGGCCACCTTGACGTTGCGCAACAAGTTTTCTGCGGGGGATTGTCTGGAACTGGTAGGACCGGATACAAAGCCGGAGGTTTTTGTGGCTCCGGTGATGGAGGATGAGGCTGGAGAGCCTCTGACAGAACCGAAAAACCCCCAGATGGTCTTTCGTATGCGCCTGCCCAAACCTGTCCCGCCCTGGAGCATCATCCGGGCAGCCAGAGATTTGTCGGCAAAGTCTTGATTCGCTTCTTCCGTGGGAAGGCAGCATAAAGATAAATCATAAGAAAAGCAGCCGGGTAAATGGTTCCCGGCTGCTTTTTCGTTTTTCAACGCTATCTGGCATATCCTTGCTTCTGGTATTATTGAAAAAGCGCACAGGGTCTGTTATGATAATGTCAATCAAAAAATTGCCTATTGGGAAAACAGCGGCAGAAAGAGGAGAGAATTGGATGAGAAGAAAAGATCGGGAACGGGACCCCGCTTTTGCTTGGTCTATCTTTGACCGGGCGTCTTATGGCGTTTTGAGCATGCGGGACGAGGAGGGCGGCTACGGTGTCCCCATCAGTCCCGCCAGGATCGGAGAAACCGTATACTTCCATTGCGCTATGAAAGGAAAAAAGCTGGACTGTCTTGCTAAGTGGCCGGAGGCTACGCTGACCACTGCTGAGGCAGGGGAGGCGGATTATTTTTCTGTTTGCTTTGCCTCAGCTATCCTGCGTGGAACTGTTGTGATCGTGGACAGCGAATCTGAGAAGCGGGAAGCCCTGATTGCCATCACCCGCCGTTACTGTCCGGACCTGATGGGTGAGATCGACCAATATCTTCTCAGATATCTGCCTTCTACCTGTGTTTGCAGGATGGATGTCCGGGAAATCACAGGAAAGGAGCGGGTCAGAGAGTGAAAACCATACTGCGGCTTATATTGCTTTTTCTAGGGATCGTTTTGATCGCGCTGATCTGTTATGTCGCTTATGTCTTTTTGACTTACTACCGGGTAGAGGACAATTTGCCGCTGGAGGTGGAGGAAACCGGGGCAGAAGTGCAACAGGCTGCCGCAGGAGAGACGTATCGCCTGTTGTCCTATAATATCGGCTTTGGGGCCTACAGCGACGACTACAGCTTCTTTATGGACGGGGGCAAGGAGAGCCGGGCCCGCTCCAAAGAAGCGGTGTACGAAAATGTAGGGGGCGCCATGTCGGCTGTACAGGCAGCTGCACCGGATTTCGTGTTCCTTCAGGAAGTGGATGTGGATGGTACCCGCAGCTACCATGTAGATGAATATGCCTATGCCTGTACCTATTTGCCTGACTTAGGAGAACGTGTTTTTGCCCAGAATTACGACAGCCCCTATCTATTCTGGCCCATTTTGGAGCCCCACGGAGCGAATCGGGCAGGCCAGGTCACCTTTTCCCGCTATGATATATCCTCTGCCCTCCGTCGGAGCCTGCCCATCGAAGAGGGATTCATGAAGCTGGTAGATCTGGACCGATGCTACTCTGTGAGCCGGATTCCTCTGGACAACGGACATGAGCTGGTATTGTATAATTTTCATCTCTCCGCCTATACATCTGACGGGACTATCGCAGAGGATCAGCTTAAAATGCTCTTTGCCGATATGAGCAAGGAGTATGCAGCTGGGAATTATGCGATTGCCGGCGGTGATTTCAATAAGGATATTTTGGGAAACTCCGATGAAATATTTGGCGTATCCGGTGAGGCCTATACCTGGGCACAGCCCATTCCGGCAGAACTTGTCCCGTCAGAGCTGACTATTGTCGCTCCCTTTGATGAGGCATCTCCCGTTCCCTCCTGCCGCAATGCGGACCGTCCCTATGGACCAGATAACTACCAGGTAACTGTGGATGGATTCATCGTCTCTGCCAATGTCACAGTGGAAGGGGCAGCGGTCATAGACACTGGCTTCCAGTGGAGCGACCATAATCCAGTCTATCTGGATTTTACCTTGAACTGAAAATTTGATTTTTACCGAACAGCAATAACCGATAGAAAATACCCCGCCGTTCCAGACTGGAATGGCGGGGCGTTTTTTTCTGGGGCAGTCTTTGGATATGACGGATTTCGTCTGTAGACAGGGCTATAATGAAGGTCAAGCCGCTTACAGTCTGTCTGGTAAGAAGGAGGAGCGTTATGGTCATCTATCCGGACTTGGCATTTCTTCTCAATAGCCTGGCGGATTTTTTGGCTCTCAGTGCCACCGCCTGGCTGGCTGGTCTGCCCCTCCGCTGGAGGCGCATCCTGGGAGCGGCACTGCTGGGTGGCCTATACGGCGCCGCGTGCCTTCTGCCGCAATTGGCGGCAATGGGAGGGATACTCCCACAGGCTTTTGCAGCCGCTGGGTTGGTCTGGGTAGCTTTTCGGAGAAAAAGTGCCTTTTTGCGGCAGCTGCTGCTATTCTGGCTTCTCAGTTGTGCCCTGGGAGGCGTTTTACTGGCTGTGGGACAGCTTCTTCTTTTGGGAGACAGCGAAAATATATGGAGCCAATTGAACTGGAAAGTATTTTTCCTTGCCGGAGGAATTTGCTACATATTGCTATCTGTGATCTTTCGCGGAAGCGCCAGCCATGCCATGGCGAAGGAAATCACTCCTTGCTGCGTGACCTATAACGGGAAAAGCGTCAGACTATCCGCGCTTCTGGACACCGGCCATACACTGACAGACGCTGCCACCGGCAGCGCTGTGTTGATCGCGGAAGGGGAGTCCCTGGGTGTGCTGTGGACCCCCGGGCAGCAAGAGGTGTTGGGAGACTTGGGCAAGAAGGGCCCGGTGTCCTGCCTGGAAGCGCTGCAAGAGAACAGTGATTTCCGTCTGCTGCCCTATCGGGCTGTAGGCGTGAGCAGCGGTATGCTGCTTTGTTTTACGGCAGATAATGTCAGGATAGGAGATACAGACTACGGGCCGATCACAGTAGCTCTTTCTCCGACGCCGGTGTCGGATGGCGGTGGGTATACAGCCCTGTGGGGCGCAAGCAAAGGGAGGACAGGACATGCTGCGTAGTATATGGCATACATGGAAAAGCTGGATAAATCGTCTGCTCATCAGATCAGGACTCATCCCGCCAGGAAAGATCATGTATATCGGGGGAAGCGATACCCTTCCTCCGCCCCTGTGCCGGGAAGAGGAGGCAGAGCTGCTGCGCCGCCTGGATGCCGGGGATACAGAGGTGCGTCAGATCCTGATCGAACGCAATCTTCGGCTTGTGGTATATATCGCCAGACGGTTTGAAAACACAGGGATCAACATCGAGGATCTTATCTCCATCGGTACCATCGGCTTGATCAAGGCGATCAGTACATACCGCAGCGATAAAAATATCAAATTGGCCACTTATGCCAGCCGCTGTATTGAAAACGAGATCCTGATGCATCTGCGGAAAAATGCTGCCCAGAGGACCGAACTGAGTCTGGATGAACCGCTGAATACAGACTGGGATGGAAACGAACTGCTGCTCAGCGATGTGCTGGGAACAGACGCGGATACGGTCATGCGGCCCATTGAAGCAGATGTGGACCGGCAGCTGTTGGATGCCGCTATATCAAAGTTATCGGAGCGGGAACAGGAGATCATTGTTTTGCGCTTCGGTCTTCGCGGAAACCGGGAGCAGACACAAAAAGAGGTAGCGGACCGGCTGGGGATCTCCCAGTCTTACATCTCCCGACTGGAAAAGCGGATCATCAACCGTCTGCGGCGAGATATCCTGCGCATGAGCTGATGGACAGGACTTGACAAATAAAGAAGGGTATGGTAAAAATAAATGACTCATGAGGGAGTAGTGGCAGGTTTTTTCCTGCGGCAAGTCAACATACTGGCGAAGCGGACATAGGCCTTTCGAGGCCCTTGATCCCAGGCGCCTGGTTTGCCTTAATAAACGAGACTCATGTATGGCTGCGCGCCGTGCATGGGATAACTATGGTCAGGCGCGGGCTGCGCCTGGCCCTTTTTGTTGGGAACCAAAAGGGGAAGGGGCGAAACACACAGAACGGATAAGGAGAAAGAAAAGGTATGGGGCTGCTGGAACTGTTTTTGATCGGCGTAGGCCTGAGTATGGACGCCTTCGCTGTGTCCATCTGCAAGGGGCTGGGTATGGAAAAGCTCCGCTGGCGGCAGGGGCTTCTGGTAGGTGTGTTTTTCGGCGGCTTTCAGGCACTGATGCCGTTGATCGGCTGGCTGCTGGGACGGCAATTTGAGAAATACATCACCAGCGTGGATCACTGGATTGCATTCATTCTGCTGGGCTACATTGGCGGAAAGATGATCTGGGATGCCTTCCACAGCGAGGAGGAAACCTGCCCCGCCAGTTTTCGTCTCCGGGAACTGACCATGCTGGCGGCAGCCACCAGCATCGACGCTCTGGCGGTAGGTATCACCTTTGCTTTTCTGAAAGTGGACATCCTGCCTGCCGTGAGTCTGATCGGTGTGACCACATTTGTCATTTCCTTGGCCGGTGTGTGGATCGGCCACCGTTTTGGCAGCAAATATAAGGACAAGGCCACTCTGGCGGGCGGTATCATTCTGTGCCTCATTGGCCTGAAGATCCTGCTGGAGCATCTGGGCATGCTGGGATGATAGGAGGATACGATCATGAAAATACTGCTTACCGCTTTTGATCCCTTTGGAGGAGAGGCGATCAATCCCGCCCGGGAGGTGGCGGCAGCTCTGCCGGATCAGATCGGCGGGGCGGATATCATAAAGCTGTGGCTCCCCACGGTGTTTGGCGAGGCCGGGGAGAAGGTCACAAAGGCGATGGACGATCTCCGGCCGGATGCCGTCATCTCCCTGGGCCAAGCAGGCGGGCGGAAAGCGGTGACGCCGGAGCGGATCGCCATCAACCTGATGGACGCCAGAAGTCCGGACAATGCCGACAATCAACCGCAGGAGCAGGTCATTGAGCAGAACGGGCCGGACGGCTGCTTCAGCACTTTGCCGGTAAAGGCCATGGCCGCCGCTATCCGGGAACAGGGGCTTCCCGGGGAGGTATCCCTTTCCGCGGGAGCTTTTGTCTGTAACGACGTCATGTACCGTGCTTTGCGGCATGCGGCAAAGACTATGCCCAGCACCCGCTGCGGCTTTATTCACGTCCCCTACCTGCCGGAGCAGACAACAGAAAAGCCGGATGTCCCTTCCCTTAGTCTTGCGGATATGGTCCGCGCGCTGACTGCCGCTCTGCAGGTGGTGGCAGAGGACCTGGCTGCTGAAAAAGCAAAATAATAAAAGAAAGAGGTACCAGTTGATCTGGTACCTCTTTTTATTGCCTTGGATCAAAGAGAAACACATTTACAGGGATACAAGTCCTGCATCTACCATTTTCTGCAGAGACATCAAAATGCCCAGTTTCGCATGCTGCCAGGTGAGCCCGCCCTGGAAGTAGACAGCGTAGGGAGGCCGGATGGGACCATCAGCACTCAGTTCGATGCTGCTGCCCTGGACGAAAGCGCCTGCGGCCATGATGACCGGGTCATCGTAGCCAGGCATGTCCCAGGGCTCCGGCGTAGCGAAGCTGTCCACGGGAGCTGCGGCCTGGATGCCCTTGCAGAAAGCTACCATAGCCTCCCGGCTTCCCAGTTCCACTGCCTGGATGATGTCGCTGCGGACTGCGTTTGCGGAGGGAACGCAGCGGAAGCCCAACTTCTCATAGAGATGGGCGGCAAAAATGGCGCCCTTCAACGCCCCGGCCGTGACGGTGGGCGCCAGGAAGAAGCCCTGGTAAAAAGCAGGCAGGATGCCCAGGTTGGCACCAACTTCCTGGCCCAGGCCCGGAGCGGAGAGACGGTAAGCACACCGCTCCACGCACTCTTTGGTACCGCAGATATAGCCGCCGATAGGGGCAAGACCACCACCGGGGTTCTTGATGAGGCTGCCTACCACCATATCCGCTCCCACATCTGTAGGCTCGATGGTCTCCACAAATTCGCCATAGCAGTTGTCCACCATGCAGATGACGTCCGGCTTGACGGATTTACAGAAGGCGATCAGCTCACCGATCTGTTCCACTGTAAAAGAGGGGCGTGTAGCGTAGCCCTTACTGCGCTGGATGGTGATGAGTTTGGTGCGGGGGGTGATAGCGGAGCGAATGGCATCATAGTTGAAGGACCCATCCTCCTTCAGATCGGCCTGACGATAGATGACGCCATATTCCGCCAGGGAGCAGGGAGAGGGACGAATACCGATGACCTCCTGAAGGGTGTCGTAGGGCAGGCCTACAGGGCTGAGCAGCTCGTCTCCGGGGAGGAGGTTGGCGCTGAGGGCCACAGTAAGGGCATGGGTACCGCAGGTGATCTGGGGCCGTACCAGGGCCGCTTCACTGTGGAATACCTTGGCATACACCTGCTCCAGCCGCTCCCGGCCGTCGTCATTGTATCCGTAGCCGGTGGTAGCGGCAAAATGGTTGGCACCGATGCGGCAGTCCTGCATGGCTGCCAGAACTTTTGCCTGATTATATTCCGCCGTGGTATCGATCTCCCGGAAACGCTCCTGCAGTTCTGCGGAGATTTTTTCTCCCAAATGCCATACGTTTTCGCTGAGCCCCAGTTGCCGGTATATTGAAAAGAGTTCCATAAAATGCCTCCAAAAGATGAAAATTGCCTGAGAAAGTCTATCACGGACAGAGAATATTTGCAAGGGGCAGTTCCGATTCCGAAATAAAATGTGTAAACAATCTGTAAATATACAAAATATTTTGTATATTACCTTGAATATTCAAAGGAGGCGTGCTATACTGAGAGTGCTAAACGACGGCGCAGTATCCTAGTCAGATCTGCCGCTTCTGAAGAAGGGCCTAAAAATCCTTTTAAGGGCACAACTGTGAAACTCTTGGTGCTTGCTTCTTACGCCCAGTTTGGGGTGGGTGCTGAGAGGAAGTACGGACCCCCGTGCTTGCGGATCCAGGGCGTTCTCCAATGGCATGGAGAAGCCGACCCTGTTTTCGTGGAGACCTGTTTCCGTGCGCAGGCGTACTCCCATCAGTGGTACTTTCGACCTGTGTACGACTCAGGCTGGAACCTGTATTGCGGTGCTACCCGGCCATAGAGCCGTGAACGCTGTGTGCAGAGTAGCCTGCCTTGCGTGGGTATGGCGGATAGGAGATCACCCGGACCTTTCCCCGGCCATGGAAAGGCTGTGGATCGCTCCTTGAAACCATGGCTGCAAAAGAGGCTAGGAAGCGGTTTGACTGTAGTGGAAAACACCTAGGCTGTCCCTGTCGGGCAAGGGAAGGATTGCAGTGCGGACTAAGTGGCAGTCGGGTACCGCGGTGGGCAACGCCGCGGCGGAGCGCTGAAAGGGAAACCACCTGATCGGCAACGAGAGGCGCGTTCCGGGGAAATCCAACCCGTACCTAAGCCGTAAGATTTACTTTTCTTGCTGCCGGCGTTTAGCTTTGATTCAATGATTATCCGTCCCCCAAACGGGGGCGGATATTTTGTCCTGAAATAGGATTAAAAAAGAAAGAAATATAACTTTATTGCTGTATATTATTCAGGAAAAGGAGATGCGGTTTTTTGGATACAGGTCACATAGGGCAGGGAGAGAAACGAAGTGACAGCAAAGACAAGAAACAGGAACTGAAAGAGAAAAAGACGGAGACAAAAGAGAAGAAAGAGTGGCGCTTTCGTTGGGCGGTACAAGTATTCTTCATCTCCATTACCCTGTCGGCGGTATTGAGTTTTTGCTCCAGTGAGGCACTGGAAGGAGCGGAGCTGACATTGGCCTTTGGCGTCTTGGCCTTTTTCATTTTGCTTGGCATCGTATTTGATATCATTGGTGTAGCGGTGACCGCTGCGGACGAGCGGCCTTTTCACTCTATGGCGGCCCGAAAGACACCGGGGGCACGTCAGGCGCTGGCTCTTATCCGCAAAGCGAACAAAGTTTCCAGCTTCTGCAATGATGTGGTAGGCGATATCTGCGGCATCGTCAGCGGCAGCACTGCCGCTGTGATTGTTCTGCGGGTCCAGGAGATCCTGCCCGTCCGTACGCCCATCATCCTGGCAGTGACCTCACTGGGGATCACCGCCCTTGTATCCGGCCTGACCATCGGCGGAAAAGCTGTGGGAAAAACCTTTGCTCTGGAAAAGAGCACCGCAGTCCTTCAGCTGGTGGGCCGCATTATGTATGTGTTTTCCAGTCATCGTAAGAGGTGAAATGTTTGATTCTGGAGCATATTTCGTCCCCTGAGGACGTAAAAAAACTGGATCGCTCCCAGCTGCCCATCCTGTGTGGGGAGCTGCGGCAGTTTCTGGTGGACAGCGTCTCCCGGACGGGAGGCCACCTGGCCTCCAATCTGGGAGCGGTGGAATTGACGGTTGCGATTCACCGGGTCTTTGATACCACAAAGGATCGTCTGGTTTTCGACGTGGGGCATCAATGCTATGTCCATAAAGCTCTCACCGGCCGTCGTGAACTTTTTTCTACCCTCCGCCAATTTGGAGGATTGGGCGGCTTCCCCAAGCCTGACGAAAGCATACACGACGCCTTTGTTGCCGGACATGCCTCCAACAGTGTATCCGTGGCTTTAGGTATGGCCCGTGCCAGAACTCTGCTGGGCGAAGATTATGCTGTGGCAGCGCTGATCGGTGATGGCGCTTTGACCGGCGGGCTGGCCTATGAGGGGCTTAACGACGCCGGCGATTCCCGGGAACCCCTGGTGGTGATTCTCAACGACAATGGTATGTCGATCGATCCCAATGTGGGAGGGATCTCCGCTCACCTCAGCCGTCTGCGCCTGCGGCCCGGATACTTTGCCTTTAAGCGGGGATATCGGGCACTGCTCAGCCATCTGCCTGGAGGAATGACTCTCTACCGGTTCAATCACCGGGTAAAAACAGCTATCAAAAAAGCCATTTATCCCTGTTCCTTATTTGAGGATATGGGATTTACCTATTTAGGGCCGGTGGACGGCCATAATGTGGAACAGCTCTGCAGCACCCTGGCCTGGGCAAAGGAAATGGATTGTCCTGTCCTGGTTCATGTCCGGACCACCAAGGGGAAGGGGTATATCCCTGCTGAGAAAAAGCCGGAGCTGTGCCACGGTGTTGCTCCCTTTGACCCCAGTGTGGGCATTTCAGAGAGCCACGGCCAGGATTTTTCCGCCAGATTTGGCCATACACTGACGGCTCTTGCAGCGGAAGATCCCCGTATCTGCGCCATTACAGCTGCCATGGGGGAGGGGACTGGACTTTCTGTCTTTTCCCATGCATACCCGAAGCGCTTTTTTGACGTAGGTATCGCTGAGGGACATGCGGTGACTATGGCTGCCGGTATGGCGAAGCAGGGGCTTATCCCGGTGTTTGCGGTGTATTCCACTTTCCTCCAGAGAAGCTTCGATATGCTGATTCACGATGTGGCCTTACAGAAGCTGCATGTGGTGCTGGCGGTAGACCGGGCAGGTCTGGTGGGAGCGGATGGCCCCACTCACCACGGCTGTCAGGATGTAGCCTATCTGGGACAGATCCCGGGCATGACCGTCCTGGCACCGGCATCTTTCTGCCAGCTGGACGATATGCTGCGCGCGGCGGTGCATATGGATGGGCCAGTAGCGGTGCGCTATCCCAGGGGCAAAGAGATACGGCCCTTGCCACATTGGGGGGGAGAAGCTTGTTCCATTCTGCGGGAAGGAACAAATTTCACTCTGGTGTCCTATGGGATAATGATCAACGAGCTGCTGGATGCAGCGGAGGTTTTGGGACAGGAAGGGATATCAGCGGAAGTGATCCAGTTTTACCGCATTTCCCCCCTGGAGCCTCAACTGGTGGTGAACTCTGTCGCTAAGACAGGCCGTTTGTTGGTTTTGGAAGACTGTGTAGAAAACGGAAGCCTTGGCCAACGGCTTGCCGCTGCCCTGGCACAGTCCGGCTGTATTCCCCAGGCATTGCTCCTGAAAAATTTAAAAGATCATTTTACTGGTCAGGGGACGATTTCCCAACTCCGTCAGGCGGAGGGGATCGACGCTGCCGGGGTAATAAAGGCTGTTCGTGAGGTGATACACCATGGGTAAAAAATTAAGATTGGATGTACTCCTGGTACAAAAAGGGCTTCAGGAAAGCCGGCAGAAGGCCCAGGCCACCATCATGAGCGGTCAGGTTTTTGTGGATGGCCAGCGGGTGGACAAGCCCGGTGCTCCGGTGGCGGAAGACGCTGAGATTGAAGTAAAGGGCGTACTGCGCTATGTGAGCCGCGGCGGGCTGAAACTGGAGAAAGCCATGGCACTGTGGCCGGTCCATCTGGAGGACGCGGTGTGCATGGATATTGGCGCATCCACCGGCGGCTTTACGGACTGTATGCTGCAAAACGGCGCAGCCAAAGTGTATGCGGTGGATGTTGGCTATGGCCAGCTGGCCTGGAAACTGCGCAGCGATCCCAGAGTCGTATGTCTGGAGCGAACGAATGCGCGGTATCTGTCCCACGAACAAATTCCGGAGGAACCTGATTTTTCGTCGGTGGATGTCAGTTTTATTTCCCTGAAGCTGATCCTGCCGGCAATTGCCGGCGTTCTTCGGGATGGTGGCCAGGTGGTCTGCCTGATCAAGCCGCAATTTGAAGCGGGAAAAGAAAAGGTGGGCAAGAAAGGCGTGGTACGGGACCCCGCCGTCCATCGGGAGGTGCTGGAACACTTCCTTGAACATGCAAAGGAAAATAACTTTACAGTAATTGATATAACCTATTCTCCCATTCGCGGACCTGAGGGAAATATTGAATATCTGGGCTTTTTGCAGAAAAACTCCGGACAGGCGGGGACGATTGATATCCCTGCGCTGGTGGAGGAGTCCCATCGCACTTTAAAGGAGGGGACGGCATGAAGCGAGTGGTCTTATGCCCCAACCCCTATCGGGATAAAGGGCTTGCCGCGGCTAAGGAAGCAGACGGGATCCTGCGCCAGATGGGGCTGGAAACGGTGTTTTGCCTGCCCTTCAAACCTGAGGGCGGCGAGCAGCAGTATGGCGTGGTCTGCCGGCCTCTCCAGCAGGAGCTGCGGGGAAGCGACCTGATCATTGCTTTTGGAGGAGATGGCACGATCCTCCATCTGGCCCGTACGGCGGCCATGCGGGGTGTCCCCGTCCTGGGGGTGAACCTGGGCAGCCTGGGCTTTATGTCCGATCTGGAGCTAAGTGAGCTCCACTTGCTCCGGAATCTGGCCAAAGGCCGGTTCCGGCGGGAAAAGCGGATGATGCTGGATGTGACAGTCCTTCGGGAGGGAAGAACTGTGTATGCCAGCAGCGCTTTGAACGATGCGGTGGTCTCCAAGGGGGCTATGGCTCGTGTGATCCGGCTGCAAGTGATGGCTGGAGACGATCAGCTGGGTGTGTTCGGCGGTGATGGCGTGGTCGTTGCTACGCCCACCGGGTCTACCGGATATTCCCTTTCCGCAGGCGGCCCCATCGTAGAGCCGACTGCTCAGAACTTTGTTATCAGCCCTATCTGTGCTCACACAGTGTTTTCCAGCTCCTTCGTCCTTTCTGCTGCCGGGACAGTGACGGTTTCCCCGGCAGACCAGGGGCGAAAACAGGTTTATCTCTCCGTTGATGGCGGACGTGCCTTTGCCCTTAAATCCGGCGATAAGGTACGTGTCTGCCGCTCACGGTATGAGACCGAACTACTTCGTTTGACAGACAAAAGCTTGTACGAGATATTACGAACAAAAATGGCAGGAGGAATCGGAAATGAAAAATGACCGACAGTCCAAAATTTTAGAGATTATAGAGCGGGAGCCTATTGATACCCAGGAGCAGCTCCAGCAGCGACTCCAGGAGCAGGGCATCACCTGCACTCAGGCCACGATTTCCCGGGATATCAAACAGCTCCATTTGATTAAAGAGCCCATGGGGCAGGGGAAGTACCGCTATGCGGTATCTGTCCAGCGTAACCGGCTCAACGTTGCCGACAAGCTGCGGACAATCTTCCGGGAGAGTATCGTCAGCGTAGACTATGCCCAGAATATCGTTGTCATCAAGACGATGGCTGGCCTGGCAAATGCCGCTGCTGCCGCTTTGGACAGCATGAGCATCCCCTATATGGTCGGCAGTCTGGCAGGCGACGATACCGCTATGCTGGTGATGCGGGATACGGATTCTGCCCGCAGTTTTTGTGATGAGATCCATGAGATGCTGAAATAAGGGACGTGGGACAGGCACTTGCCTAACTTCCGCAGTCCTGATGCAGCATTTTTCTGTAAAGCAATATAGCTTTATGGCCATTGGCTAACAGGGAAGAGGTGTCAATATGCTTCATCTTCTGCACATTGAAAATATTGCAGTCATTGAGGAGGCTGATATTTCCTTCAGCCCCGGCTTCAATGCTCTCACTGGTGAGACTGGTGCGGGAAAGAGCATCGTGATCGACGCCATGGGCGCCGTCCTGGGCCAACGTACCAGCCGGGATCTCATTCGTACCGGCGCAGCTAAGGCATTTGTCAGCGCGGTATTTACCGATGTACCAGTCCTTCCTATGCTGGCGGATCTCTCTTTAGCCCCGGAGGAAGGAGAGCTTCTTCTCCAACGGGAGATCTATGCCGACGGGAAGAACGCCTGTCGGGTGAATGGAAAGCCGGTGACCGTGGCTCAGCTGCGGCAGATCGGAAGTCAGCTTCTCAATATCCACGGGCAGCACGATGGGCAGCAGCTCCTGGATGAGGAGCAGCACGGGGCCTATCTGGACAGCTTTGGCCGGGTGGAGGGTTATCTGGCAACCTATAGCGCCTGTTTTTCCACCATGGAGGAAACCCGAAAAAAGATCCGCTCTCTGCAGATGGATGAGGCAGAGAAAGCGCGGCGTGTAGACAGTCTCCAATTCCAGATCAACGAATTGGAGCGGGCAGATCTCAAGCCAGGGGAGGAAGAAGCCCTTCTCCAGCGGCGCACGCTGCTGCGAAACAGTGAGAAATTCATGTCTGCTGTCCAAGGGGCCCTCTGGAGCTTGAATGGCGGAGATGAGGGCGGCGGAGCGGTTCCTCTGCTGCGAGAAGCAGAGGATGCGCTTGCCTCTGCCAGAGGGCTGGATGAACAGTTCTCCCAACTCTATCAGCGCTTGGAGGCACTGTACTCCGAGGCATATGATGTGGCGGAAACCCTGCGGGATCTGGAGTCGTCCTTTGACTTCAGCCCCCAGGAGCTGGACGCCCTGGAGAGCCGGGCCGATCAGCTTTACCGCCTGAAGAAAAAGTACGGTGCCACCGTGGAGGACATGCTGGAATACCTGGAGCAGTGCCGCAGCGAGCTGGACCGGATCACCTTTGCTGCCGACACAGTGGAGCGTCTCCAGCGGGAGCTGCAGACGGAATTTGCCCAGGTAATGAAGGCTGCACAACTTCTCTCGGGTGCCCGGAAAGCGGCAGCCAAAGATCTGGAGCTGCGAGTCCAGGAAGAGCTGCGGCAGTTGGATATGCCGAAGGCCCGTTTTTCTATCTGCTTTACGGAAAAGGAACCGGCAGCAGATGGTATTGATGAAGTTCGTTTCCTCATGTCCGCCAACGTGGGGGAGGAGCTCAAACCGATTCAGAAAGTGGCCTCCGGCGGCGAATTGGCACGGATCATGCTGGCACTGAAGAATGTGCTGGCAGAAAATGAGGCCATCGGCACGCTGGTGTTCGATGAAGTGGATACCGGTGTCAGCGGCCGGGCCGCCCAAAAGGTGGCGGAAAAGTTGGCACAGGTCAGCTTGGTCAAGCAGGTGCTTTGTGTTACCCACCTTCCGCAGCTGGCAGCGATGGCAGACGTCCATTTTTCTGTAGAAAAAGGGGAGCGGGACGGACGAACCTACACCAGTGTAGCGCAGCTGGATCGTGAGCAGCGATGCCGTGAGTTGGCACGTCTTACAGGCGGTGCCCGCATTACAGATGCTATGTTGGCAGGGGCGGAAGAGCTGATCTCCGCAGCGGAACAATATAAGTCACACCTGAAAGCAGAGCACTGATTTGCCGGATATGGAGCGATTCCCTGTAAAGTAATTTCACTTTATATCTTCTTGTTTTACGGCACTATTCTACTTTTCGTTTGAATACTCAGCCGCTCCATAGTGGAGCGGCTTTATCCCGGAGGCTGATATGGAAGACCTTGCAAAACTAAAGGAATATCTCCTTATGATCCACCCCATCCGAAAAAGCGGAGGACAGAAAGAGGAGTTTAGAAAGTGGCTGGCTGGGGAACTGCGCCGTTCCGGCTGGCGTTCCCACGAAGAGCATTACGGCAAACTGAATGGCAGCGTCAATGTCATTGCGGGAGACCCGGAGAAAGCCACGGTATTCCTCTGCGCCCACTATGATACTGCCTCCCGGATGCTGGTCCCCAATTTTGTATCACCTACTAACGCACCTGCTCATGTGATCTATCACTTTGCGTCAGCGCTTCTGATGATGGTCCTGGCCATTCTGGTTTCCTTCGCCATCAGCTATCCTCTGAATCAGCCATCTCTGATGCTGCCGCTGTTTGTAATCCTTGCCCTTGGACTCTTGTGGGTGTCTGTTTATGGGCCGGCTAACCAAAGCAACGCCAACGGCAACACCTCTGGTGTTCTGGCCCTGCTGGCCATTGCCAAGGCACTTCCTCATAATAAAAGGGTATGCATTGTTTTTCTGGACAACAATGAGCGCAATCTGCTGGGAGCATCTGCTTTCCGTAAAAAGCACCCCAATGCGGCAGCCAGTGCCCTGTTTTTCAATTTCGACTGTGTGGGCGACGGCGAAAACCTGCTGCTCATGCCCTCCAAGTACAGCCGCTGGGATGAGGAACTGCTGACAGCACTGGGAAAGGCCTTTCCTGACGGTGAGCATGTCCATCCCAAGGTACTGACCCAAGGGCTGATTTATTATCCTTCAGACCACAAGAAGTTTAAGTTCCATGTAGCGGTGTGTGCCTGCCGTCATCTGGCGGGTCTGGGGTACTATATCCCTCGGCTGCGGACCAAGCGGGATACGGTTTTATCCCTGGATAACATCAACTGTATCGCGGAAGGGATGACCCGCTTTATCCCACAATATTTAGACGAGAAAGCGGAATGATCGCTGAAATAAGGCAGAATTTTTCCTTCTGTCAGGCAGCGCCCGCCTATTGACAAAAGGCTTTTTTCCCGATATAATGCCTCCTGACGCGATGATGGGAACCAGTAGCGCCGTTAACCCTGCCAAGAGAGCCCCTGGCCGGTGAGAAGGGGAGAGGGAGCGGTGTGAATACATCCCGGAGCAGCGGACCGAACCGCCGGGTATTTTTCCGGACACAAGTAGGCTTCGCCGGGCGCGCCCGATACAGCGCGGGAGTCACGAAGGAACTCCATGAGGCCGCACCCCGTGAGGAGGCGGCGAACCAGAGGTGGTACCGCGAGATTTCGCCCTCTGTCCATTTCGGACAGGGGGCTTTTCTTATGGGCAGTGAAAAAAGGACGGCTGAGGAACGCCGGGGCGTATGGTTCGTTTTTCTGGCAGCGGTGCTCTACAGCATTGGCGGCCTGTGCATTAAAGTGATCCCATGGAATGGCATGAGCATCAACAGCGCCCGGAACATTGTATCGGTTCTGGTGGTGGGCGGATATCTGTTGCTTACCCACCACAAGCTCCGCTGGAACCGTTGGATCGCATTGGGTGCTATCAGCGTGTGCGGGACCAACGTGCTGTTTTCATTGGCCAATAAGCTGACTACAGCCGCGAATACCATCGTACTCCAGTTTACCGCTCCCATCTTTGTTATTTTGCTGGCAGCAATATTCTGGCGGAAAAAACCGGGTAAACTGGACCTGTCTGCCTGCGCCCTGGTACTGATCGGCGTGGTGTGCTTTTTTGTAGACAGTTTGGAGATGGGCGGCATGCTGGGCAATGTCCTGGCCCTGCTGTCCGGACTGAGCTACGCAGGCGTATTTCTGCTCAACGATCTCCCGGACAGTGATCCTATCTCCTCGGTCTTCTGGGGAGACGTGCTGAGCGTGATCCTGGGCTTTCCGTTTCTGCTCCAGGAGACCGAATTTACCCCTCTTGCTATCACCAGCGTGGTGATTCTGGGTGTCTTCCAGGTGGGACTTGCCTACATCCTTATGTGTATCGGTCTTAAAACCACCCCGGCAGTGACAGCCTCTCTGATCTCCGGCATCGAACCTGTGCTTAACCCCTTGCTGGTGGCTGTATTTTATGGAGAGCCGGTGGGCAGCCTGGCATTAGTGGGCGCAGTGATCGTTATTGTGTCTGTGGTGGGTTACAATGTCCTGCGCAGCCGGCATACACCAGCAGCCCAGCCCTGATAATCCAAACCTTTGCGTGATAAACAATCTGAAATATAAAGTAAGGAGAAATACCATGAAACTGTACGATGAACTGGTAGCCCGTGGCCTTATCGCCCAGGTCACCAACGAGGAAGAGATCCGCACCATGATCGATAACGGAAAAGCCACTTTCTACATCGGCTTTGACCCCACAGCGGACAGCCTTCATGTAGGCCACTTTATGGCCCTGTGCCTGATGAAGCGGCTGCAGATGGCCGGCAATAAGCCTATCGCCCTGATTGGCGGCGGCACCGGCATGGTGGGTGACCCCTCCGGCCGCACCGATATGCGCACCATGATGACCAAGGAGACCATTGCTCACAACTGTGCCTGCTTCAAAAAGCAGATGGAGCGGTTCATTGAGTTTGGTGAGGGCAAGGCCCAGATGGTGAACAACGCCGACTGGCTGATGAACCTCAACTATATTGAACTTCTGCGGGAGGTAGGCGCCTGCTTCAGCGTGAACAACATGCTGCGGGCGGAGTGCTACAAGCAACGCATGGAGAAGGGCCTGAGCTTCCTGGAGTTCAACTACATGATCATGCAGTCTTACGACTTTTACTACCTCTTCCAGCACTACGGCTGTAATATGCAGTTCGGCGGCAATGACCAGTGGAGCAACATGCTGGGCGGCACTGAGCTGATCCGCCGGAAGCTGGGTAAGGATGCCCACGCCATGACCATCACCCTGCTGCTCAACAGCGAGGGCAAGAAGATGGGCAAGACGGCCTCCGGTGCGGTGTGGCTGGATCCCAACAAGACTTCTCCCTACGATTTCTACCAGTACTGGCGGAACGTGGAGGATGCTGACGTCCTCAAGTGCATCCGTATGCTCACCTTCCTGCCTCTGGAGCAGATCGATGAGATGGACACCTGGACCGGCAGCCAGCTGAACAAGGCCAAAGAGATCCTGGCCTTTGAGCTGACCAAGCTGGTCCACGGCGAGGAGGAGGCCCAGAAGGCTCAGGATGCCGCCAAGGCCCTCTTTGCTGGCGGCGGCGACAAGTCCAGCATGCCTACCACTACCCTGACGGCAGAGCAGTTTGAGAATGGCCAGATTGGCGTTATCAGCCTGTTGGTAGCCTGCGGACTGGCTCCTTCCCGGGGCGAGGCCCGGCGTCTGATTCAGCAGGGTGGTGTAGCTGTCAACGACGAAAAGGTGACGGATATCGATACTCAGTGGCCTCAGGAGGCCTTTGAGGGCGAAGGCGTTATTATCAAGAAGGGCAAGAAGGTGTTCCATCGGGCCCTGCTGGGATAATCCCGTTGAGGATAAGATTAAAAAGAAAGCCAGGCGCGTATCTGGGATGCGCGCCTGGCTTTGTGTATTCATGGTAACAGATATGGTTAGGCTCTTCCACGGAATTTCCGGACATAGAATAGAAGAGACAATCCACTGGGTATTCCGATCCATAGAAGAAATATAATGACGGACAGCGCTTTGAAGTCAGGAACAGCGGGTATTCCTGCCAAGTACACAAGGGCAAGAGGGAGGGAGATGTAACCCAAAATTCTGTGAGCCACGATCCAGGTCTCCTCATCTGTCACCGTCCAGGGGAGCCGCAAACCGGTATGCCGGGTAAACGGCAGCTTAGGGGCCAGATTTCCCAAGATCAGCATGATAGCCAGGATCAGCGCGGCCGCAAAATATTTGTCCGCCGTTTCGTTCCTGCCTACGATCCCAGCCTCTGCCAGCAGGGCCGCACCGATGCACAGCAGGAGAAGAAAAACATCGAATAAAGTGACAAAACGGAGAGTTTTTAGCTTGGGACTGTCTTCTGATACGTTACTGAGTTCATCCAAGTGCCGGTATAGGACCCATTCTGCCGCCAAAAAGCAGCCTCCGGTGAGCAGAAGCGCCGCTACCCCATTTTGCAGCACCATAGCGACAATCAATCCGGTAAAGGAGAGAAATAGGATCATTCCCCGTCTTTTATTGACACTCATAGGGTTTCTCCTCTCCCCGGGTCAGCAGATCGGTCAGCTGGATATACATTTCCTGGACCACAGACAGATTCAGCGAATAGATGATTTGATTTCCTCTGCGCTCCGCCGTAATGATCTC
This sequence comes from uncultured Eubacteriales bacterium, assembly GCA_900549475.1. Lineage (GTDB taxonomy): Bacteria > Bacillota > Clostridia > Oscillospirales > Oscillospiraceae > Pelethomonas. Next base: position 95,087 of record UROF01000001.1, read on the forward strand.
TGCTTGCTTGAGTACATCCAAGTGCCGGGAAACAGAGGGCTGCGAGATGGAAAACTTCTCTGCTATCTCACCAGCGCTGAGGCTCTGCCATTTCAGCAGCCGAATGATCTCTCTGCGGTAAGGGCTGGCAAGCGCCTGAAAAAAATCTTCTTTCATCGTTATGTCACTCCTCTCTTGTTTTGATTATAGCTAATATTCTAAATATAGTCAATAGCTATATAGCTAAAATCAAAAATAGAAATGAAAAAGCAGGGCGCACAGCAGTGCTATGCGCCCTGTAACAGTATCTGCTTGTACTGGATCAGATCTCGCTGAACGTATAGCGATGGCGCTGGGCTGCCTCACAGACTACCTCAATGATGATAGCGCCGTCCTTTTCAGAAACAGACAGCTCCGCAGATTTGTCATTTTTATAAAGTTCCCGGACATACTCCTCGGGATTCTCCACCTCTTGTTCGGTGATCTCGCAGGTATCCGGCGCGCAGGGATTGTAGACTTCTTTCACAATCTCATATTTTTTCATATCTATGCCTCCTGTCGATCTGAAAATAGGGGATGGTATATAATTAGTCTATAGTATTTCCCTGCGGGATGCAAGTCCTTACCTGGAAATTTTGCGGGGAGACTGCCTGTACACTTCCGCCCAAAGCAAATATGGGATTGGTATGCATGGTTGACAGGAGCATATGTTCATGGTACAATCATAAAAAATTACAGGAAAGGGCTGAAAAAATGCGCAAGTAATCTGATTTTCGTGTTGCAGAGTATATCCGGGGAGGCGCACGCAAAGCGTGGGCCTTGACTTTGCTGCCGAAAGTCAGAGTGTGCATTTGTCATAGGCCCTTTTTTGCTGCAACACGAGAATGGGAAGCATGCGGAATTGCTATGTTTCCCCACAGAAGTCCCTGCTGTAGGAACAGCGGTATAGGTGCGGCTATCGGTCTATGTCTTTATGCTCTGCTTTCGGTTTACCGGGAGCAGTTTTTATTGTCCGGCGCTGAGCCGGGCAGAAAGGAGGCCAATATGCTGCAGGTAAACCACCTGACACTTGTCCATCGCCGCGATCTAAGGACGTTGGTAGAGGACTTTTCATTTGTTTTGCATGAAGGGGACAAAGCGGCTGTGATCGGGGAGGAGGGAAATGGAAAATCCACCCTTATCCAATGGATCTACGATCCCCACCGCATAGAAGCATACTGTCAGTACAGCGGAAATGTGCGAAAAGAAGGGAGTATAGGCTATCTGGCCCAGGAGCTGGGGGAAGAAGAGCGAAGGATGAGTGTATATGAGTACTGCTGCCTCAGTGTCAACTTTTCATCTCTGACACCATCAGAACTGGGTGAGATCAGCAGGCAGCTTTGCTTTAACATGGAGAAATATTTCAGCGAGCAGTCGGTAGGTACTCTCTCCGGCGGAGAGCGTCTCAAACTACAGCTCAGCCGTCTGCTCTTTGATCGACCCACCATTCTTTTGCTGGATGAGCCCTCCAGCGACCTGGATATCAGCACGCTTCAATGGCTGGAAGGCTTTTTGAATAGCTATAAAGGTATTATACTTTACATTTCACATGACGAAATGCTGTTGGAGAATACAGCAAATGTGATCCTTCACCTCGAGCATCCCCGGGAGGGAAAACCACCCCGCTGCACGGTCATCCGCTCTGGATACCGCGAATATGCGCTCCGAAGGGAATCTGCCATTCAAAATCAAACTCGGCAGGCCAGAAAAGAGAAGGAAGAGTACGACAAAAAAATGGACAGATTTCGCAGGATACAGCAGAGTGTAGAACACGCTCAAAATGCAGTATCTCGCCAGGACCCCAGTACCGGGCGCCTGCTGAAGAAAAAGATGCACTCCGTGCAGTCTATGGGGCGGCGGTTCCAACGGGAGGCCCAGCAGCTGACAGCTTTGCCGGAGGTGGAGGAAGAGGTATTTCTCCGATTTGCGCCAGAGGACACCCCACCTGCCGGAAAGATCATTCTGGATCTGAATCTGCCTGAATTGCGAACTGAGGACCACATCCTTGCCCGAAATATCCGTCTTTTTATTCGAGGCGGAGAGAAAATCGGCATTATTGGCAGAAACGGCGCAGGAAAGACCACCTTGATCCGGCATGTGGCGGAGCTGCTCCTCAGCCGACGGGATCTGAAGGTTGGCTATATGCCGCAGGACTACGAGGAGGGACTTCCCGGCAACTGCACTCCGGTAGAGTATTTGGCACCTTCCGGCATCTCGGAGGATATCACCAGAGCCAGGACCTTTCTAGGCAGTATCCGATTCGCCAAAGAGGAGATGTTCCACGCCATCAGTCAGCTCTCTGGAGGGCAGAAAGCGAAATTGCTTCTTACAAAGCTGATGCTGGACGGGTCAAATGTCCTGATATTGGATGAACCTACCCGGAATTTTTCACCGCTGTCCGGCCCGCAGGTGCGCCGGGTACTCAGCGGCTTCCCCGGCGTTATTATCAGCATATCTCATGACAGAAAATTTTTATTAGAAGTATGTGACAAGCTGTATTCCCTTACAGATAATGGACTGATATCTACGGATCGAAGCCAACTGAATGGGGAAGAGTACCTATGAAGAAATCTGCCATTATGCTATATCCGCTGTTTCCCATGCAGAAGGTCAATTGCCTGATAAAATTGTTTTGCTTCTGCGCGAGATGATTTATAATTAGTGCAAAAAACGTGGGCCGGACAGTGCTCCGGCCCACGTTTCGCTTTCCATGTTACTATGATCAGCTGTGCTCTCTTTATACCAGTGCATACTGGGTCAGCACCTTCTGTAGACGCACACGGTTGCTCTCTTCCATCTCGCACAGAGGAAGCCGGAAGATCTCCCGGCATTTGCCCATCATCGCCAGGGCGGTTTTCACCGGGATGGGGTTTACTTCCCAGAACAGAGCTTCGCAGAGCTTGCGCAGTTCCTGCTGCAGACGGCTGCCGGTAACAAAGTCTCCCCGGAGGCAGGCGTGGGTCATGCGGCACATGGCCTCCGGCATTACATTTGCCACCACGGAAATCACGCCTACTCCGCCTTGCAGCATAATCGCAGCGGTCTCGTCGTCGTTGCCGGACCATATGTAGAAGTCCTCCGGACACAGTTCCCGTGTCCGCTGGATCAGCGCAAAGTCACCGCTGGCTTCTTTGACGCCCACAATGTTGGGATGGGCGGACAGGGCAGCATAGGTCTCCGCCGCACACTTAACACCTGTGCGTGAAGGGACGTTATAGAGAATCACCGGCTTGGTCACCGCATCCGCAATGGCCTGGTAGTGACGTACCAGCCCCCGCTGGGTGGCCTTGTTATAATAGGGCGTAACTACCAGCAGGCCGTCAACCCCTGCGGCTTCTGCCGCCTTTGATTGCTCAATGGCGGTGGCGGTGCAGTTGCCACCTGTGCCTGCAATGACAGGTACCCGCCCGTTTACCTGGCTGACCACTGCGTCAATCGTGCGGGATCGTTCGGCTGCAGTCATGGTGGCTGCTTCGCCGGTGGTACCGCAGACAATAATAGCATCCGTCCCCGCATTCAGCTGAAATTCCAGAAGATCGGAGAGGGCCGCATAGTCCACCCCGTCATTGGTAAAAGGCGTGATAATGGCCACGCCGGAGCCGGTAAAAACTGGCTGTTTCACAAGGCTACCTCCCGTATGTCATGCTTTTATGGCTTACTTGCAGTATATATCTTTATAATATGCAATATAATCCCATTCAGTGCCAAATACCTTGCAAAACATGTCCTATATTTTCACCAGACAGGATGGCGGGAGGAGTAGAAGGAGAGGCACACTGTAAGAGAAGAGGCGGAGATTTACTCTCCGCCTCTTGTGTTCCGTATGTGTTTTCCGAACCAAATAGATGGACTGACTGTGTTTCCGGATCAGCGCGATGCTGTTTTTTATTGAGCTGTGATATACCCTTCGGCGCACAGCAGCTCCGCCAGGAGAACAGCACCGCCAGCGGCGCCGCGGAGGGTGTTGTGGCTCAGGCAGACAAACTTATAGTCGTACTGGGTATCGGGCCGCAGGCGTCCGATGGACACCGCCATACCGTTTTCCAGCATCCGGTCCAGCTTTGTCTGGGGCCGGTTTTCCTCCTCGAAGTAGTGAAGGAACTGCTTGGGAGCAGAGGGAAGGTTCAGCTCCTGGGCACGGCCGGAGAAAGCGGCCCAGTCAGCTTTGATCTGCTCCATAGTGGGCTTGCAGCCCTCCTTGAAGGACATGAAGCAGGCCGCCATATGGCCATCGGAGCAGGCCACGCGGAAGCACTGGGCGGTAATAGAGGGGCCGTCGGCCAGCACCAGCTTGCCGTCCTCAATGTGGCCCCACAGCTTCATGGGCTCCTTCTCACTCTTCTCTTCCTCGCCGCCGATATAGGGGATGCAGTTGTCTACCATCTCAGGCCAGCGCTCAAAGGTCTTGCCGGCACCGGAAATGGCCTGATAGGTGCAGACCAGGGCCTTGTCCAGACCATACTTCAGCAGGGGATGGAGGGCGGGGACATAGGACTGCAGGGAGCAGTTGGACTTGACGGCCACAAAGCCCCGCTTGGTTCCCAGGCGCTTGCGCTGCTGGTCGATGAGGCGGATGTGGTCGGCATTGATCTCAGGCACCACCATGGGGACGTCCTCCGTCCAACGGTGGGCGCTGTTGTTGGATACCACAGGGCACTCCAGCTTGGCGTACTTCTCCTCCAGGGCCCGGATCTCCTCTTTCTTCATGTCAACAGCACAGAACACGAAGTCCACCATGCCGGCAAGTTTCTCCGCGTCTGCCTGGGCGTCCATGACCACCAGCTGCTTTGCCTCCTGGGGGATGGGAGAAGTCATAGCCCAGCGGCCGGCCACAGCTTCCTCATAAGTCTTGCCGGCGCTGCGGGCGCTGGCGGCAACGGCGGTAAGCTTGAACCAGGGATGCCCCTCCATCAGGGTCACAAAACGCTGTCCCACCATTCCGGTGCATCCGATGATGCCAACACGGTACTGCTGCATAATTGTTACCTCCTAAGCAATTGTGTCCACAGGGCGGCCGGGGGAGACAGGGGAAATCCGTCGATTCATGTCTTGAAAAAGAGGCCGCTGCCGTGTATACTAATGTATGCATTGCGCAGACTTTTGCGATTTGATGTAAGTCATACCACAGATTTTCCCCCCTGTCAACTGTAAACATCCCCTCCAGGAGGCTCTATGTACAAGTTTTTACGCACTTTTTTACTCTGTTCATTTCTGACGGTCATATTGACTGTTTATGCCTATGCTGCGGAGGACACTTTAAAAGTTGGCCTCTATTACGGCAGCAACGCACTCTTCTCTGCCAACCTGCAAAACGAGCAGGGTTCCGGCTACAGTCTGGGCTGGTTTGACGAGACTACCCGTGCCTTTACCGAGATCGGTCAGCTGTCCAACGAGAAGATCTCCATGACCGCTGATGGTGCGATCTATATTAAAAGTGGGAAGTATTATTCCTCTGCCCAGACCGGAGCGGAGGCTGTTATTGGCGGCTACCACGTCCAGCTCAATGATACATTCACCTCCTTCCAGGAGGCCTCCTATGTGGCCGGACAGTTCGACTCCGGATTTGTGGCCTATATCAACAACACCTATAGGGTGAGAGTCAACAACTTCCTCAGTAGGGAAGAAGCCGAGATCGCTGCGGCAACATACGCCACTTATACCTGGAATGACCTCTATGGCCAGGTTCACAGCTTCTCCGGATCAGCGGTAGCCCCCAGCGTTACCGGTGTCACTGTCACAGTGACAGGCAGCAGCCAGATCCTCTTTGAATTTGACTGTTCCGGAGCCAAGAGCCTGGGAATCCAGCCCAATGGTCAGGGAGGCAAAGCACTGACCTGGTTCAAGGGTTATAAATGGTACGGCGGCTTTGAGTACCGCCGTGTCACCGGAGGCAATATCAACGTCATCAATGTGGTGAATATCGACGACTATGTCAAGGGTGTCCTGCCCTATGAGATGAGCCCCAGCTGGCCCTTGGAGGCTTTGAAGGCCCAGGCAGTATGTGCCAGAACGTATGCACTGCTCCAGACCAAGCACTACAAGAGCTATAAGTTTGACGTGTGCAATACCACAGACTGCCAGGTGTATTACGGCGCCAACAAAGCCAGCAGCCTGACCGACCAGGCGGCGGATGAGACCGCAGGGATGGTGGCTACCTATGATGGGGCCTACGCTGAGCTGTATTATTACTCCAGCAATGGCGGCGCATCGGAGAATTCTGAAAACGTCTGGACCAAAGCTCTGCCTTATCTGGTAGGGAAGATAGACCCCTATGAGGATGCCTCTTCGATTCCCGGATATTCCTACACCGTCAGCTACACCTATGACCAGCTGACACAGATGCTGCAGAAGAAGGGCTATAGCATCGGCCAGATCTGCAGTGTGGCCATCACCCGGACCACCGCGGTGGGGAACGTACGGGAGATCACTTTCACCGACACTGCGGGCAAGACCGTAAAAGTTACTGGTGAGACCTGCCGGACCATTTTCTACACAACTCTGTTTGGCGAGACGAAATCCGTAAAGAGCATGCGTTTCACCATCAATGGCGGAGGCAGTACTGGCGGCAACTACTATCTGGGCGGCGCCAGCGTACAGGACCTGGAAGGGCTCTATACCATTACCGGGTCCGGTACAGTGGGACAGATCGGCGGGGGAGACGTATATGTGGCCTCCGGCTCCGGGACCACACCTCTCACCGGCGGCGGCAGCAGCACCGGCTCCGCTGATCCCAACGGGATCACCATTACCGGCACCGGCTCCGGACACAATGTAGGCATGAGCCAGTACGGAGCCAAGGCTATGGCGGAGCAGGGATATACATATGCGGATATTCTCAGCTTCTATTTCACTGGCATTACCCTGGAAAGGATCGGATAAACTACGTGAAGACACATGATTTCTATTTTGACCTGCCGGAGGAGCTGATTGCTCAGACGCCGCTGCAGCGGCGGGATGGCTCCCGGCTGCTGGTACTGGACAAGGAGACTGGAGCTTGGGAACACCGGCACTTCTTCGACCTGCCGGATCTGCTCAGACCCGGCGACTGCCTCATTATGAATGACTCCCGGGTGCTGCCTGCCCGTCTTTTAGGCAATCGCGTCCACAGCGACGGTACAGTAGGCGGTGCCTGCGAGGTACTGCTGCTCATTGACCGGGGTGACAACGTATGGGAATGCCTGGTCCGTCCAGGAAAAAAGCTGCGTACCGGCGCGAAGGTGACTTTCGGCAGCGGAGAGCTTACGGCAGAGATCGTGGGCGAGGTGGAAGGCGGCAACCGCTTGGTTCGCTTTGCCTATGAAGGGATCTTCCTGGAGGTACTGGAGCGCTTGGGCCGGATGCCTCTGCCCCCCTACATTAAGGCGGAGCTGCAGGATCAGGAGCGCTATCAGACCGTTTACTCCCGGGTCAACGGCTCTGCTGCCGCTCCTACCGCGGGACTCCACTTCACCAAGGAACTGATGGAGGAAGTGGAACGGCGGGGTGTCAGTATCGGCTTTGTTACCCTCCACGTAGGTCTTGGCACCTTCCGTCCCGTGAAGGAGGAGGAGATCACCGACCATGATATGCACAGTGAGTACTGCATTATTCCTCAGGAGACGGCGGATCTCATCAATCGCACCAAGGCCGCAGGCGGCCGGGTGATCTGTGTGGGCACTACTTCCTGTCGTACCCTGGAGAGCTGGGCAGGGGAGGACGGCCACATGGAGGCCAAGGCGGGGTGGACCAACATCTTCATCTACCCCGGTTACCGTTTTAAAGTGATGGATGCCCTTATTACCAACTTTCATCTGCCGGAGAGCACCCTTATCATGCTGGTATCTGCTCTGGCAGGCCGGGAGCATATTCTGGCAGCCTACAACGAGGCTGTAAAGGAACGGTATCGGTTCTTTTCCTTTGGCGACGCCATGTTTATTCGATAGGGAGGTGCTGCTGTGCTGTCATTGCTGAAAGGTTATGTGGGAGAAACTGCCGCCCCCTTTATCTTTCTGGTGTTGTTCCTTGTCATCGGCGGCGGTGCCCTATGGCTTACCCCCAGGATCGCCCGATGGCTGGAAAAACAGGATCATAGACATCCCAGCTATTTTGATGGGATGATGGAAGAAGACCCTGCCGCCAAAAAGACTGCAGAGGATCAAGAAAAGACCACCGGGGATGGTAAGGAACAGGCCCCGGGACAGGAGTAAAGGATGTTCGAGATCATCAAAACTCAGGGCCGCGCCCGGCGCGGCCGTTTTTCCTGCGCCCACGGGGGCATCGTGGAGACCCCTGTCTTTATGAATGTAGGAACCCAGGGCGCCATTAAAGGGGCTCTGAGTGCCCACGATCTGAAACAAATCAAATGTCAGATCGAGCTGAGCAACACCTACCACCTCCACCTGCGGCCCGGCGATGACGTGGTCCGGGCTCTGGGCGGGCTCCACAAGATGATGGACTGGGATGGTCCTATCCTTACCGACTCCGGAGGATTCCAGGTGTTCTCCCTGTCCGGTCTGCGGAAGATCACCGAGGAGGGGGTAACCTTTGCCTCCCACATTGATGGCCGTCGGATTTTTATGGGGCCGGAGGAGTCCATGCGCATCCAGGCCAATCTGGGCAGTGATATAGCCATGGCTTTCGACGAGTGTGTGGAGAACCCTGCGCCCTACGACTATGTGAAAGCCTCCTGTGAGCGTACCCTGCGCTGGCTGGAACGGTGCGTAGCGGAGCATCAACGGCTGGTAGCCGAACCGGACTGCTTGAACCCTGGTCAGATGCTCTTTGGCATCAACCAGGGGGGCACCTACGAGGACCTGCGGGTCTGGCACATGGATGAGATCGCAAAGCTCCCCTGCGATGGCTATGCCATCGGAGGCCTGGCAGTAGGGGAGGAGACCCAGGTGATGTATGACATCATCGATGCAGTGGAGCCCCACATGCCCGCAGATAAACCCCGCTACCTCATGGGCGTGGGAACGCCCTCCAATATCATCGAGGGGGTCTACCGGGGAGTGGACTTTTTCGACTGCGTCATGCCTGCCCGGAACGCCCGACATGGTCGGCTGTTTACCTGGCAGGGCAGCCTCAATATCAAAAACGAGAAGTATAAGCTGGATACCCAGCCCATTGACCCGGAATGTGACTGCCCTGTGTGCCGCAGCTTCTCCCGTGCCTATCTCCGCCACCTGTTTAAGGCGGAGGAGATGCTGGCTATGCGCCTTGCGGTGATGCACAATCTCTGGTTCTACAATACCCTGATGGAGCGCATCCGCGGGGCTCTGGACAGCGGAGATTATGATGCCTTCCGCAGTCACTACAGTCCTCTGTTGGAGCAGAAAATTTAGGACTTGCCAAATCTGTCCACATTTTGTATAATACGAGAAGTCTGTTCGTTTTGAAGGAGAGTATGACATGGAACAGTTTTACAGCATTGGTATGATCCTGGTGATGATCGCCATCTTCTATTTCCTGATGATCCGTCCGGAGAACAAGCGGAAAAAGCAGGCCGAGGAGATGCGCAACAGCCTGAAAAAGGGTGATCAGATTACCACGATCGGCGGCATTGTTGGTAAGATCGTCATGGTAGGCGAGGAGACCATTGTCATCGAGACCAGTGATGACCGGGTCCGCATGGAGCTGACCAAGTGGGCTGTCTCCACCAACAACAGCCAGCAGCCTGTTGACAAGAAGGCTTCCAAGAAGGCTAAGGCTGAGGAGGAGGCCAAGGAGGAGCCCGCCAAGATCCCCGAGGGTTCTGACAACGAGGTCAAGTAAACAACGTTTCCCTACGCATAAGATAACCTCCCGGAAAATATACTGGAGCAGTCAGTATATTTTCCGGGAGGTTATCTTATGTCGAAAGTCGTCATGTCCCTGCCGAAGGGGATGGTGAAAAACAGCGTGATCGGGGGATGCATTGCGCTGGCGGCCTATGTGGCCTTCCAGCTCCTGTGTGCGCTTCTGATCCACCGGGAGCTGCTGGGGGAGGATGTGCTCTATCCCATGGTATGTGTTGCGGCGGCGGCCGCGTCCTTCCTGGGCTGTGTATACAGCGTGCTGGCCCGGCAGGAAGGGGCTGTACTTACCGTATCCGCTGTGACCGTTGTTTTTCTGGTCCTTACCTTGGCGGTAGCCTTGCTCACCAACAGATCCGTAGCGGTAGAGAATGGGCTGGTAGGCGTTGGCCTGTCCATGGCGGCAGGTGGATTGCTGGCCGCCCTTGTGGGCGCTAATCTTCCTCGCCAGAGCCGACGGACAAAAACTGGCCAGCGGAAAAAAACGACACGCCGCAAATAAAGCCTGGTCTGCACTCCCAGCAAAACAGAGATGCCCCTGCGGAAGCGAAAGCGTCCGCAGGGGCATTTTTTATCTCGATATTATGCCCGGGGGTGGGCCTTGTGATAGACATCCTGCAGCTTCTGCTTGACCAGATGGGAGTAAATCTGGGTGGAGGAAATATCTGCGTGTCCCAGCATCTCCTGAATGGAGCGCAGATCCGCGCCGTTTTCCAAAAGATGGGCCGCAAAGGAGTGGCGCAGGGTATGGGGGGTAATATCCTTGTCGATCTGGGCTTTCTCCTGATAGTACTTGATGATCTTCCAGAAGCCCTGGCGACTCATACGCTCACCATTCATATTCACAAACAGGGCTTGCTCCTGACTATCCAGCACGATCTGAGGACGGATATCCCGTATGTAGTCGCTCAGTGCCCGTACTGCCGTGGCGTACAGGGGAATGATCCGCTCCCGTCCGCGGCTGGAGCAGCGGATAAAGGACGCCGGAAGATTGACGTCATCCAGATCCAGGCTGATGAGCTCGCTGACCCGGATGCCGGTAGCATAGAGAAGCTCCAGCATGGCATGATCCCGGTATCCCTTGGGATCGACGCACTGCGGCTGTTCCAGAAACAACTCCACTTCTTTGCCGGTCAGGATCTGAGGATATTTGCGCTCTGTGCGGATCGGCGTGGTGTTTCTGGCAGGATTATGGGTCACCTTCTCGTGAGAAAGAAGGTAGTTGTAGAAAGACTTTAATGAGGCAATGCATCTGGCCACACTGGCAGGGGACTTGCCTTTTCCTGCCATATAGGCCATATACCGCTCCACGTGCTCCTCCTGACAGTCGCAGATCTCCACGTGCTCATCATCCTGAAGATAGTGGGCAAACTGTGTCACATCCCGTACATAGGATGCCACCGTGTTGTCAGAGGAATGGCGCTCTGTTTCCAGATAAGCCATATATCCAGCGATATAATCTTCCACAGCGCATCCCTCCTTTTCTATAAAATCAGGCGGCAATACCCCCCATCGCGAGCCGGAAGAGGAGGGGGGTCATCAGCCTTTCGCAAAAAACGCCAACTGTAAGAATCACAACACACAACGCAAAGAGAATAAAATAACGGCTCCCATACAGAACTGGAGCCGAACGCCGGCCATGACCAAATGTGAGCATACTCAACTCCGTAGACAGCGGCCATGCCGCTCCTGCCATGGCAAAAAAGCACGGCAATGTAAAAAGAAGGCGGATAATGAGCGCCCCCATCGCCAGAAGGACACCCTGCCGTCCAAAGCAGCACACAAATCCTGAGACCGTGTACATCGTAAGGAATCCAAACACCCCTGCCAGCGCCGGGATCAAGACCACACCTACAGAGGCAAACCCCAGCAGGAAAGTCAGGACTGTATAGCCAAAATAAAGTATGACACAACTGCCAGCAGATGCTGTCACTCCGCCTGCATCATAGACTGTACAGTAGTCTGTCAAATAGCCGCTCAAAGCAGTTTGGGCGACTGAGTCCCACGATCTGGCGCACAGATACCCAACCAGCGAACCGGTCAAAAAGAAAAGGGCCAGCAGCAAACTGCGAAGCAGGGAGGGGTCAACCGGCTTGAGCCTGATTGTCCGCAACAGGGGCCGTCCACGCATTTCCATCACCTCGCCACAGCATATGCACTGTGGACAAGGTTTAGAATCCTAGTTTTTATGTGTACCAACACCGTTGCCAGCAAAAGTGTCACTCAATAATATAGTGCAAAAAGCCTGTATTCGCAAGGGAGAAAAAGGAAATCCTTTCTTTTTTGTAGGTTATGACAAAATGTTATGTAAACAATATTATGTTAACCACAGAAACAAAGGCGAGTGAAAAAGCTTTGTTCCCTTACAATTTCTTATATTTTGTATGGCTACCCAGCATTTTTCCACCATATATTGCGTGTTTTTGTGATATACAAATTGTAATCATCCCTTCCAGAGATTTCTGCAGGCAGCAGCGCTCTTTTTTACTTTTTGGTCAATTTATGGATTGACAATCCGCCCTCGTCCTCCTACACAAGCTCCCGCGGTTTTTGATGTATGCCGGCAGCAGCCCCGCCCCTTTTCCGGAAAGATTTGCAATGACTGTGCGGCTATGCTATGATGTCCCCATTACAAGGAAAAGAGAGGCGTGATTCGATGATCGATCTCACCAAGCATCATATTTTCGATGGCGGCATGGGCACCATGCTCCAGGCCCGGGGGCTGGAAGCCGGACATATTCCGGAATTGCTTAATTTAACAGATCCTGACATAGTGGCCGCCATTCACGCCGATTATGCTGACGCCGGCGCAGATATCCTTACTGCCAACACTTTTGGCGCCAGCCGCTGTAAGATGGGCCAGGACCCCCGCCCGTGTATTGCCGCCGGCATTTCTCTGGCACGCAAGGCGGCAGAAGGCCGAGAGCGCCCTGTTTATGTGGCGCTTGATGTGGGGCCGTTGGGTGCGCTTCTGGCCCCTCTGGGAGAGCTGTCCTTTGAAGAAGCTTACAATAATTTTGCAGAGGTCATGACTACCGGCGCCGCAGCCGGAGCAGACCTTATTCTCATTGAGACAATGAGTGATCTGCGGGAGGCCAAAGCCGCTCTTCTGGCCGCAAAGGAACACACGGATCTGCCGGTCTTTGTCACTATGACCTTCGGGGAGGATGGCCGGACATTTCTGGGCACCGATCCCGCAGCTGCTGCCGTTACCCTCACCAGTCTCGGCGCGGATGTGGTGGGCATCAACTGTTCCCTCGGCCCCCGGGAGCTGCGGCCCGCCCTCCAGAAGATGATTGCCGCTACCCATCTGCCGGTGATGATCCAGCCCAATGCTGGGTTACCCCGGATGGAAAATGGACGGACTGTGTTCAACGTCGGGCCGGAGGAGTTTGCTGCCTGTGCCAAGGATTTTCTCAGCGACGGCGCCGCCATTTTGGGTGGCTGCTGCGGTACCACGCCGGATCATATCCGTGCGCTCAGCCCCTTACTGAAAGACCATATTCCGCCTGTGCGGCAGCCAGACGGCGTGTGTCGGCTGTGCGGCTGGCAGGGAGTGGTGGAACTGCGGAGGAATACCATCGCCACTGTAGGCGAACGGATCAACCCCACCGGACGGAAAAAGCTGCAGGATGCCCTTCGCTCCGGCGACTACGACTATGCCGCGGAACTGGCCATCGAACAGCAGGAGGAGGGGGCAGATTTTCTGGTGGTCAATGCCGGTTTGCCGGATATTGACGAAAAAATTGCGCTGCCCGCTCTGATCCTGGCGATCCAAAAGGTATCACCTCTGCCTCTGGTCATCGACTGCTCCGATCCAGTGGCTTTGGAACAAGCCCTTCGTATATGCAGCGGCCGCCCTGTCCTTAACTCGGTCAACGGAGACCCGGAAAGCATGAAAGCCATGCTTCCATTGGCTGCCAAATATGGCACAGGCCTTATCATTTTGGCGCTGGATAGCCAAGGTATTTCCAATGATCCCGCTTGCCGGGCAGAGACAGCTATCCGGATCGCAAACGCAGCAGAGCAGATGGGCATCAGGGATGTGTTTATCGACTGCCTGGCTATGGCTGCGTCGGTCGATCCCGCCAGTGCTATGGCCACACCGGAGGCCATCCGTTTGGTCCGGCAAGCAGGCTACAAGACCATTCTGGGCGTGTCAAACGTCAGCCACGGCCTGCCCCATCGGGACGCGGTAAACTGCGCCTATCTCTCCGCCTGCCTTGCGGCAGGGCTGAATGTGGCCATTGTCAATACTTCTTCCGCCCAGGTGATGGATGCGATCGATGCAGCAAAGCTTCTCCGGGGGGAGGATCCGGGCTGTGCCGCCTACATCGCCCGGCACAGTGCCGAGCCCTCCGGACAGGCAGCCGCGTCTTCCGTCGCCGGAGCCGCGCTGAAGGATCTGATCCTGACCGGAAAAAAAGGGGAGGTCCCCGAGACCGTGGAATCCCTCCTGCAGAATGTACCGCCGCTGGAGATTATTAACGGCCATATCATTCCCGCCCTGGATCTGGTAGGGGAACGGTATGAGAAGGGCAAGCTGTTTTTGCCCCAGCTGCTGGCCTCTGCAGAAGCGGTAAAGGCCGCCTTCACCGTCATTGACCGCTATCTTCCCCAGGGAGAAGGGAAGAAGGGCACTGTGATCCTGGCAACGGTGAAAGGCGACGTCCACGATATCGGCAAGAACATCGTCAAAATGCTTCTGGAAAACTACGGCTACCAGGTGGTGGATCTGGGACGCGATGTGGAGCCGGATACGGTGGTAAAAGCCGCGTTGGATACCGGCGCTCCACTGGTAGGTCTGTCTTCTCTCATGACCACTACTGCCCAGAATATTGGCGTTACCATCCAGGCTCTCCGCTCTGCCGGAGCTTCCTGCAAGGTGATGGTAGGCGGCGCAGTGGTGACGGAGGAGTTTGCCCGCCAGATCGGCGCGGACTATTATGTAAAAGATGCGGCAGAGTCCGCCCGGGTGGCAGGGCTGGTCCTGGGACGCCAATAAAGCCCTCCGGATTGCTCGTTGCCTTTTCCTCAAACAAATGTTAGAATAAGACCGATGTCAATTGATCAAGGAGAGGAGGCGGGCATATGCGGGTGTTGGGTATTGATCCGGGTGTAGCCACCATCGGCTTTGGGCTGGTGGAGGTAGATCGCAGACGGCAGACCCTTTTGCGCTACGGTGTGATCACCACTCCGGCGGGCCTGCCTCTGTCCCGCCGCCTTCTCCAGATCTCCGAGGACATGGAGGAGCTGCTGCGGCAGTTCAAACCACAGGAGATGGCTGTGGAGGAGCTGTTTTTCACCAAGAACATCACCACCGGCATCGCTGTGGCCCATGGCCGGGGCGTCATATTGCTGGCAGCAGAACAAGCCGGAGTACCGGTATACGAGTACACTCCCATGCAGGTCAAACAGGCAGTGGCAGGCTACGGCGGCGCTGACAAGCGGCAGGTCATGCTCATGACCCAGCGACTGTTGAAAATGAAGGAGATCCCCCGGCCTGACGACGCAGCTGATGCTCTGGCTCTCGCCATCTGCCACGGCCGGGCAGCTACCTCACTGCTGAACACCGAGCGGGTATTTGACCCGAAAAAGTATGACACGAGGTGAAGGTATGGAAATCGTTGTGAAGAAGCCCTACACAGATCCGCCCTACAGCCTCCATGACGCCTATGTCGTGGCCCTGGCAGCGAAGGGGGATACACTGCACCTGGCAACTCAGTACGGCTATGTGCGCACCACAGAGCCCTATGGCCAGGTGAAGGGGGATATAGAGATCACCGGGGTGGACTGGGAGAGTTCCTATGTCTATCTTATGGAATATACCGATGTCCTCTGCGGCAATTGCGGCAGCTTTATCGGCCGGAAAATGACTCTCCCTGCTTTCTTGCAGGAGTTTCCATCATTCTCCCTGGACATTATGGATGAGAGCTACGGGTACTGTCAGGCGAATCTGACGGGGTTTCTGAACCTCAACGACCGCCTCCTGGAGTTCCGCCTGGAGCTGTATTACACCGGTGCGTTTCAGTATATTTTGAAGGAGTAAGAGCCGTCTCACAGGACGGATAATGGAGGAACCATGTTTTACTATCTCAATGGCACAGTGGCCCATATCGAACCGTATTTGGCGGTCATCGACTGCGGCGGCGTGGGCTATGCCTGCCGCACCACTACCTATACCCTGGCCAATCTGAAAAAAGGGGAGCCGGGGAAACTATATACCTATCTCAACGTCCGAGAAGACGCTATGGAGCTCTACGGCTTTGCCACTCAGGAGGAATTGACCCTCTTCCAGCAGCTCATTTCCGTCAGCGGCGTGGGACCCAAGGCAGCGCTGAGCATCCTCTCCGCCTCCACGCCTGCCAACCTGGCCCTGAGTATCATCACCGGCGACGAGAAGGCTCTCACCTGCGCCCAAGGCGTCGGAAAGAAAATTGCCCAGCGGGTGATCCTGGAGCTGAAGGACAAGCTCAGCAAGGGACAGACCATCTCCGCCGGCGGCGGGGCGGTCCCTGGCGCCGCAGTGACCATCATCCCCGACAATAAGCTCTCTGAGGCCTCCGCCGCCCTGGCAGTGCTGGGGTATTCCCAGAGCGAGATCAATATTGCTCTCAAGGACGTGGATCTTACCCAGCCACTGGAGCAGATCATCCGCCAGGCCCTGAAGAAAATGGTAAAAGCATAATTACATCTGTACGCAGAAAAGGAGGCAGCATTATGGCCAAGCTGGAACAGCAGATATACGGAAACTTTGACGACGTCCTGAACCGGATCGACCGGGCCGTAATGGACTCCGGTATTTCCGCCGACTTTGAAGACGGCAGCGACTGGTCCTCCGGCGGCGTGCGCTGCGCTGTCCGGGTGTACGAACGTTACAGCGCCATGGGCGGCAACCGGGTAAGCATGAACGTGACGCTGATAGGGGAGGGGCAGCATCTGTTCCTCTCTGCCATCACCTCCGGCGGCAGCAAGGCCATGTTCTTCAAGATCAACACCTGGGGTGAGGACGCTTTCCTGGACTGCCTGCGGGAACTGGAATTATAGGATAAATGAAATGGAATACGAAAATCGAAAGACGACAAAAACCATTGTAAAATCCGGGATCACCTTCGGCACCTGTCTGGCCATGGTGATCTCCTACACCAACTGGCACTCAGTATTCTGGGCCATTGTACACGGCCTTATGAGCTGGGCCTACGTGATCTACTACATCATCCGCTATTGATGCGTCCCGGCGTCTGTAGGCGGAAAGGGGAGAGAAGGACCTTTGAGTATTGATTTTTCCGGAGACAACGTATACATGGAGGAGGAACCCTCCCTGGTGACCACCACTCTGACGGCGGCTGACGAAGGGGAGTACTCCCTGCGGCCCAAGACGCTGAAGGAGTACATCGGTCAGGAAAAGGCCAAGGGCAACCTGGAGGTGTTTATTCAGGCGGCCAAGATGCGCCACGAGCCCTTGGACCATGTGCTGCTCCACGGCCCTCCGGGCCTGGGCAAGACCACCCTCAGCGGTATCATTGCCAATGAGATGGGGGTCAATGTCCGCATCACCTCCGGCCCCGCCATTGAAAAGGCGGGAGACCTGGCGGCGCTCCTCACCAATCTGAACGAAAACGACATCCTCTTTGTGGATGAGATCCACCGCCTCAACCGCTCGGTGGAGGAGGTGCTCTATCCCGCCATGGAGGATTTTGCCATCGATATTATTATCGGGAAAGGCCCTTCCGCCAACTCTATCCGGCTGGACCTCCCGAAGTTCACTCTTATCGGTGCCACTACCCGGGCCGGGCAGCTTTCCGCGCCCCTTCGTGACCGGTTCGGCGTGACACTGCGGCTGGAGCTCTACACCCCCGAGGAATTAGCCTTGATCGTAACCCGGTCCGCCGGTATTCTGGAGGCCCCTATTGAGCCGGAGGGCGCTATGGAGATTGCCCGGCGCAGCCGGGGTACGCCCCGAATTGCCAACCGGATGCTTCGCCGTGTCCGGGACTTCGCCCAGGTGAAGGCCGATGGCGTCATCACCCGGGAGGTGGCCGATGCAGCCCTCACCGCCCTGGAAGTGGACTATCTGGGCCTTGACAACATCGACCGCCGGATGCTCACTGCCATCATTCAGTACTACGGCGGCGGCCCGGTGGGCCTTGAGACCCTGGCAGCCACCATCAATGAGGAATCGGTGACCCTGGAAGACGTCTATGAACCCTATCTGATGCAGATCGGTTTTCTCACCCGGACGCCCCGGGGCCGTTGTGTCACCCACAAGGCCTATGAGCACCTGGGCCTCAGCGTCCCGGGCGGTGCCATGGACCAGCTGAGTCTGTGATATGGGTACCCTGTATGCGGAAAGCGTGTTTCTCCGCCGTCCGCTGCCGGAGAGGAGTTATCTGAATCTGCTTCCGGCAGTGAATTGGCTGAAGGAACATCGCCTGTCGCTGGATGCGCCAGTGACATTCCTGGTGGGGGAGAACGGCAGCGGGAAATCCACCTTGCTGGAAGCTATTGCCGTGACCTGCGGTTTCAATGCCGAGGGCGGCACCAGAAACTTTACTTTCTCTACCCGGGCTACCCACTCGGAACTGGGGGAGTATATCACAGTAGCCAAGCGGCACTACCCCCGTGACGGCTTTTTTCTTCGGGCGGAGAGTTTCTATAACGTAGCCACCAATATCGATGAGATGGATGAAGAGCCCTCCTTCAGCCCCAGGCTGATCGACAGCTACGGCGGTGTGTCCCTGCACCACCAGTCCCATGGGGAGAGCTTTCTGGCCCTGGTACAGAACCGCTTCGGAGGAAACGGGCTCTACCTTCTGGACGAGCCGGAGGCGGCACTGTCACCTACCCGGCAGCTGACTTTGCTGGGGGAGATGCACCAGCTGGTGGAACAGGACTCCCAATTCATTGTAGCCACTCACTCGCCTATCCTGATGGCCTATCCCGGAGCCAGGATCTATGAGCTCAGGGAGGATGGCATTCATCCGACAACGTATCAGGAGACGGAACATTACCAGCTCACAAGACGCTTTCTGGAGAACCCGGAGCGGATGCTCCGGTATCTGTTTTCTGATGACGAAGAGACGTAGTTCGGCTGTTTCAATATTTTTATTTTGAGGAAGGCCTATGCTGGATGTAGAGGTATGCTTTGAGCGATACTGTAAGGAGCACGATTTAGAAATTGCCCTCTCCTGGGAGATGCAGGAGGGATATGAAACAGCTTTTGGATCTTTTGATCCGACCTGCCGAACCCTCTTCCTGAATAAGAGCCTGCTGCAGACTGCTCCAGAGCAGGAGGCGCTGTTTTATCTCTACCATGAACTTCGCCACGCCCTTCAGTATCTTCGTCCGGAGTTATTTGACCAGCAGGTCCAAGTAAGCCGTTTTTATGTTATCCTGTACAATGGAGTATGTTATAAGCTGGTGGATAACACCTGGAAGATGTCTGTACTGACTGGAGATACGGAACATTTCAAAGCCGCTTATTTGTCGCTGCCATATGAACTGGATGCAAACACCTATGCCTATCAGACAGTCAAGGAGATCATCGGCAATACGGCGGCACTGCAGGAGCTGGCTTCTAGGTGGATACCTGCGAAACCACTCCCTGCGGAGGAGCTTGAGCGGCTATTCTGTCTAATCGACAGAAGTATTTGTTAAGGAAAGCGGATAAGGTCTTTTCACCTTTGATCCGCTTGGTCATTAGTTGATGAAAAATTCTGTAAATAAAGGAGAACCACTATGGGCAAACTATTTGGAACAGACGGTATCCGGGGCATCGTAGGTGAGAACCTGACAGCAGAGCTGGCCTTTCGCGTAGGCCAGGCGGTAACCATGGTGCTGAAGGAGAAGAAGGGGAGCGCGCCCCTCATCACCATCGGCATGGACACCCGCATCTCCTCCGACATGCTGGAGAGTGCTTTGATCTCCGGCATCACCTCTGTGGGCGGCGACGTGATGCCCCTGGGCGTGATCCCCACCCCCGCTGTAGCCTATCTCACCGTAAAGGTGGAGGCAGATGCCGGCGTAGTGATCTCCGCCAGCCACAACCCCTTTGAGCACAATGGCATCAAGGTCTTCAACGGCCAGGGCTACAAGCTCTCCGACGCCCTGGAGGAGCTGGTGGAGGAAAAGATCCTCTCCGGCGATCCCATGCCTATCGAGAAGGGCAGCGGCATCGGCAAGCGGATTCACGGCATGAAGAACCTGAAATATGAGTATATCAAACACCTGCAGAGTACTGTCACCGATGATCTGGCAGGCCTTCGGATTCTGGTGGACTGCGCCAACGGCGCTGCCGCTGCCACGGCTCCCGACCTCTTTGCCGGCTTTGAGATCGAGGCGGATTTCATCCATCGCAAGCCCAACGGCATCAACATCAATGACCGCTGCGGCTCCACCCATCTGGATAGTCTGGCCGCCATGGTCACCGCCGGCGGCTATGATCTGGGCGTGGCCTTTGACGGCGACGCAGACCGGTGCCTGATGATCGACGAGAAGGGGAATCTCATCGACGGCGATAAAACCATGGCAGTCTGCGGTCTCCATATGCGGGATGAAGGCACCCTTACCGGCCGTGCTATCGTAGGCACTGTCATGAGCAACCTGGGCCTCCATGAATTCTGCAACAAGAACAATATCCGTCTGATCTGCACTCCGGTAGGAGACCGGAACGTGCTGGAGAAGATGCTGGAGTTCGGCTATCGCATCGGCGGAGAGCAGTCCGGCCACACGATTTTTACCGATTTTGCCACCACCGGCGACGGCCAGCTAACCGCTCTGCAATTCCTGCAGATCCTCAGCCGCAGCGGGAAGAAAGCCAGTGAGCTTGCCTCTATTTGCCCCTCCTATCCCCAGGTATTGGTAAATGTGAAGCTGGAGAACCGCCAGGGGCTCAAGGAAGCGGTCATGGCTTCGCCGGAATTGGCAGATGCCATTCGCCAGGAGGAGGAGGCACTGGGCGGCGACGGACGTGTCCTGGTGCGTGCTTCCGGCACAGAGCCGCTGATCCGGGTCATGGTGGAGGCAAAAACCCAGGAACACGCTTCTGAATGTGCAAACCGTCTGGCCTCTTTCGTGCAAACTGTAAAAATTTGAAGCTCCTGTTCATAAATTTTTAATATTTACTTGACAAACAGAAGAAGAACTAGGTATAATAAGCCATGTCGATTCACAATGCCAAATATGCCGTATATATTGATCTGACGGACGATGCGTTATGCGCTCTGGCCCATCAGGGGGACCGCGACGCAGAGGAGACTCTAGTCACCCGCTATAATCGTGTGGTCCGGCAATTGGCCCGTCCCTATTTCCTGGCAGGCGGCGACAGCGACGACCTGGTCCAGGAGGGTATGATCGGCTTGATTTATGGAGTCCGGGAGTACGACGCCGGGAAATCGGCCAGCTTCCGCACTTATGCAGAAACTTGTATCCGCAACCGTCTGTATTCTGCGGTACGGACTGCCGCCCGTGATAAACATACTCCGCTGAACCAGTCGGTTCCACTTGAAATACCCTTCTTTGACAGCCATACTACCTCTTTGGGCGCACCTCTTCCTTCCCAGGCCAATCCTGAGGATCTGATCATCGGTCGTGAGGGTGTGCAGGACATTTTGCGTGATGTCCAAAAGCAGTTGTCCGAGTTTGAGGCGAAGATTTTGGGGTTATATTTAGATGGCCTGACCACACGGGAAATGGCCGAGGCGGTTTCAAGGTCCCCCAAATCGGTGGACAACGCCGTGCAGCGCATCCGGCGCAAAGTAGCACGGCACCTTACTTCCGGCGATATCAGCAACGGCTGAGCGCAATATATTTTTTTCTATTCAAAAAGAGAGGGTAAGATCATGTACGAAGACAAGACCTTAGTTTGCAAGGAGTGCGGCCAGGAGTTCGTATTCACTGCCGGTGAGCAGGAGTTCTACGCTGAGCGCGGCTTCCAGAATGAGCCCCAGCGCTGCAAGGCCTGCCGTGACGCCCGCAAGAACGCTGCCCGCGGTCCCCGCGAGTACTTCACTGCGGTTTGCGCCAACTGCGGCGGCGAGGCTCGGGTTCCCTTTGAGCCCAAGAGCGATCGTCCTGTTTACTGCAGCGAGTGCTTTGCCAAGATGCGCGAGCAGGGCTGATTCCTTACAATTTGATATCTTTGGGACGTCCGCAATGCGGGCGTCCCTTTTTTCACGGCTTTTCTCAATGGCGATCTGACCATGAATATACATTGAATCCAGCTTGCTATTTTTTAAAGGATATAGTAAAATATGTTGAACAGATACCGCCAGATTATCGGCGCGTATCACATGGAAAGGAGCAAATAACGATGGAATACAGGAGCATGAGCAGAGAACAGCTGCAGGCAGAGTACAGTGCCGTTACAGAAGATTTTGCAGCTCTGAAGGCCAAGGGTCTGAAACTGGATATGTCCCGTGGAAAGCCCGGAAAAGCGCAGCTGGACCTGGTCAGCGGTATTCTCTCGGTACTGGAAAAACCGGAGGACTGTGTGGTAGATGGCGTAGATGTACGCAATTATGGTGAGCTGACAGGCCTGCCTTGTGCTAAGCGCTATTTCGCCGAGATTTTAGGTTGCCAACCCGAGGAGTGCTTTATTGGCGGCAACGCCAGTTTGACCTTGATGTATGATACCATTTCTAAAGCTTATACCCACGGTCTGCTCCACAGCGAAAAACCCTGGTCAAAGTTAGAAAAGGTAAAATTCCTTTGCCCAGCTCCCGGATATGACCGGCATTTCAAAATCAGTGAGTCTTTCGGCATGGAAATGATCACCATTGAGATGACGGAGAACGGCCCGGATATGGATGCGGTAGAGGAGGCTGTCAAGGACCCCGCCGTCAAGGGTATGTGGTGCGTACCTAAGTACTCCAACCCCGAGGGCGTTATCTACAGCGATGAGACCATCCGTCGGATCACCCACCTCAAGCCCGCCGCCCCCGATTTCCTGCTCATGTGGGACAATGCCTACTGCATCCATGAGTTCGACGGCGAGTTCGTTCCCTTTGCCGATATCATCACCCTCTGCCGGGAAGCTGGAAACCCCGACATGGTCTTTGAGTACGCTTCCACTTCCAAGGTCACGCTGCCCGGCGCCGGTGTGTCTGTTATGGCCTCCAGCGTAGACAATATCAAGTACATGACCAAGCTTCTGGGCATCCAGACCATCAGCTACGACAAGGTCAATCAGCTGCGCCATGTCCGTTTTCTTAAGGACAAGGCTCACACCTTGGAGCTGATGAAGAAGCATGCCGCCATTATGAAGCCCAAGTTCGACGCTGTAGTCAGCGCTCTGGATAAGGAGATCGCACCTCTGGGTATCGCCCAGTGGAAGCGGCCCAAGGGCGGTTATTTTGTCAGCGTGGATACTATGGACGGCCTGGCCAAGCGGACCCTGGCCCTGTGCAAGGAGGCCGGTGTTGTGATGACCGGTGCAGGTGCCACGTTCCCCTATGGTGTGGACCCCAGAGATCGGAATATCCGCATTGCTCCCAGCCTTCCTCCCGTGGAGGAGTTGGAGCAGGCCATCGCGGTGTTCTGTACCTGCCTGAAGCTGGCAGCTCTGGAGAAGCTTCTGGCTGAGTAATACTATTCCTGCCGGACGCCGCTGTAATCTTTGAATTAAATAACGGGAGCAGACTTGTGTATCAAGTCTGCTCCCGTTTGCTTTTCTTTAACTGTTCTGAGCAAATCCAGACAAAAATCACATTTTGTATAAATATTGATATCAAGAAATGGATCTGATAAAATTAAACTAGTTTTTATCTTGCAGGAGGAATACATATGGCATATTACCCTAAGATACGCAGATTCATCGTTTCGCTGTGTCTCTTGGTTCTCATCGGCAGCCAGGGGATCACCGCCAGCGCTATGGTGTACACGCCTCCTGAAGACCAGACAGAGCCATCTGCGCCTGAAACATATACGGCAGAGCTGGGATCCTGCACCATCGGTGAGGGGGAGATCATCAGCTATACCACAGTGTCATCCCAGTTTGCCGGCAAAGAGCTTCCGGAAGGGATGTACGCAGGGGAGCTGACCGTCAACATCACCGGGCCGGTCATCATTGAAAGCGGCGGCTGCCTGGAGATCGGTACGTTATCCATCGGCGGTAAGGATGAGGCAAGCCCTGTTATCAGGGGAGTCCTGTCACAAAGCGGTCTGATCATCGTAAAAGCAGGCGGAAAATTGAATCTGAAAAGTGTAACACTGGATACACAGGGCGAGGGCTTCCTGATCGTACAGGAGTCTGGCGGCTCTATCTCTCTTTCCGGTTCTCAGCTCGACAGCTCTCTCATCCAGTGGGCTCCGGCGTTTGTCAATAATCTCAACGACGATCCGGATGATTTGTGGCTGGCAGAAGGAACCTTCCTTTTTTCAGAACATCTGCCTTCCTACCTACGGACGGATATAGAAAGTCAGGGGACCGAAGAGCGGGTGGATGTCCCTGTTGCCTGGGATATGAGCGGCTATGATGGACGTACTTCCGGGGAAGTGACGCTCACCGGCCAGTTTCTGAGTGAAAATGGGGATCCGATAGCCTCTGCCCGGCCTTTAACGCTGACGGTACACTGGTACGAAACCCAGCGCATTACCGTAACGGATGTGACATGGCGTGGAGAGAACGCTTGTTCCGCAGATTTTGCAGTTCTGGAACTGCCGGAGTACACAGACCTGTGGGGAGAGATATCCTCAGATGGGGGATATACTTGGACCCGCTGGTCGGAATTTGAGGTCATAGAAAACGATGGCAGTATTCTCTGCATATTCTGTGAACTGGAGAATACCCCTCGCCTGTATCGCATCTGCGCAGAGTATGACAGCCACGACGGATATGCCTTCTGGAGTTCCGACGTGTTTCACCTTCCTAATGAAGACAGCGACGATCAAGGCGGCAACCGGGGCGGCAGCATCACTCCCAACCCGCCGGACCGTGTACCGCAACCAGGTGATTCGCAGGATTATGGAACAAATTTGATACCCTGGCTTCCCCAGTTTCCGGGATCTATTATCGACTCGTGGCTCCCACAGGGCCCCACTGATGACGCTTCTTCGGGAAATACGCAGATACCCGGAGATACCTCGGATGCAGAAGCGGTGAGCCCGAAAGATGATACGGAGGAAGACCCGCATTCGGAACAGGGCGGCACTACCCAAGAAACAGGTTCCAACCCTGAGGAAGCGATGGGTAATAATGGGTCCGCTTCTCAAAACTCCGGTCTGCACTCCAACCCTCTTACCTCCCATATTGAAACTGATGGTGCCGATGGGGAGAGTGGAAGTGAAATTGCCGGAGACACGGATGACAACGCCGCAGCAGCACCAGAATCCACCCCCGGTGAGGACGGCGCTTCTGTTTTGGAGGAAAGCGAGGAAGATCCGTTTGCCTCCATCCCGCCAACCAATTCCAGCTCCGAAACAACAGATCCTCAGCAAGCTGATCACTCTGCCAGTGACGCACCGGCGCCGCTTTCTGTGGCAGGACAGGTAGGCCTTGCCGTGGCGGGTATAGGCGCCTGCACCGCAGTCGGCTTGGCAGTGGCAGGCGTAGGGCCCTTCCGCAGAAGCAAAGGGAAGAGAGGCAAATAACAAACTTACAGTTCCTATCTTGTGTGCCAAAGCGCCCCGGAATATCCGGGGCGCTTTTTTATTGGCTGTAGAACTTGTAAATTCACAAGCTCGTCACATCCCCCCCAACCTATAGCGTAACGGCAAACCTTTCAGTACAATATATTCACTAAATGATTTTTCTGGAAACAGTTCATTACATCAGTTCAAGAAAAAGTGGGGAAGAGGTGCCGGTACCCTTTTTAAAACCGGCAGAAAACGAATATCAGGAGGTTGCCTATTTCTGGACAGCCGCGTAGCTTGTGACTTTTCCAATGTCAACTCCATTATTTACGGCCATTATCGAAAAAATGGTTCTATGTTTGCTGCTCTGGCCGGATACAAGGAGCAGAGTTATTACGATCAATACCCTTCTACCTGCAGCTATGAGTTTGAAAATGCCCGTTTCGTCGTACATGGCGTGCTGCGGCCCTTATCAAACTAGCAGCAAGAGATGCCCCCGGACGCAATCAATTCTGCGTCCGGGGGCATTCAGCTTTCTGTATGCATCTGTCAGTGACGATCCGGTGAATAAATCGGAAGGCGCAGCGTAAAGACACTTCCTTTTCCTTCCTGAGAAACAGCATTGACCGTCCCACCATGCTCCAGGGCAATGGTACGCACGATATAAAGTCCCAGGCCATCACCGGAATCATCAGTACGGTCGGTAAAACCGCAGTCAAAAATATGCGCAAGATTCTCCGCCGGGATACCGATGCCCGTATCCTGTACAGTGATCACTGCATAGGACTCCTCCTGTTTCAGCGCCAACGTTACTGTACCGTTTTCCGGTGTAAAAGAGAGGGCGTTATAGCAGAGATTTTCCAACGCAGCATTGAGACGTCCCTTGTCGCCCCGCACGATAATATCTGTTGAGGGAAGCTTCAGATGAAAATCGACACCTGTGATCTCCACATCCAGCTGGTTATTAAGATAAAACTGACGCAAAAATGCGTTCAATAAAATCGGTTCCTGAGAAGATACCCGGCGTTCACCCCGCGAAAAACTTTGGAGAATGTCAAAACGCTCCTCCACGGCCCCTGCCCGTTCAGTCAGTGCGTCCAGATAACTGGCTGTCACATCGTCCAGGGCGATCCCGCCTCTGCGTACCAGCTCAGCGTAACTGCGCAGGGCAGCCAGAGGATTTTTAAGATCGTGGAGCAAATTAGCCAGCAATTCCCGACGTTCCGCCAGCAGCGTCTCCAGCCATTGCGTCTTATGGTCGACTTCCTCCTGAAGGTGGAGGGTAAGATGCCGGTTTTCCCGGGTGAGCAGAACTTCCCACCGGATCATAACGGCGGAAAAACCCATCACCAGTGCAAAGCCGCCATATTCTTCCAGCCAGGCTCCGCAGATTGGTTCAAACCGGTTGGCCAATATCACGGATGCCGCAATAGACATTCCATATGCTCCGCCGGTACACAGTAAGTAGCGTCCCAGCGGCCTATCAGAGTCAAGCGTACGGCCTGCCAGTACAATGAGATATATCCCCGCCGCCAGTTTCCAAATGAACAGTAAAATTCCATAAAAATTAATCAGGGAAGGCACATAAGGAAGAACGACCAGCGGAAAAACGATATTGGCTGCACAGAGAGCGGCCGCTGCCGGGAGACAAAAACGCTTATGTAATCGGCGGTCTGTCACTCCAGCCAGTTCACCCGCCAGTAAAATGGCAAACAGCAATACAGCGCTTC
This sequence comes from uncultured Eubacteriales bacterium, assembly GCA_900549475.1. Taxonomy (GTDB): domain Bacteria; phylum Bacillota; class Clostridia; order Oscillospirales; family Oscillospiraceae; genus Pelethomonas. The sequence continues at coordinate 122,178 of UROF01000001.1, forward strand.
CGCAGACATCCTCCAATGCATAAAGAGGCCGGATCACAGGGATGCCCATTGCCCGCAGGAAGGGATAACACACCCGCAGGGAGAACGCCAGGCACAAAAGGCCCATCCATCGTGTCAGCTTGTCCCACCCCAGCAGCCATCGGATCAGATGGGAGAGTGCAATGGACAGTGATGAGAAGCATAGAAGGCCATAGATCAGAAGCCGGAGGGTGATCATCCGCTCGATAGCATGTAAAGAGCCCACTGCCGGTGGGTAATACATGCCGGAGTAGTAATGGGTATAGTTGGCACACTGTACAATGATCTCTGTTGTTCCCTCGGCCTGAAAGGTATATATCCCGTCTGTGACCCAGGGATCATATGGCTCTATACTGCCTTGTTCTCCCACCAGAACGCCGTTGATGTAGATCCGCCCTGCGCAAAGAAGCTCCGGCAGATACAGCGCGACGTTCGTAGCTTCTCCTTTGTTCTCCAGCAGAATGCGATAGGTGGCTGTTCCATAGGGGCTGTCCAGGTAAGCAGAAAAATTAGGGTACTGACCGATGTAGGTATAGTTTTCTGCTGAGATGCCACCGGAAAAATCCTCCGCGTCCAAAAGGCTGCCAGGGTAGTATTCCCATCCATCCACCAGAAAGGCCACCTGATCCAAATCATCCTGGAGAACATTATATCCATAGCCTCCGGACAGAGCAGCAGTATATTTGTTGTCCATCTGGAACAGGAATACACATATCAATACTCCGGCCAGTAAGGTTCCAGACAAAAAAAGCAGATGGTTTCCGGATGATTTTCTCATCTAGGTACCTCATTTTCTTCCATAGCGCGGAAACGATATCCTTTCCGCCGCACCGTTTCTATATAATGCATGCCAGGACACAGCTGCTCCAGCTTTTGCCGTGTCCGTGCCATGCAGACCTGGATATTGTGAAGCCCGCGGTGCATAGGCGATTTCCAAACCCGGTCATAAAGCTGTTCATAAGAAAACACCTGGCCAGGATTCCTGGCCAAAACAGCCAGCAGGTCGAATTCCAGGGTGGTAAAATCTGCTGTCACACCCTCATAACGGACTTCGCGGAGACCAAGATCAATTTCCAGCGCACCCTTCCGCAGTACCTCACTGCTTTCTTCGTGATTCCGCCGCTGGATCCGAAGCCGAAGACGCAGTTCAAGTTCTACCAAAGAGTAGGGCTTACCCAGATAATCGTCACCACCAGCCATCAAACCGCGGATACGGTCATCTGTTTTCGCATAGGCAGAGAGAAAAATAACAGGGACACTGCTGATCTCCCGCAGGCGGCGGCATACAGAGACCCCGTCCATTCCCGGCATATCTACATCCAGTACAACTGCATCCAGTGCGGCAGATTCTGCAATCATCAGAGCATCTGTACCATTTTTTGCCTGGTAAACCTGATATCCCTGCTTTTTTAAAAACGCCTCGTTGGTGATTTGGATGTGGGGATCGTCATCTACCAGCAGTACTCGGTACATGGCTTGTCTCCTTTTCACTTTGTTTTTTCTATCATACCATATTTATGGATAAGAAACATCACAGAATCGTCACATTTATATTCAGTTCGCGCAAAAATTCCCTTCTCATATCTACATTAATTTTATATTTGGTTGACAATGTAGACCAGTCATGTTAAAATTGGTCTACAGAGTAAACCAGAGAGGAGGTGTATTGCGATGGCTGTCCATCTGACAGGCAACGAATGGAACATTTTAGACTGTTTATGGGAGAAAAATCCCCAGACAGTAATGGAACTGGTGGCCACACTGGGTAAAAAAGTAGGATGGGCTAAAAGCACCACTATCACCACCTTACGCCGTATGGAAGAAAAGGACCTGATTCACTGTGAAATTGTGGGGAAGGGAAAGCGGTACTATCCAGCAGTGGAGCGTGAGGCAGCAGTGGTATCGGAGACACGCAGCTTTCTGGACCGTGTGTACCGGGGCAGCGTGGGACTAATGATGAGTGCTATGGCCCAACGTCAGGAACTGACGGAGGAGGACCTTCGGCAGTTGCGGGCCATCCTGGACCAGGCAGAGCAGGGGAAGGGAGGCGGTGAAGATGCTTGAATGGATCGTTAGCGCCAGTCTGCTGATCATTCTGGTGATCCTGCTGCGTAAATTACCTATTGCCCCATGGCAGCGCTACGCCCTGTGGCTGGTTGTATTGGTGCGTCTGCTGATTCCGGTACAGCTGTTTTCCCTGCCTGTCACCGCTTTACCCCTCCCGGATGTAGAGAGCGCCATGGAGGAGGTGGATCTCTACGCCATCCGTACCGGCAAGGTGGAAGGGATCCCCCAAGAGGATGTAGACGGCATGCTGGAGAATTTCCAGCCCGGTGAGGTCTTTACCTACTCCTATACGGACCGGAATTTCTATCTCAACCCCACCATCAAATTCTCCGTTCAGTATAATACCGGCTGCGGTGTGATCGAGGAAGACGGCGTCTACACCTATGCCTTGTATGCTAATCTGCGTCAGGTATTGTCTGGGATTTACGTGATTGGTGCGGCGACAGCGCTCTTGGCGCTCCTGTGCTCCAACCTCCATTTTTACCGGAAAATGAAACGAATCCGTCAGCCGCTGGCGGATGCAGAAAGCACGCTCCCGGTCTATCTGGCGGAGGGCCTGCCGTCCCCCTGTCTCTTCGGACTGTTCCGTCCGGTTATCTATCTCACGCCGGAAGCGGCGGAGGACCAAACCGCTCTAAGCCACATCTTGGCCCACGAGGAAACCCATTACCGCCACGGCGACCACATCTGGAGCCTGCTGCGATGCATAGCTTTGGCGATCCACTGGTGGAATCCCCTGGTATGGGCCGCGGTGGTCCTCAGTCGTCGGGACGGAGAGCTCTGCTGTGATGCGTCCACTCTGGAGCGGCTGGGAGACGGGGCACGCCGGGCCTACGGGGAGACACTGCTGGCCATGGTAAACGCCAAGCCGGGGCCCCGGGACCTTCTGACCTGCTCCACCACTATGACCAGCGGCAAGCGGGGACTCCAGGAGCGGATCCGCTGGATCGCCCAACGGCCAAAAATCCTGGTCAGTGTATCCGTACTGGTGGTCCTGGCGGCGCTGGCAGCTGTCGGCTGCGCTTTTGGTCGACCGGCGGAGGCGCAGCAGCCCACCATGGAGACCACGCCGCAGACTATCACCGCCGATGTGACCCACGACGGAACACCGGATTCTCTGTCGGTCACTTATCAGGAGCCTGAGGATCTGTGGCTGCTGACTATAACTGATGGTGCAACCGAAGAGCAGATCTGGTCAGAGGAAGGGAGCACCAGCCATGCGGGGTGGAACGCCCTGTTTCTGTGTACCCCGGAAGGGGAGGAGTACCTGCTGCGTTACACCCCTACCATGTACCAGGGGCAGTGCCAGTACCGGTACGAATTGTTCTGGCTGGAAAACGGTCAGCCGGTGACTGCGGAGGTCCAATTTTTTGATTTTGATATTTTTAATTCCGACCATTTTGATACCACGGCCATTCTTACATTTCTGGAAAAAGTAAACGACTACCTCTCACACAGCAGGCTGCTGATGAATACCGACGAAAACCTGATATCTACCTTCGCTCGGCTGGGACGGCTGGAAGATGATCTCTGGTGGCTGGTGGATTGGGAGGCGTATGCGCCGGAGGAATCTACCGAGGAGAACCTCTCCCGGTATGCCCAGTGGCTGCAAACAGCGCAACAGCTGGGCGAGCAGGTGAGCACGGCCTATGAGCGGCTTTCCGTACTGCCTTTCACCGCTATGGTAGAGGGGGAGGATGGCCAGCAGTGGACGTATACGATCCATCAGGGCAACGCCTACAACGTGAGCTTTGTGGGCAATTACCTGCCGGTGAGCTACACCTGGAGCCAGGCGGAGGAGGGAGACTGGAACAGCCAGCAGGGCTATCTGCTGACACTGTCCCATCCTCAAAGCAGCGTATCCCTCTCTGTCCGGTCTGGCGGTAATGTGGTGCGGATAGAGGAAGACGGTACTTTCCGCTACCTGCGGGCCAGCGCCCCAGACAGTACTGAACCGGAGGAGGACTGGGGCAGCGACATCTACCGTCATTTCCTCATTATCCTTGATGACGCTATCGGCCAGGCCGTGTGGGACAACGCCGTAGTGGACGGTTCCGTGACGGACCTAGAGACGGTAGCCGCTGCGCTGACGGAGCAGATTGCTCAGGGCTACCGGGAGCTTCCAGATTTTCTGGAGTGGAAGCCCAACGACGCAAAGATCCAGGAAAACGATCAGCGGGTATTTGACGCCTGGTACGGGGAGAACCCCAACTTCTGCTTCACCCTGGGCCTCTATGTAGGAATCACCGATCCCATGGCCCCCGAGGCTTTCCATTGGCAGGTGGGCTCCGGCCTGTCGGAGCAGCCCGCCTTTGATGACTTCTATGCCTGGGGGCAGGAGGTGCTGGTGGTTCTGGACCAGGAGGCAAACCTCTGGCGGATTCGTGACAGGGGGACTGGCGGCTATACGGCAGCTCTGCCATTTGGTCTGGCTGCTGCGTCGGTTTCTGACCTGGTGAGTGCCTGGACTCTCACTGAGGGATTTACCCACAACTACCTTCTTTTCTACTACCTGGGCGACAAATCTCTGACGGAGTTGGCAGATCTCAACGATGCCCTGGATCAACTGAGCAGGGAAGAAGCCGAGGAGTTCCTTCTGGGCTTCAAAGCCCACAAAGAGGAATATTACCACTACTATGGACCAACCCTGGCGGACATTGCCACTGTGCTGGACAGCGAATACGCCGATCTTCTCTCCTGAAAACAGCGCAAAAATCCCCGGACCGCTGCCGCAGTCCGGGGATCTCTTTTTCATATGATAGGCAAAACAACGTTTTGCCCAAAAGTTCTTTTTGATTCTTTTTCTTTCAAGAAAAAGAATGGATATGATTACATTGCCGTCAGCGGCTTTCTTACTTGGCCAGGACCTTCTTGAGCTTGGCAAAGCGGGGCAGACCGTCTACCTTCTTCATCTTGGTCTCACCCTGGATCAGAGGCAGAGCATAGTCGATGAAGGGCTTCTCAATGCCGTTACCCTCGGCGTTGATCCACTCGCGGGGGAACTTCTTCTCGGTGTTAGCCACATCGGTGAGGTTGAAGAGCTTGGTACGGCAGACGTACTTGCCGTTCTCGTAGCTACGCTCAAAGCCCACCATCTTGTCGGTGAGACCAGCCACAGCGTTCTCGACAGCAGCCTTACCGGACATGAAGGACTCATCAATATCGGTCTGAGAGGCCAGGTGAGCGCCGCAGCGCTGGAGGAGGCTCAGCTCGATGCCGCGGACCTTGACATTCAGTTTCTCCTTGACGGCGTTAGCCAGCAGGGCAGCCAGACCACCCAGCTGAGCATGACCAAAGCCATCGGTAGCAGAGGTCTTAGCCTCGGAGACGAAAGAACCATCAGCGTAGTGGATGCCCTCGGAGACAGCCACCATGCAGTTACCCTTCTCCTCATAGACGCGCTTGACATCAGCCATGAACTTCTCCATGTCGAAGTCAGTCTCAGGCATATAGATGAGGTCGGGGCCAGCGCCGTAGGCGGTAGCAAGACCGGCAGCAGCAGTCAGCCAGCCGGCGTGACGGCCCATGATCTCGATGACGCACACCATACCGGTATCATAGACCCGGGCGTCATGATAGACCTCCATGCAGGAAGTGGCGATATACTTGGCAGCAGAGGCGTAACCGGGGCAGTGGTCAGTACCAAAGAGGTCATTGTCGATGGTTTTGGGCACGCCCATCACACGGCACTCATAGCCAACCTTCTGCATATACTTGCTGATCTTGTTGCAGGTGTCCATGGAGTCGTTACCGCCATTGTAGAAGAAGTAACGGACATCATACTTCTTGAAGATCTCCAGGATACGCTTGTAGTCAGTGTCATCCACATCGGGATCAGCCATCTTATAGCGGCAGGAACCCAGGGCAGAGGAGGGGGTGTACAGCAGCAGCTCCAGCTCCTCAGCATCCTCCTGAGACATATCGAAAAGGCGGTCACCCAGCACACCCTTGATGCCGTGCTCTGCGCCATAGACCTTGGTGATTACATCGCTGTCAAGAGCAGTGCGGATCACACCATAGGCACTGGCGTTGATGACGGAAGTGGGGCCACCGGACTGGCCGATAATGCAGGCGCCTTTGAGAACATTCATGGAAAGATACCTCCATAATTTGATTTGTCATTATCTTATCATTTTGCCATGTCCTTGTAAACAGCACTTTTGCACGGAAGTTACTCATATCTGTCGGATTATGGTGTATATTGTAACAAATTGCTTAATTTATCCGGCAGAACCTCCTGCTATCTGTACTAGTTTTCCAGCAGATAGCCGTTGCAATCCGGGGAAATCGTGGTAAAATATAAGTACACTTTCAGATATAGGAGGACTTTTATATGCCCCTTGTAACTACAAAGGAAATGTTCAAGAAGGCCTATGACGGCGGCTATGCCATCGGTGCTTTCAACGTCAACAACATGGAGATCGTCCAGGGTATCACCGAGGCTGCCCGCGAGGTCAACGCTCCTCTGATTCTCCAGGTATCCAAGGGCGCCCGCGCCTATGCCAACCACACCTATCTGGTGAAGCTGGTAGAGGCTGCTGTCATCGAGTGCCCCAATATTCCTATCGCTCTGCATCTGGACCACGGCCCCGACTTCGAGACCTGCAAGTCCTGCATTGACGGCGGCTTTACCTCCGTCATGATCGATGCTTCCTCCAAGCCCTTCGAGGAGAACATTGAGATCACCAAGAAGGTCGTTGAGTACGCCCACGATCACGGCGTTGTGGTCGAGGCTGAGCTGGGTACCCTGGCCGGCATCGAGGATGACGTGAAGGTGGCTTCTCATGCCGCTTCTTATACCCGTCCCGAAGAGGTGGAGGAGTTTGTCTCCAAGACCGGTTGTGACTCCCTGGCCATTGCTATCGGCACCAGCCACGGCGCTTACAAGTTCACTGCTGAGCAGTGCACCCGCAATGAGAAGGGCATCCTGGTTCCCCCGCCCCTGCGCTTCGACGTGCTGGAAGAGGTCTCCAAGCGTCTGCCCGGTTTCCCCATCGTGCTCCACGGCTCTTCTTCCGTGCCTCAGGAGTTCGTGAAGATGATCAACGACAACGGCGGCAAGATGCCTGATGCTGTGGGTATCCCCGAGGAGCAGCTGCGTAAGGCCGCTTCCATGTCCGTCTGCAAGATCAACATCGACTCCGATCTGCGTCTGGCCATGACCGGTACCATTCGTCAGTTCTTCAACGAGCATCCTGACAAGTTCGATCCCCGTGAGTACCTCAAGCCCGCCCGCGCCAACATCAAGGAGCTGGTCAAGCACAAGCTCATCAACGTGCTGGGCTGCGACGGCAAAGCGTAATATACGCGTTCACATTGATCTCCTTTTAAAAGGGGCTGCCTGCAATGCAGGCAGCCCCTTTTTTATTCGCACTTCACAGACCATAAAAATTTCTCAAAACGCTCTTGACAAACGGCTCTCGCTGCATATAATATGAAAGCATGAACAAGTGCTCATATATTCATCAGACATATATGCAGTCGCCAATCAACTCATGATGTCATCTATCGAAGGAGGGATCATATGCCAGATAACCGTGAGAGAGAAAATCTGGAGATATGCGAAGTTCCTGTTATTCATGAAGATGTCCTTGCAAGAGTCAAAGAAAAAATGCCGGATGAGGACCCGGTATATGAAGTTTCAGAGTTGTTCAGGGTGTTTGGCGACTCCACCAGAGCCAGGATCATCTGCGCCCTCAACATTGAGGAGATGTGCGTCTGTGATTTGTCTGCGCTGCTGAATATGACCCAAAGCGCCATCAGTCACCAGCTGCGTCTTTTAAAGGTGTCCCGGATCGTAAAGAGCCGCAAGCAGGGGAGAGTCGTCTACTATTCTCTGGATGACGCCCACATAGGAGAAATTTTTGCCATGGCATTTGACCATGTAATGGAAGAACGGGAGGGGTAAAAACTATGGACAGCAAAAACAATGAGGCAATGGCCGCACACAGCCATGTGTGCGAGGGGAACGGCTGCGCATGCTGCCATGACCACACGCACGAGCATCACCATGAACACCACCACGATCACAATGAACACGACTGCTGTCACGAGCACGACCACGGACATCACGGATGTTCCTGCTGCGGCCATGACCATGAGCACGAGCCATCCCAGAAGGAGCTCATCATCCTTGCCGTCGGAGCGGTCCTTCTGGTGGTGGGAAAATTCTTTTTCAGCGGTACACCTTCCTTTGTGATCCTCTTGGCTGCTTTCCTTTTAGTCGCCTTTGACGTATTGGTGGAAGCGGTCAACAACATCCGCAAAGGCGATATCTTTGGCGAAAGCTTTCTTATGACCATAGCCGGTATCGGCGCTGTATGTATCGGAGAGATCCCGGAAGGTATCCTGGTGTTCCTGCTCTACCGGCTGGGAGAATATCTGCAGAGCAAGGCTGTGGCATCTTCCCGCAAGTCTATTTCCGCCCTGTTGGATGTGCGTCCTGACAAAGCCAACTTGGTAGAAAACGGACAGATCAGGGAAGTGGATGCCCGCAGTGTAGCGGTAGGGTCCACCATTCTGGTCCGTCCGGGAGAAAAGATCCCTCTGGACGGCACCATCCAGGAAGGCGTTTCACAGCTTGATACATCCGCTCTCACCGGCGAATCCATGCCCAGGGAAGTCTCGGTGGGGAACGCCGTCATGGCCGGCTGCATCAACCTCAGCGGAGCGCTGGAGCTGCGGGTGGAGAAGTCCTTCGGTGAATCTACCGCCAGCAAGATCCTGGAAATGGTGGAGCACGCCTCAGAAAAGAAGGCCGCCAGCGAAAAGTTTATTACCCGTTTTGCCCGGGTGTATACCCCCATCGTGGTTATCGCCGCAGCCTTGTTGGCGGTGATCCCGCCTTTGTTCAGCTTGATGACTTGGGAAAACGCCATCTACAGCGCACTGTGTTTCCTGGCTATTTCCTGCCCCTGCTCGCTGGTGATCTCTGTTCCTCTCAGCTTTTTCGCCGGTATCGGGCGTGCATCCCGGGAAGGCATACTGGTCAAAGGCGGCAACTATATGGATACCCTGGCCCGGGCGGAGATCGTAGCCTTTGACAAAACTGGTACCCTTACAGAAGGTCATTTCACCGTGTCGCAGTGTGTTACCGCGCCCGATGTCTCTCAGGAGGCCCTGTTGGAGCTGGCAGCGTTGGCTGAATCCCGCTCTACCCATCCGCTGGCACAGTCCATTATTGCCGCCCATGGGGGGCAGCCTGCTTCATCGGCTATCGAGGATTATCAGGAGAAGCCCGGTCACGGTGTATCTGTTCTATCCGAAGGTCGCCGAATTCTGGCCGGCAAGGCAGACTTCCTGGCGGAGGCCGGTATTCAGGTCCCCCATCTGGACATCGGCGCAGCCACCGCTGTCTATGTAGCTGCTGACGGCATCTATCAGGGTGCTGTGCTGCTGCGGGATGCTCCCAAATCAGATGCCAAAAAGGCTATTCATGATCTGAAGGCTATGGGCATCCGGGAGACAGCGATGCTCTCCGGCGACAGTCTCCAGGCTGCTCAGGAGATCGGTCGTGAGCTGGGAATCGATACCGCTGTGGGACAGCTGCTCCCCGGCGACAAGCTGCATGAACTGGAGCGGCTGAAAGGCCATCTCAGTCAAAAAGGCAAGTTGGTCTACGCTGGAGACGGCATTAATGATACCCCCGTTCTGGCAGCCGCAGATATTGGCGTAGCGATGGGCGGCCTGGGCGCAGACGCCGCCATCGAGACAGCAGATGTGATCATCATGGGTGACGAACCCAGCAAGATCCCTGCCGGTATCCGTATAGCCCGTCGGACCCGCCGTATTGCCACAGAAAACATCGTTTTCTCCATCTGCTTCAAGGCAGCTATCATGCTGTTGTCGGTACTGGGCCTGGTAGAACTCTGGGCCGCAGTATTTGCTGATGTAGGCGTATGTATGATCTGTGTGCTCAATACCCTTCGCGTCACATTGAAGTGAAGGCATATACAATAGATGTTTAAGCGACAAACCCGTATCCGTATTCAGTTCCGAATACGGATACGGGTTTTTTATTTGGCATCATAAAAAGGGGAGAGGGGAGGGGCAGATCATTTCTTTTGCGCTACTCATCCTTTTTCTTTCGCTCACTGCGCTTTACTCTGCCCAAAGGGTTGGCCCTGGCTGCTACACGGAGAGCGTCGTTATCAATATGCGTATAGATCTCTGTGGTGTTAAGATGCTCGTGGCCCAAAACCTCCTGGACCGCTTTTACATCCACGCCGTTTTGCAGCATCAGCGTGGCGGCCGTATGGCGAAGCTTATGGGCCGAATATTCGCGGCTATTCAAGCCTGCCTGCAAAAGATGCTTTTTTACCAAAGCATGGACGGTGGAACGGCTGATGCGCTGATTTCGTGAGGAAAGAAACATAGCGTCCTGATCCCGCCCGATAATAGGACGGCGCACGGCCAGATAGTCAGCCAAAGCCGCCTTGCAGGCCTCATTGAGATATACGATACGCACTTTGTTGCCTTTACCTAGGATACGCAGCGCATCGCCCTGGACATCTTCCAGATCCAAGGCGATCAGCTCTGATATCCGCAGCCCACAATTGAGAAACAGCGTAAGGATACAGTAATCCCGCTCCCGCTGGGGGCCATCCACGCTCTCAAGCAATTCAATGCTCTCATCCAATGTAAGATATCGGGGCAGATCCTTCTTAATTTTAGGAGAATCAAGGTCTTTTATTGGGTTTACATCCAATAAATGTACTTTTGTAGTAAGATAGTTAAAAAATGAACGAAGTGTGGCAATTTTTCTGGCACGGGTAGCTGCTGACAAACCATACCCAGTATGGCTGCTGTTAGGCTGCTGCGCCCGATCACGGCTGAGGTATGTCAGATACCCATAAACCTCTGTCAATGTGATTTTTCTGATAAAGGAGATGTCCACGTCCATAATGGAGATCTCGTCCCATGGCTGTTCACGCAGGCTGCGGTCACGGGACTGTTTCAGATAGCGAAAGAAATTGCGAAGATCCAGAAAATACTCGTCAACAGTTTTCTGGGAATGAGCTTTGATCGTCTCATGGTAAGCCAGGAAATCGCAGAGAATCTGCGGCGCCTGATCCCGATAATCCATCATCGTATGTATGACAAACTGATAAGATACATAAAAGAACTGTCAGAGCTGCAAATCACATCGCAAAATGCTGCAGCCGCTACTTGGCGCACTACAGCAGCCCTAAGCGCCGCTGAGAGGGATTTTTGAGAAGAGATGGCGTAAACCTCTCCCCTAAATTGAACAAAATTTTTATTTTGTTCAATTGTATGCGGACCTCAATTTTGCCTCTTCCCTCCAGCGGCCGCTTATGTCAGAGTGCTTCGTCTCATTGCCAGCCAGCATGTCGCCGCAAACGTATGCAGGACGCAGTTCGGACAGCTCTCTGTTATCAGTGCTTTCCTCCTTAATGGTAAATATTTTGCTTGTTCCAGTCTATCATCGGCCAAAAGCCTTGTCAACGTTTCTCACAATCCCAGACCGTGCTCCATTCAATAATCAATAAAACGCCGGACAGCTTTCCTTTACTGCTGTCCGGCGTTTCTGATGTACCATAACAAAAATCAAAGCATTATTTCCCCAGGACCGCGCGGATCGCTTCCCCAATGTGGGCCGCCTCGATCAGGGTCAATCCCTCCGGTGCTGTCAGACGCTTTCCGCGCCGTTTGGGTACGACACAGGTGCCAAACCCCAAACGCCGGATCTCACTAAGACGCTGATCCAAATCATTCACCGCCCGCAGCTCACCTGTAAGGCCAACCTCTCCCACCGCAGCTGTATTCTCCGGTATAGGCTTGTCCAGATAACTGGATGCCAATGCCAAAATAGCTGCCAGATCTGCTGCCGGTTCATCCAGCGTCAATCCTCCGATAATATTCATGTAGGCATCGCAGACCGATACTTTCAGTCCGCCCCGCTTCTCCAATACCGCCAACAGCATAGCCGCACGGTTGTAGTCAAAACCGTTGCAGGAACGGCGTGCCCCTCCGCCATAGGCCGCAGGCGCCAGCAGGGCCTGGATCTCCGCCAATACCGGTCTTGCCCCCTCCATCACACATGTGACACAGGTCCCGGGCGCTCCTTCCGGCCGTCCGGAAAGCAGCATCTGAGAGGGATTCTCCACTTCTGCCAGCCCGTGGTTCTGCATCTCGAATACGCCGATCTCATTGGTTGCGCCAAAACGATTTTTCGCCGCCCGAAGGATCCGGTAGCTCATATGCTGATCGCCCTCAAAGTACAGAACGCAGTCCACCATATGTTCCAGGACCTTAGGCCCTGCAATGGAACCTTCCTTATTCACATGGCCAATCACAAATACCGTGATCCCCTGACTTTTTGCCAGCTGCATCAGCGCCATCGTGCATCCTTTGACTTGGGTCACGCTGCCTGGCGCGCTGTCCAGCTCCGGATCATACAGCGTCTGGATAGAGTCTATGATCAAGGTGTCCGGCGCCTCTTCTTCCACTGAGGCCAGAACATCTGTCAAGTTAGTTTCAGATAACACCAGAAGAGCTTCCTGCAGGGCATTCAGGCGCTGCGCCCTCAGCTTGATCTGCCCTACCGATTCCTCACCAGAGACATAAAGCACCTTACAGAAACGGCAAAGGCTGCTGGATATCTGAAGCATCAGCGTGGATTTACCAATACCGGGAGCACCGCCTACCAGGACGAGAGAGCCTTTTACCGCTCCGCCGCCCAACACGCGATCCAACTCCCCCATCCCGGTAGAAAACCGTATCTCATGGCTTTCTTCAATATCTGTAATGTGTACAGCCTTTACGCGTTTTCCGCCACTGGAGCGGCCTGCTGTCCTGGTCTGCGGCACAGCTTCCTGCTCCACCACCGTGTTCCACGCACCGCAGGCCGGGCAACGGCCTGCCCATTTCGGCGTCTCATTTCCGCATGCAGTACAATAAAAGATGGTTTTGACCTTCCCTGCCATCGTATCATAACGCTCCGTTTCTCAGATTCGGCAGAGTACTCCGCTTCCCTGCCGTCCCGATCCTCTCGCATCGCGACAACAGCATTATAATACAGATACGCCGCTTTTGGAAAGTCCCTTTCTTATCCCTGGCCGCTGTTTCCCTCCGTCATGTCGATCGCTGCACACAGTATGATACAAGCCAGCTTCGTCTGGTATGCCGGGTCTTTTAACGCCTGCAGCTCCTGGCTGTTGGACAGGAAGCCGCACTCTACCAATATAGACGGGCATTCTGTATGCTCCAGCAAATACACACCATCTCCAGTGGGGCGGCAGGTCTTTTCCCGTTCATTTATTGTCTGATTGAGATAGGTCTGCATCCCTTCTGCCAGTGCCTCACTCCCCTCGGCGGAGCCATAGAACACCTGAGCCCCTCTGGTGCTGGGAAACTCCGGGAGGCTGTTCTGATGGATACTGATCAGTACGCCTTGGCCAATTTCATTGCAAAAAGCCACGCGGTTTTTCAGATCATCCCGCTTCTTCTCCGCAATGGTCTGAGCGCCTTCTCCATGCAGAGAGATATCTGTGCGGCGCGTGAGGACCACCTCCCGCCCCAGCAGATGGGAGAGCTCCTCCATCTGGAGGGCAATGGCCAAATTGATGCCGGCCTCTGCAGTCCCGTCCGCAGCCACCGCTCCCCCATCCTCTCCGCCATGACCGGCATCAATGATCAGGGTGGGGCTCTCTTCCGTCAGTACAACATTTTTGGACACGTTCACTGCATTGCCATGCCATAAAATAGCCGCAAATCCGATAAACAGTCCTAAAAGGCAAAAAATATAGATGGCGGTCCATTTTTTAAAGGTAAGGAACAATATGAACACCCCCCATGCACTGTATGCACCAGCTGATCAGACTATGCCGCCAGTTCCCTCCTGCAGGAAGGAAGCATAGGATGGTCTGGAGGCGCATCTACGCACCTCTATCTTCCCCGAAGGAGGCATCTACCCTTGGAGACGAAAAACTCCACCGCCTGCGGCGTCACAGAAGGCGCACTCCCTGGCGCATATGCCAGCATGGTGTTCCCCTATGTGGCCCAGCAGGGCGAGAACCCCAAGCGTTATGATCAAAAAGAGGGGCTGGCAGCCGGTACGCTTTTCCCCGGCCTGCATCTTCCCTTTTTCAAAGCAACGCAAGCGCGTATGCAGTGCAGCAACACAGCCTTGTGTGAGCTGATGGCTCTGGACTTTGCCATCACAGAGCTGGGTCTTTACCTGGACACTCACAGGGACGATAAAGAGGCTCTTCAGCTTTATACCAATTACGTCACGCTGGCCAAGGATGGCCGTCAGCGCTATGAGGCAGCTTATGGTCCTCTGCAGCAGACGGCAGTCACTCTTGCCGGAGGATATACATGGCTGGATGATCCCTGGCCCTGGGAAAATATGGGAGGGCAGAAATAATGTTTGTTTATGAAAAACGGCTGCAATATCCCGTCCGCATCACCAAGCCCAACCCCAAGCTGGCATCCTGGATCATCAGCCAGTACGGCGGGCCTGACGGTGAATTGGGCGCCTCCCTCCGCTATCTGAGCCAGCGCTACTCCATGCCCTGGCCGGAACTGAAGGGCCTTCTCACCGATATCGGTACTGAAGAATCTGTACGTTCCATTTGTCCGTGAGAAAATCAGCAGCAATCCCGGGCAAAATCTTCCAATATTTTTGTATTTTAAAATATCGCAAGCTCTATTATCACATAAAAAACCAGTCTTTCGGTTAAAAAGAATAGGGATCTCTCCATGTGAACCGCTCTGAAGTACCAGTTTAAATACTATTTTTTTACGCTCATATGACTGACATTCCCGAAGAAAATACCATATAATTTACTCATAAGCCATGTGCAGCAACAAAGGAGAAAAAGCATGTCGATCAATGTGACCAGTGAAATTGGGAAATTGAAAACTGTGATGCTCCATAAGCCCGGCGTGGAGCTGGAACACCTGGTGCCGGAGGAACTGGAACGGCTACTGTTCGACGATATTCCCTACCTGGAGACAGCGCAGAAAGAGCATGCCATTTTTGCCGGAATTCTGCAGGAGAACGGTGTAGAGGTAACCTATCTGGAGGATCTGACTGCGGAGGTCCTGAAACAGGATCAGCATCTGAAGGAGACTTTTGTCCGCCAATTCATTCAGGAAAGCGGCAGCACAGCCAAGAAGTTCAGCCAGCAGCTGTATGATCTGCTGATGGATATCAAGGATGAAAAGGAGCTCGTCCTGAAGCTGATGTCAGGTGTGGGGATGAAAGAAATCCAGTCTGCTGTCAGCAGCCCCTTGGTAGACCTTGTTCGGACAAGCAGCCGCTTTATTATGGACCCCATTCCCAACCTGTATTTTACCCGTGACCCCTTCGCTACGATTGGGAAAGGCGTGAGCCTCAACTGTATGTACTCCAAAACCAGAAGACGTGAGACCATCTTCGGGCAATATATTCTGGAATACCACCCGGATTTTGCAGGGACGCCGCGGTACTATCAGCGAGACTTTCCCTTCTCTATTGAAGGCGGCGATATCCTTAATTTAAGCCGAAACGTCCTGGCGGTGGGGATCTCTCAGAGGACTACACCGGAAGCCATCGAGATTCTGGCCCAGAACATGTTTTCTGACCCCACTTGTGAGATCGATACCGTCCTGGCCCTGGACATTCCCAGCATACGCGCCTATATGCACCTGGATACGGTCTGTACACAGGTGGACTATGACAAATTTACCATTCATCCCGGGATTTTGGGGAGCCTGCGTATCTATAAGATCCGCAGGAACAACACAGGAAAAGATACCCTTCATGTAACACAGCTGGATTCCCCCCTGTCCGAGGTTCTTGCATCCTGCCTGGAGGTGGATCATGTGACCATGATCCACTGTGGAGGAAAAGATCGAATCGCCGCTGAGCGAGAACAGTGGAACGACGGCTCCAATACCCTTTGCATTGAACCGGGAAAAGTGGTAGTCTATGATCGTAATTATATTACCAACCGGGTATTGGAGGAAAACGGCATCCAGGTTTTGGAAATGCCCAGTTCCGAACTGTCCCGGGGCAGAGGCGGGCCCAGATGCATGAGCATGCCCTTGATCCGTGAGGATATGTAACAGAACAAACAGAAAAGGAGAAATACCATGGGAGTCAATATTCGCGGCAGACATTTTTTGAAGCTTTTGGATTACACACCGGAAGAAATCCGCTATCTGTTGGATCTGGCCAAGGAATTTAAGAACATGAAGCGCAATGGCGTCCCCCACCGCTATCTGGAGGGCAAAAATATCGTCCTGCTCTTTGAAAAGACCTCCACCCGTACCCGCTGTTCTTTTGAGGTGGCCGGTATGGATCTGGGCCTGGGTGTGACCTATCTGGACCCGGGCAGCAGCCAGATGGGCAAAAAGGAGAGCATCCCGGATACAGCCAGAGTACTGGGAAGAATGTATGATGGTATTGAGTACAGAGGCTTTGATCAGCAGATCGTGGAGGAACTGGCAAAATATGCCGGCATTCCTGTATGGAACGGGCTGACAGACCAGTTCCATCCCACCCAGATGCTGGCAGACCTCCTGACCATGGAGGAAAAGTTCGGCCATCTGAAGGGCCTGAACTTCACCTATATGGGCGATGCCAGAAATAATATGGGCAATTCTTTGATGATAGCCTGTGCCAAGATGGGCCTGAACTTTACAGCCTGCGCCCCCAAGGAGCTCTTCCCTGCCCAATGGCTGGTAGATGAGGCCAAAAAGATTGCTGCCGAGAACGGCTGCACCGTCCGTCTGACGGAGGATGTAACAGAAGGCGCATCCCAGGCCGATGTGATCTACACTGACATTTGGGTATCCATGGGTGAGCCGGATGAAGTATGGGAGTCCCGCATCAAACTGCTGCGGAACTATCAGGTAAATAAAAATCTGATGGAGTTGGCCAAGCCTGAGGCGATCTTTATGCACTGCCTGCCCTCCTTCCACGATACCAAGACCACCATCGGTGCTCAGATCGCGGAAAAATTTGGTATTCCTGAGATGGAAGTGACCAATGAAGTGTTTGAATCCAAGCAATCCGTGGTATTTGATGAAGCGGAGAATCGGATGCATACCATCAAGGCGGTTATTTACGCCACACTCTGCTGACATAGTCTCCCTTCCATCAGAGATCAACCGTCAGATACAGGAGGAACTGTCATGCCTTTTGAAATGCCCCAATATTACGCACCCGACTTTTCCCTGCCGCAGTTTGTAAATGCTCCCGATGCGGCCTTTGCCATAGCGGAAATGGATGGTGTCGCGCCGGACAACTACCACAGCACTTCCATGTATCCCGAGTATTTTAAGGTCAATGGAAAATGGGTTCTGGCCGAGGAGAGCCGCATGGATTCCAGCGTTGTGATCTGCGACGACGGCCACCTGGCCGTGGTGGAAAACCGGAACATCCGTAAAGGAGATAAGGTGATCCTCGGACGGACGGAGCGGTGCGAAGAAGGGATCTATATGCACTGCAGCGGCTTCCAGGTTCCTGGGGAACACATGGACGATCAGTTCGTGTTCCGCCAAGGCAGAAGCCGGGAAACTTCTTATGCCAGAGACTATGACCGTTTGTTTGAATTGCTGAAGCATGAAAAGGAACACGGGAATATTGTATGGGTAATGGGCCCGGCCTTTGCTTTTGACGCAGACGCAAGAGCTGCGATGCAGGCGCTGGTAGAAAACGGCTACGCCCACGGTCTGCTGGCCGGAAACGCCCTGGCTACCCATGATTTGGAGGGAGCACTGCTGCACACTGCCCTGGGGCAGGATATCTATACCCAACTCTCCCAGCCTAACGGCCATTACAATCATCTGGATGTGATCAACAAAGTGCGGAGAAGCGGTTCCATTCCACAGTTCATAAAAGACTACCAGATCGACAATGGGATCATGTACAGCATCGTCAAGAATAATATTCCCTTTGTACTCACCGGCTCCATTCGTGACGACGGCCCCCTGCCGGAAGTGATCGGGGATGCCTATGAAGGACAGCGTGCCATGCGGCAGGTAGTGAAAAAGGCCACTACCGTGATCTGCCTTGCCACCATGCTGCACACCATTGCCACCGGAAATATGACGCCATCTTTCCGGGTCCTGGAGGATGGCACCATCCGTCCGGTATTCCTGTACACGGTGGATGCAGATGAATTTGTGGTAAACAAACTGTTGGACCGGGGAAGCCTCTCCGCCACCACAGTTGTGACCAATGTGCAGGATTTCATTACTATCGTTGCCAAAGGCCTTGGCGTGATGAAGTAAGGCCGCAAAGAATTTTCGTATGATAAATAAAAGATCCGTGGAGAAGAACCGGCTGTCGTTCGGTGTTCTCCACGGATCTCTTTATTTTGTACCAGTTGGATCATATCTTACTGCGGTTTTTGCAGCTCAACTGTCTTGCGGAACTTCCCCGGCGTCATGGCACGAAACCGGAGGAAATGCCGGTTCAGGGTTTTTTCCGAGTGGAATCCCACCTCCAGTGCAATTTCCAGAATGGTCTTGTCACTTTCAAGCAGTAGTTCCGACGCTCTGTTGACCCGCACAAAATTCAAAAATTCAGAAAATCCCATCTCTACCTGATAGAGCAGAATACGGTTCAATTCCCGGGGAGACAGATGGAACCTTTCTCCTACCTCCTTCGGGCGCAGGTCCTCGCTATAATGGCGGTAAATGTAGGACACAAGGGCATAAAAGTCCTTTCTGTCCCTGATATGGCACATATTTCCCACATTTTGATAGGTATTTCTAAACTCGTTGGCATTCATACCGATCCTGGTCAGAAACACCTTGCTGATGTGTGCGCTGTCTACAAATCCCAAAATCTCTGCCAGTTCCTCCAGCGTAAAATCCGTATACAACAAATAGTTGATGGTTTTTCCAATACGCATCTCGTTGAGGAGATCGAAAAAGGACAGGCCGGTAGTACTGGTGATATAGGCGCTGATGGCAGACTCACTCATGAAGAAGATCTTTGACAGCTGGGCCAGAGTGATCTTCTCATTTAAATGGCTGTACAGATATAGAAGGATCTGGCTGGGGTCTGTCGGTTTCTCCTCCGGCAGAGCCTCTTTCCGGCTCTGTTCCCGTAGAAAGCATATGATGATCTCAATCAGTTTGTTGGTGATGTAGAGATTCCCCAGAGCTCCTGCCGGCGGCTCCATATCCTGAGGAGTTGGTGTGGAATCCATACCTACTTCATCCCGGATCTGCAGGAAAAGCCCAGATACAGATGCGGCTGCCGCCTCCGGCAGCTGAATCACCGGCTGATGAGCCATCGCCTGCATGACGGAAAGAGGCGTGTTTCCCGGGTTATAAAATGTTTTGATGATCTCATGGATATTGTCAAAATAATATACCAGGATCAGCAGACGAAGGGGGGCTTTTACCTCCACGATATCTGTGATCTGCCAAGGCAGTACAGATACCAGCGTGCCGGGCTTCAGAGAATACCTTCGGTTATTCAGCAGCAGTTCCCCTTCCCCACTGTCGACCATCCAGAATCGAGACATGGGATGGATCAGCGGTGTGGTGGGTGCAGAAACCACTTCAATATCAAAGCTGCAGATCTTTTTTTCATCCTGCCTGGAGCAGTATAAGCTCTGCATAGGTACGATTTTCGTCATGTGTGGTCTCCTTTGTCGTTTTTTGTATTATACCATGATTTATTTAGGCAAGCCACTATTTTTAACTATCTACTTCGTCAGGCTTTATAAAGCAAGTAATAATAAAAAAAGTCAAAAGAGCCTATATCCTAAGATATAGGCTCTTTTTGTTATATTCTCTCTTCACTACTTCGCATGTATTATTCAATAATTCAATTGTTGCCAACCAGCATCCGGACAATATCTAGTAGGTCACTGTCTGCCCCCACATTTCCTGGAAAAATGATGTACGGCATATGGGGGAACTTACTCTCCTCACCAGTGATCCAGACAGGGATTCCGGGGCGAACCTGACCCGCCACAATGGCTTTTCTAACCTTCAGGGCCTTTACTCCCACGTCACTGGAGGTAATTCCCCCTTTGGCCAAGATAAACCGTGGCTGTACCGATAGCTTCGCGATAACGCTGGTCACAGCATCGGAGATTTGCACGGAGATTTTCAGCTGATGATCCCCGTCGCCATCCGGCAAATCCAACCGATCCCGGCGGGTGTAGACTACCACCGTCTCCCCTCTTTGAATAGATTCCGACGCCTGCACAACGGTCCTTTCCACCTCGTCATCCAGCCCATGTTCCTCCAGGACCCGATGCTGATTAAACTCAAGGAAACAAACCGGCAAGCCGCTGTCCTGCAGCAGGACCAGCTGACGGGTCGTCTTAGGAACATGGCTGCCGATCAGGATCATACCGCCGTTTGTATTTCCCTCAGCAACCAGATCCGCTTTCTGCAGCAGTGGGCAGTCGCTGACATTTCCCAGGATCTTTGGCACAGCAGCTGCGCTGCGGAACAGAAATTCTTTTCCCATGCCGACAGCTCGCCAAAAAGCCATAGCGAATACAGCTACATCTGTATAACACAGGCTGTCCACCACGATTCTATTGAAATTTCCGGCAGACATAAGCTTTTCCAGCACAGCAGAAACACCCTTCTCTCGCAGATCCTCCAGTGTAATGCGAATCACCGCATTCGCGCAAATCTTCCCCCGGGACTTCTCTTCGCAGAAATCCGGAAGATAGGAGGCATGATAACCAAAGGTCTTGTCCCGGGCATACTCCGTCTGCCCGCAGGGGATCAGCATATTCCCCTCCTGCACATAGTGGACGCTGTCAAGAGTAAAACGTCCCCCCTCTGCAAAGAAGGGATAAATGATCTCCCCGTCAAAGCGCTTGGACGAGCAGGCCTCAATTTCCTCCCGCAGTACAGCCGTTTCCATGGGATAGTGCCCCCGCAGCGTCGAGTCGCTGCGGCTGATTACGATATAGTCCGTCCCCAGCTGTCCAGCTGCTTTGACGATCCGTCTGGCAATCAGCCGATGCTGCCGTTCCGATTCCTCCGCAGTCATGCCCCGGGAGTTGGTCAGGATAAAAAAGAGCGGCTCTTTTCCGGTAAAAGCTTCTGCCAGCGTTTCCTCTTCCCAGTTGGTGTAAACCGGCACATCGTGTACTGTCTGCACACCGGTGGGATCATCATCCAAAACAACAATCTTACGATGAATCCCCCGCTGTGCCTCCTTCAGCCGGTCGGAGAGGCCTGGAACATCCCACCGAAAGGGGACCGGCATGCTGTCCATTGGAATTGGTGAGCATTTACGCATACAGATTACCGCCTTTTTGTACTTCTACATCAGCCAAGTGCTCAAAATATTTGATTATGGCACTGTGATCGTCTTCCATACAGCCCTGCACCTTCAGAGTCTGGAATATCTCAAAAAGCTGTGCGCTCAGGGGCACGGGGATATCCAGACTGTGGGCGGTGTCCAGAACATTTTTGATGTCCTTGCGGTTGATGGATATTTTCCCTCCCGGCTTGAAATTGCGGGAGAGCATCATAGGCGCCTTTGCCTCCAGAACAGCACTCCCCGCCAGGCCGCCGCGGATTGCCTCATAGACATGTTGCGGGTCCACACCGGACTTATAGGCCAGCACCAGAGCCTCCGACACGGCGGCAATCGTCAAATTCACAATGATCTGGTTGGCCAGTTTGGTAATGCTTCCCGCGCCCACATCCCCCACCAGCACGGCAGAAGAACCCATGATCTCAAAGAAGGGCTGAGCCCGCTGAAAAGCGGCTGTCTTTCCTCCCACCATGAAGGACAGGGTCCCCTGGATCGCTCCCGGCTCACCACCGGAGACAGGGGCGTCCAGATAATCGACCCCTAAAGCGCCCAGGCGCTCGCCGCAGGATCTGGCCTGCTCCGGCGTAATGCTGCTGGTGTCCACCACCATTGCTCCCGGCCGCAGGACTTTTGCCAGGCCAGAATCACCGAAGAGTACTGTCTCCCCCACCTGCCCGTTGGGCAGGGAGAGAAATACAAGCGAACAGTTTTCCGCTATTTCGATAGGCTGCGCGGCTGCAGCGCCTTTTTTACAGGCCCGCTGCACTGCGGCTTCGGACAAGTCATGAACATACACCTGACAGCCCGACGCCAAAAGGTTGCTCACCATAGGACCGCCCATAATACCAAGGCCAATAAAACCAATCTTCTCCATATTTTCTATTTACCTCCTTATGTGCAGCCCGGCAGCCAGTTGAAACCTTTTGACAGCGGCCGCATTCAGGCTTTTTCCTGTCACTGCATCACATAGGCGTCGTAGATTTCCCGCGATACCGTAGCAAGCAAATTCTCGCTGATAAAGTTGTGGTCATTCTCCCGATACTCCTCATCAGAAGCAGTGTTCCCGTTATAAAACATGGAGAGCACATAATCGCCCTTGGGAGAATACACGATACCCACATCATTGGCCACCCGGTCCATGGTACCGGTCTTGTGGGCGACGATAGTACCCACAGGCAAAAACTTGGGGATCCGGGCATTGGTCTGGCACTGCTTGAGAATCTGCATTGCCTGACTGTCCCACTCCTTATCAATCCATTGGCCATGATACAGCAGTTTCAGCACCTTTGCTGCATCTGACGGCGAAGTCTCGTCATTACGCTCCAATCCGCCAGTATACGCCGGCATATTGCGCAGGTATGGCCGCTTTTTTGCAATGGCGCTCTCCAGGTTTTCTTCCGGTCCGATTTCATAGCAGGCTGCAAGAAGATCGGCACATGTGAGATCGCACTTTGTGGCATTGAGCTGCAGCGGCTGCAGCACATTCTCAATGATGTTTTCCCGGCCAGTAAACTTGAACAGAAAGTCTGCCGCCGTATTGTCCGACAGAATCATCATCAGAGTGGCGTAGTCCTTCAGTGTCAGTTCCGCGCCGTCATCTACTAGCTGCAGTACGCCGCTTCCCTGGGCCTTATCCTCTCTTTTCAGTGGATACCGGTCATACAGGCGACACTGTCCGCGGCTCACCTTGCGGAACAGCTCAGCAAGGACAAACACTTTGAATACACTGGCAGACGGGAAAACATCTTCTGCACAGTAGCCTGCCTCCTCATTTGTTTGCAAATCACAAAAGTACACGCCAAATTTTCCGGTTACACTGGCGGCATTCCGCTCAATAATCTCCTGAATAGAACTAATATTCATTCTATTTCCCCTCTGTCTACTTACTTGTTGTTGCGGTGCAGCAACCGTCCGGGATGGTCCCCTGTCAGCTGCTTATTCCGATAAACGCACACGCCAGCCACATAGACCGCCTCGATCCCATCCGCCTTCTGGTTGGAGTCCTGATAGGTAGCACGATCTCGAAGGATTTTACGGTCAATCAAAACGAGGTCCGCGTCGTACCCTTCCGCGATCTTTCCCTTACTGGCAATTTTCCAGAAGTCCGCAGTCAAGCCTGTCTGCTTATGTATCGCCTCTTCAAAGGACACCAAGTTCTTTTCCTCAGCAAACCGGCAGAGAGGCTTCACAAACGTTCCCCAGGCTCTTGGATGCCCTTTTTCCGACAAGAAGAAGCACAGGCCGTCAGAGCCTACCATGGTCCGCGGATGGCAGTAAATCTTTTCTACCTCCCTGGGGTCCATAGCAAAATAGATTCCATTTCCGCCGCCCTCATTCTCCAGCAGCAGATCAAAATAGGTATCCATAGCAGGCTTGTTGATCCTTCTGGCGTAGTCCGCCACTGTCATACCCTCTGCCTCAGGAACCTTTGGACTCACGGAGATAAACACCCCTTCAAAGCCACCGCTGTTGAGATAAAAATTGTCGTAGCCGCCATCAGGGTCGTTCATCTCCCCCGCGATCTTTTCACGCCATACGGGGTCCCGCAGCTTTTCCATCACCGACTCCATCCCTTCTGCAAAATACCACGGAGGGATGCACACATTGAGCGCCGTCATATTGGCCTCATAGGGATACTGATCCAGCATAATCTCTACGCCCCGGGCAGCGGCCTCGTCAATAAGCTTCAGGGTCTCGGCGGACTTGCCCCAGAAGGCTCTTCCGCAGACCTTGTGGTGAGAGATGACCAAAGGCACCTGTGCCTGTTCAGCGATGTAGATTGCCTCTCTTACGGACTCCACCACATTCCGGGCCTCATCCCGCATATGGGTGGCGTAGACACCACCATAGGGCTTGATGACCTTGCACAGCTCAATGACTTCCTCTGTTTTGCAGTAGACACCGGGGATGTAGATCAAACCGCTGCTCAGGCCCATGGCCCCTTGCTCCATACACTTTTTGAGCCGCTCTTTCATCAGCTCAAACTCAGCAGCAGTCGGTTCTCGATTTTCCACGCCCATAACAGAGACGCGCAGAGTATTATGGCCTACCAAACACATCATATTGATAGCTAACGGCAGAGTTTTTGTATACGCCTCATACGCCCTATAATCAGAAAAACTCTCATGCGGCATTTTTTGAAAGTCCGGAGAAAAGGCCATGATGTCATTAACTTCCTGCAGAAAACGGGTATCAATGGGAAAAGGCGACTGGCCGCACTGCCCGCCAATCTCCGTGGTGACTCCTTGTGATACTTTGCAGAGTGTACCGTGTTCTGTACCGATACTCATATCTCCGTGGGAATGAGCTTCAATAAATCCCGGGCACAGCGTCAGTCCCTGAGCATTAATGATTTCCTTAGCTTTTTGGCCGTCTGTCTGTAGTGTAATACATCCTTCTTTCACACCAATATCTGCCTGAAATTCTGGTGCTCCCGTTCCATCAATCACAGAAACATTCTGAATCAATAAATCTAGCATAACTTCTCCTTTCCTCTCTTTCTATAAGAAAGCGTTGCACATTATCAAAAAAACTGATACACTACATATCAAGAAACAGTTCGATAATTCCATGCGGGTAAGCGGGTGATACATTTTGAAAATCCGCCAGATGGAGCAAATCTTAGAAGTATGCTCCTGCAAGTCGATTAATAAGGCTGCTCAAAAATTATATATCTCCCAAAGTGCCCTTTCGACTTCCATCAACAGCGCTGAAGAGGAGTTGGGGCGAAAGATCCTCGAACGCTCTCACAATGGCATTACTGTTACAAAATTTGGTGAGGAATTTGTAGAGGCTTCCAGGAAAATTTTGGAGATTTATGATGCACTTCTCAAAAAGGAATCTGATGCCGGAGTACCGCAGTTGCGGGTATCCTGTCAATATCTCCTTTATGCACGAGCCATTTTCACTGCTATCTGTGCCGAGCATGCAGGGAGTTCAACAGATTTTCGCTATGTAGAAAAAACACGCGATTTGGTCTGTCAGGATCTTTTGGATAAAGTATCTGAATTAGGCCTAATTACCACCCCTACTACATCCAGAAACAATGTAACACGGACTTTGGAAAATGCTGGACTAGATTATCGTATCATCTCCACTAGCGACAGTTGCTGCATGGTTGGTCCTAAAAACCCCCTCTATCACAACCAAGAAGATTTTATTATGCTGCGGCAGTTGGCCCCGTATCCTCTGCTTCACTATGAAAAAGCTCCTTGGATTTGGCATAAAGGCACTTTTGATGACGAACTTTCCTATTTTCCTCATGCCGGATCTCTGTCCATTAGTGACAGTGGCAGCTTTTATACTTTTCTAATTGATACCAGCAGTTTTTTCATTGGGATCTATAACAAGCATGCCTATGAACAGATCAAATTCTACAATAATATTCGAGTCCTTCAGATTGCAGATGCCTCGTTTCCCTATGATACTCTATGTATCTGGCGAAAGGGCAGTACAATGACAGAGATCGCAAGAGAATATATGCGGCGGATCTATTTCTCAATCGGAAGGACCCCAGAAGCTTTTTCACTATAATCTATCCCCGTATCCGACTGTCCTGCGGCTTACTCAGCCGCAGGACAGTCGTTTTATTTATCTGCTTTCATATAGAAGGGGCATGCGCAAAAATGTCCAGGTGAAATTTCACGGAACTCTGGATCAGCACAGGTACATTGCTCACAAGAGAACTCGCACCGAGCCGCAAAGCGGCACCCTGGTTTCGGATCAATAGGAGACGTGACCTCGCCGCGGATCACATGTGCCTTTTTGCTCCGCATACTTAGATCTGGCACTGGAATTGCCGACAGCAGTGCCTTCGTATAGGGATGCAGAGGATTTTGAAACAACTCACGAGAGGGTGCTTTTTCAATACACTGACCCAAATAAAGAACAGCAATCTCATCAGAAATATGCTTTACCACACTGAGGTCATGGGTGATAAACAGGTATGTCAGCCCCATCTCGTCCTGCAGATCCATAAGCAAGTTCAATATCTGCGCCTGGATCGACACATCCAGTGCAGACACCGGCTCATCACATACAATAAACTTTGGGTCCATAGCCAATGCTCTTGCTACACCGATCCGCTGCCGCCGTCCACCGTCCAGCTCATGAGGATAGGCATTATATAAACGGGACGCTAATCCCACAGTATCCATTAGCTTTGGTATCCGTTCCATAATTTCTTTATGAGAATGGAACTTCCCACTGACTATCATGGGTTCGGCAATAATCTCAGCTACTGTCAGACGAGGATTGATGCTGGAATAAGGATCCTGAAAAATGATTTGCATATCTCCGCGCATCTCTCGCATCTGTTTTTTGGAAAGTTTAGTAATATCCCGTCCCTCAAAAAGAATTTCTCCGCTGGTAGGTTCTGTCAGTCGCAGAATTGTTCGTCCTAAAGTTGATTTTCCACATCCAGACTCTCCAACGACCCCTAAAGTCTTTCCCTTTTCGATTTGGAGATTAATGTCATCTACCGCATGAAGGAATTTCCCCTTGGTCTTGAAATACTTTTTTAAGTGTCTTGTCTCCAGTAATGGCGTACTATTTGCTACCATGTTACTTCTCCTCACTTTCATCCGCAAACAGATGGCAGCGAATCCGATGTTCTCCATTCACATACTCTTCCGGATGCTTTTTGCGGCAAATATCCATACACTTGGGGCAGCGGGGAGAAAAATAGCACCCCTCCGGCAGATTGGTAGGATCAGGGATTAGTCCCTCAATAGGAGCAAGACGATCGGTTTCCACCGTCAGATTGGGAATGGAGCCAAACAGTCCCTCTGTATACGGGTGGTGCTCTCCCGGGGTGAAAATTGCCTCCACAGGGCCCTGCTCCACCAGCTCGCCAGCATACATAACCGCAACTTTGTCGCAAACCTGAGCCACAATACCTAGATCGTGAGTAATCATCAGCATTGACGTATTCAGCTTGGTACGCAGCTCGTCCATCATGGCCAGAATCTGAGCCTGGATAGTCACATCTAGAGCAGTGGTGGGCTCGTCGGCAATCAGCAGTTCCGGCTCACAGGCCAGGGCAATGGCGATCACTACCCGCTGCTTCATGCCGCCGGAAAACTGGTGGGGATATTCATTTTTTCTGCTCTTGGGGATGCCCACCAGCTCCAAGACCTCGTCAACACGCTCCTCAATCTCTTTTTTGCTCTTTTTATCCTTATTGTGGTACACCAGGGCCTCGGCAATCTGCTCCCCTACCCGGAGTACTGGATTAAGGGAGGTCATGGGGTCCTGGAAAATCATCGAAATCTTTTCACCGCGATATACCGCACGCATCTCTGCCTCTGGGACACCTAGCAGATCTACGCCGTCAACGGAGATACTTCCAGATTCCACCTTCCCCACCTTTTCAGGGAGAAGTCGCAGAATTGACAGGGCGGTCGTGGTTTTTCCCGCTCCAGTCTCGCCCACTAGGCCAAGTGTTTCTCCTGGCTTCAGGGCCAACGATACACCGTTGACTGCGCGGACCACTTCGCCGTTGCTCTTATATACCACGTATAAATCCTTGATTTCCAACAGGTTTTCGCTCATTCAGAACACCAGCCTTTCTTTAGACAGATTTTCCATCAGTCACGCAACCGAGGGTCAAGTGCATCTCGCAGGCCATCACCAATCAGATTGAATGCCAGCGCTGCAAGGATAATACAGACACCTGGAAAAATCATGAGATAAGGTTCCGTTCTCATAAACTCGCGAGCCTCGGAAATCATCGCCCCCCACTCCGGTGTGGGAGGCTGCACGCCCATACCGATAAAACTCAGGCCGGAAGCCTGGAGAATCATGCCAGAAATGCTAGAAGTAGTCTGCACAATAATCGGACCGATGGCGTTGGGTAAAATATGCCGCATAATAGTGCGTCCGTCTCGGGTTCCACAGGCACGGGCAGCCTCCACATAGTCAGATTCCACCACTGTTAGTACTGTCGAACGGATTAGTCGTACAAATCCCGGTATGCTGGAAATTGTTATTGCAATCAGCAAGTTGAGCATACTCGCTCCCAGAGCTGCCACAATGGCCAAAGCCAGAAGTGTACCAGGTATGGCACTGAATATATCCATGACGCGCATGATTATATTATCGATTTGGCCACCATAATAAGCGGCAGCAGCTCCAAGAATGCCTCCTATTACCAAAGAAAAGAATGCGGTAAACAGTCCAATTGTTAGAGAAATACGGGAGCCATATAAAACACGGGCAAAAAGATCTCGACCATAGGCATCCGTTCCAAAGATATGCTCCGCTGAAGGTTCTTGCAGCCGGATAGATGCATCCTGAGTAGTTACCAACTCTTCTGGACAAATTTGATTAGCAAAAATTGCACCGAAGAAAAAAATAAGCAAAATGACGATACCTATTACTGCACTTACATTTCTACTTAATCTCCGGCAAGTATCCAGAAATCTGCTCTCCTTTTTTCCATGGGTTTGAACAGTATGTAATTTATCCATAGTATCCCCCCTATTTCGCATACTTTGCTTTGATCCGGGGATCTACAAAGGCATATAACAGATCCGCCAGGAGCATAATTACACCAAATAAAAAGGCAAGCACAATGGTAGCACCCATCACACAAGGAGTATCCCGCTGCCGTATTCCAGTTACGATTAGAGTTCCTAGTCCTGGCATATTGAATACAGATTCCGTGATGACCGCACCTCCCAATAAACCTCCAAAAGAAGTGATCATCGTAGTAATAATGGGCAGCCATGCATTACGCAGAGCATGATGCAATACTATCCTGCCATGCGGTACCCCTTTTGCCTTTGCTGTCCTTATATAGTCTGCACGAATGGTTTCCAACATGGTCGAGCGCGTCATTCGAAGCATAGTGCCTGCATAAGGAATTCCTAGCGTAATCATCGGAAGAATAAAACTTTCCCATCCTTCTACACCGTTTGAGGGCAACACATCCCATTTCAAAGCAAAGACATAGATCAGCATCATTCCCAGCCAAAAAGGCGGGATTGTTGCCGCCAGCATAGCGGAAATACGGGAAAAATTGTCTACAAAGGAATATTGCCTGACTGCAGAAAGCACCCCTAGAGGAATCCCCAAAATCGATGCCATAGCGATACCATTAAACGCAATCTTGATACTGGTTCCTATTCTTGCAGAAATATCATCAAACACAGGTTGACTTGTTCGGTAAGAAGTTCCAAAGTCAAATCGGAAAAATGCATTGAAAATATAGTCAAAAAAGCGCTCAAAAAACGGCCGGTTTATTCCCAGCTCTTCATTTAGCTTGTCCACAGCCTCCTGCGTTGCACTGGCGCCAAGAATCATCCGCCCAGGATCACCTGGTTGGATGGCCATTATTGTAAAAATAATAAATGCTACGCCAAGAAGAACCGGGATGAGAAGAAGCAACCGTTTCGATACGTAACGAAGCATATCATCCATCCTTTCTCGCTTTTTGAAAAGGGCGGAGTGGGCATCCCCCGCTCCGCCCCTGCCAGACAATTATCATGCAGTACAGGTTTAATTCCAACTCATGTCGTACACATAATAAGGATGACCCGGGTCGCAGGACAATACAACATTCAGGTCCTTATCCCACACCCATGGTACTTGCTTATTAAAAATAGGAATACAGGTAGCATCATCGTAGATAATATCAATGGCTTCGCTGTAATACTCCAGCCGTTTGTCGCTGTCAGTCTCTGCGGCCGCCAAATTGAACAATTCCGTAACACGATCATTTGAGTAACAGGTCTTGTTATTCCCAGTGTAATACTGAGCCGTAGATGCAAAATCAGACATAAATGTCTCACCCATGGTTGCTGTTACATAGTTATGATCCACCGTATCAGCAACGGCAGACTCAGACCCCACCAATTCCACAGTAACACCGATCTGCGCCAAACTCTGCTGCCAGACCTGGGCATACTTCTCGTGATAGGAGCCACTGATTACTGTCATGATTCCAAGATCGAATCCATCAGGATAGCCAGCCTCTGCCAAAAGTTCTTTTGCCTTTTCCAAGTCATACTCATAGTGGTTGTAAAATTGTTCTTCCGTCACACCAAACGAACTGGTGTTGGCCATCAAATACGTTGGCTCTGCTAATCCCTCATATGCGATAGCAATCATTGTTTCGCGGTCTGTTGCATAGCTCAAAGCCTGCCGAACAAGTTTATTGTCCAACGGAGGCACACTGTTGTTGAGAAGGATAACTGCAGTATGCTGCTGAGCTACTAACTCAGTATTGTATTTTCCGCTCTCTTGTAACGGCGCATAAGCCGAAACATTATAACAGAAGAAGAAATCCAAATCGCCGGACTCAAATGCTACAGATGCCGTAGTTGCCTCAGTAATCGCCTTAAATGTTACATTTTTGATGGAAGCTGGCTCCTGCCAATAGTCCTCAAACGCTGTCATTTTGCACTCCAAATTAAAGTCAATGGACTCCAGCTTGTAAGGACCAGTTCCGCATACGGAAGAATGCAGGTCATTACCATTGGCAAAAGATTCGCTAACAATAGGATACCATTCCAAATAGGACAGGAACGGTGCAAATGGTTCTTTCAAGATAACATTAACTGTAGTATCATCCACAACTTCCGCATGATCGACAAAGCTACTGTAGGTTTGCAAAGCAGCAGCCTCAAAAGCACGGTTCAGAGAAAACGCAACATCCGCTGCTGTCATATCGTCGCCGTTGTGGAACTTTACACCCTCACGAATGGTGAAGGTATAAGTCTTGCCATCATCGCTGATAACCCAATCGGTGGCTAAGGCCGGCTCGATACTGCCATCATCCGCTACATGGGCAAGAGGCTCATACATTTGATTCAGCAGATACATGTTTGTGTAAGTGGTGCAGCCCGCACCATGGGGGTCAAGGTCTGTCCAGACACCTTCGCAGTAGATGTTGACATCATCCCGCTGACCGCCTTCACTTTCTGCCGAATTGTCCTCATTGGAGCATCCTGTCAGCAAGGACACTGCCAGTAGGCCAGTCAGCAAAAGAGCCAGATATCTCTTTTTCATTGCGCTTTCCTCCTTTTCTTTTACGCTACAGTTTTACATAATGCCGATTTATTTTGTTTTAAACTTAGCGTTTGATGGTATTATTGCACAACTCCTTTGCTTTGGGAATCAGATTTTTCCAGTAAGGCCTATCTGCTTTTTGAATAATCAAAACATGATTTTTTCGTATACAATAAAATCACGCGGCCAAATCATCTCTAAAATTTGCTCTTCTTATCGCTTTGCAGCAATACATAAGCCATGTACATTTGGAGGGAGGCAATCCAATGAAAAAACGTATCCTGATTGCTGAATTTAAACATGAAACGAATTCTTTTTCTCCTTCTGTAGCTGACCGACATGCATTTGAAAACCGCCATTTCCTGTTTGGGGAAGAATTGATTGACTATTTTTCCGGTATTGAAACAGAACTAGGGGCTTTTCTGGATGTATTAAATGGTTGTGATAATTTTGAACTATATCCTTGCATTGCATTCAACGCAGAACCTTCCGGCCCAGTAACAAAAGAAATCTATGAGCTCGCTACCAGCTGCCTAGTTACAGCTGTACAGAACGAAGGTCCTTTTGACGGAATTTTACTGGCTTTACATGGTGCCATGGTCGCCCAAGGACACCCTGATGGGGAAGGAGATCTTTTAGAGACACTAAGGCAAGCAGTAGGTCCAAAAGTGCCCATCGTTGCTTCCCTGGATTTACATGCCAATGTAACTCAAAAAATGGTCAAAAATGCTACGGCGTTGATTCCATTCGAGTATTACCCTCATACGGATACATATCAAACTGCTCTTTTGGCTGCTGAAACAATAAAAAATATTCTATTAGGCAAAATATCCATCCGTTTTGCTTATGCCTACATTCCTTTTCTTTTGCCTCTTTTTCCTACCGAATTTCCAGAAATTGCCCAATTTAACGAACTTGCACATCAGTATACAGCAGAACCAGATGTGTGCTTTGTCCGTATCACGCATGGATTTTTTCTGGCAGATTTTCAAGAAATGGGGATGTCTGTCGTTGCCGCTGTCAACGGCTCGCAAGAGCGAGCTAATCAAATCGTATCCGAACTATCTGCTAAGATATGGAATTGCCGACATATCTTTTCACGTTATTACCCTACCCTAGACAGTGCATTGGACACATTGGAGATGTCCAGTGGTACCCCTATTGTCTTTGCTGACGCTTCTGACAATCCCGGTGCTGGAGGCATGGGAGATACCACCCATCTTTTGCGTAGAATTCTGCAAAGAGGTATCCACGGTGGTGCCTTGGCTACAATTCATGATCCCAATAGCGTAGCTGTTTGCATGCGCGCAGGTGTCGGTGCCACAGTATGCCTGAATTTGGGTGGGTTAAGTAATTTGAATTTTTCCGGAGGCCCCCTGCATGTTCATGCAAAAGTGCTGCGATTTACCAATGGAGAATATCGAAACCGTGATGCAATGGACCGAGGAGCTCTTGTGCGACTGGGAGATTGTGCAGTAGTCGATATCGGTGGAAATGTAGTAATTATCTCTTCCTTCCGTACACAACCTTACGACCTGGAAGCATTCCGCAGTTGCGGAATCACTCCGGAAAAGCAGCGTTTTCTTATAGTAAAATCTGCTGTACACTATAGGGCCTCTTATGGGAGAATTGCTTATAAAATGATTGATCTTGCTCTTCCAGGATATGCTAAGCCAATCCCCTCTGGGCTTCCTTATCAAAACTGGAAGAATCCACCCCTATTATCCTAATATTCTTCCAGAAAATGGGGCGAAGGCAACTTGCCTCCGCCCTCTTCCTTTATTTCTCTTACCCCTGTCCCCGCTATTCCTCTAGTACTGCCCAGCTCCGAAGTTTTTCCAATACCTGCAGCAATTCATTCGAGAGCAACTAGCTGCCATACTTTAGCGGCTCACAACCATTCTGCTCTGAAAACAAATTGCTAGCATACAATAACATCTATCTGGATTTCTCTGTACAAAGCCCCTCTGAAACCATCAGTTTCAGAGGGGCTTTGATGTTTTTCATGATAACTTTTGTAATGCAGTCAGGGAGTTGTGCAGGGAAAGCGTTATGGCACAAGACGCAGCTGCTTTGCCCGCAGGGCCACCGAGAGAGCCACCTTTTTGCTCTCTCCGCTGTCAAATTCAATTACAGCGATATCTCCATTGCGGCTCACCAGGGTCCCCGGCCCAAAGGCTTTATGCAGCAGCTTCACTCCGGGGAGGTAAGCCTTTGACTGCACTGCGATCTGTTCTTGACCCGTCTTCTTCACCGGTGCAGGCTTGGGGGCTTCCGGAACGCTCTGCCGTTTTGGCGGGAAAATTTCCCGGGAAAAGGCTGAGGTCAGTCCCACCTTGCGGAAGGTAACGATATCCAGCTCCTCCCTGGCACGGGTCATCCCTACGTAGAACAGCCGCCGCTCTTCCTCGTAGGCATCCCACTCCTCCGGCGGCGCATCTTCCTTCGGCAAGGTTTTGGGCAGCAGGCCGTCCGCTACATCCATCAGGATCACCCGCTGATATTCCAGTCCCTTGCTGAAGTGGATCGTGGAAAGGACGAATTTGCTGTCCCGGTCTGTAGACCCTGCCTGCACCACATCCCGCAGCTCCTCCAATCGCTCCAGAAGCCGTGCCGGGGTAGGTTCCTGGGCTCCCAGAGCCTCCAGAATATCCGCCTTGCTCAGATCCCCACCTCGCTCCTCCAGGTAGGCCCCATAGCCCATAAAGTGCACGATACGGTATACCGCCTTGTCCGCCCGTTCATGAAGGAGATTGGTCAGGTGGGTCTGGAGCGCACGGCACTGCTTTCTGGTCCAGGGGGAGGCCTCCGGAAGGTCAGCTATATAGGCAAGGATCGTGTCCCCTGCCCGGTCATTCCAGGCCGCCTCCTGGGCGAGGGGGCGGCTGATGCCTGCTCCCAGCTTATAGTAGATATTCATAAAGAGCTCCCCGTCGCCGGGGGCCTGGGCAAAGCGGATGATATCCGTGATGTCCCGCACTACCCGGTTGGTGAAAAACAGGCTCTCCACCTGGCGGCAGCGGTAGGAGATGCCCCTTCGATCCAAAAGATCCAGCAGCGGCAGCGCACTGTCGTTATCTCGGTAAAGCACAGCAGTTTCCACAGAGCAGTCTCTTGCCGTGCTGCAGAGATACTCGTACTGCTTCTGCCGGTCATAGAGCGGGATCTCCCGGACCGCCGGGCCGCTCCCCCGGACCGCTTTCATCTCCTTGGGGCGGCGGTTCTTGTTTTTCCGGACAAAACGGTCCGCCGCCGTCACGATCTGCTGGGTGGAGCGGTAATTGCGCTCCATAAAGAGCACACGGGCGTCAGGGTAGACGGTGTCAAATTGGGTGAGGGCCTGGGGATAGGCGGCACGGAAGCCATAGATACTCTGGTCCTCATCCCCCACCATGAAGAGATTCCCACTGCGTTTCGCCAGGAGCCGGATGATCGTATGCTGGATGCGGGAAGTATCCTGAGCTTCGTCCACACAAAAATAGTGGTACCGCTGCTGGAATGCCTCCAGGATCTGGGGATACTGGCGCAAAATCTGCAGGGCGTACACCATCTGGTCGTCATAATCCATCAGCTGCCATTTCCGCAGGGCCTGGCAATAGGCCTGATAGAACTCCGGAAAATCGACTCCCTCCGCCTCCACTTGTTCCAGCTCGTCCCCTGTGAGCATCTGGTTCTTGGCGTAGGTAATAGCGGTCTGCAGGCTTTTAATCGCACTCTCCGCAGCGAACTCACCGGTGAGGTTCCGGTAGATCTCTCCCACAAGGGTGCTCTTCTCACTGCCGTCCTCCAGAAGACGAAACGCAGTGCGGCCCATCGTCCGCTCATAGTACCGGATGATCCGGCTGCACACACCGTTGATGGTGCGAAATTCCAGTCCCTGCGCTGCCGCCTCTCCGAAAAAAGAGGCAAACCGCTGCCCCATATCCCGGGCCGCCGCCACGGTATAGGTCATGGTGAGAATGCGCTCCGGCGGGATATGCTTCACAAATCGCATGTAGCCCAGGCGGGTCACCAGTACCGTAGTCTTTCCACTGCCGGGCACCGCCAGCAGCAGTACCGGCCCCTCCACCGCCTGTACCGCCTGCTCCTGCTGTGGATCAAGGCACAGGGAAAATTGATTTTTAAACTCAGCAAAATTCAT
This sequence comes from uncultured Eubacteriales bacterium, assembly GCA_900549475.1. GTDB lineage: Bacteria > Bacillota > Clostridia > Oscillospirales > Oscillospiraceae > Pelethomonas. The sequence continues at coordinate 157,676 of UROF01000001.1, forward strand.
GTATGCTCCGAAAATTCTGGTGGTCTTTCTTCTCTGCTGTTGTCACAGCAACTCTACCGAGCAATCCGGCAGCAGTTTCTCCCGAAAGATAGCATACCACGTCACAGTGTCTACCGGGTCAAAATGCAAAGCGGAACAGGCGGCATGGAGCCGGGCGGAACCGCTTCCCACCACGAAAGCCGTGGGACCGTCCGCCCCGCCGATAATCCCCATCACCATAGCGGAACCCACCGCCGTAGGACCATCGGGAACCACAGCTTTGGCCCGGGGCGAATCTCCCCGGTCACAGTCCTGCAACCGGAAACCATCATTTGCAATATCCGGCTCCAGGGTATAGGTCATGGCGGCGTAATGGGTAGGATATTCCATCTCCTCATTGCCAAAGCAGCTCTGTTCCATCTCCTGGGTCTCGTACTCCCGGACGGTCAGAACATGCTCTCTACCGGTAATGGGATGGACAATGGTGACGCTCTCCCCTACTGCCGGCGTAGAAAAGCGGAGCCCTGGGAAGTCTTTGGATGCCTGCCGCAGGGTGATCGCCAGGGAGCGCAGCGCAGGTGGGCGTTTGGTAGCCCAGGGAAAGCTCAGGCGGAGGAAGGACCAGCACCGGGACGGGTCCAGGCCATAGTGCTCCACCAGCGCTTTCCCCTCCCTGCTGTTGTCCATCTCCCCTTCCAGGCAATCCGGCGAAAGCCAGGCGACTCCGCTGCCGTGCTTCTGCCGGAGAATCTTCCCGTTGAGGATGACAGTACAGCGGAAATCATCATCCATGGGGTTTTCACTACGGATCTGCATTTGTTCATCTTCAGTATAGTGATGGTCCTCCTCGTGGAGAAGATCCCACTTGTTGATGAAATCCTTCATTTTTTGTGGGTCGGTCTCCTTGCAGAAATCCAGCACCAGTCCCTTGCCGCAGGCATAAGCCGCAGGGACATACCAGGACGCCTCCCCCCAGGAAAACCACTTGCCCACTGGAATCTCCCGCCCTGCCCTGCCGGTGTGGCTCCAGAAGCCTCCATCATAGGTGACCTTCCATGGCTGCTCCGGCTTTTCCGCGTCGGGATTCATATCCGGGTCGTAGTACTCCGGCGAATAGGGAATCCGACTATAGTCGAAGGACTGCCGCAGCGCCTGGAGATAGCCGAAAGGGTCCTCCATAGCGGTCAAAGAGAAGGTTTCCGCCAAAGTATCTAAAGCAGCCTTCTGCTCCTCTGTGGGCCGGTTTTCCGCCACATAGTCAGCAAACTGCTCCTTATCCCACTGATGGGCCTGCTCCAGGGCATCCATGGTACCGCAAGCCAGCAGCAGCCGCAGCAGATCCTCAAAATTCCCGGCAATGGGATGGACATAGTCGCCGGGCAGGTTCATGGGGCTGACGGCAAACACCATCTCGCCAAAGCCCCGGATCATGCAGTAGTGGATCCCATCCACCCCTGCCCAGCCAATGATTTTCGCCCCTTTAGGGGTGCAGAAATAGGTAACGTCATCGTCTCTCAGGCCAAGACCAATGGCATCAAAAGCAATCGGTAATTTTCTGAATTTCTGATACAGATTCATGACAGACATCTCCACCTTTCCTGTCTCCAAAAGTGATTCAGCTATCACTCTACCACAAGATAAGCCGGCACGCAAGGCATAGCGCCACCGGCAGAGCTGTCCCCTTTCGTGTCAGTCCCTCTCCAACCGACAAAAACTCCCCAATTTAGTTGTTGACAAATCAACATATTGCTGCTACAATGCAGCTCGTTGATTTTTCAACAACAAGGAGTGCATGCTATGGTCGATCGTTTTGCCCAGTTCACCGGCGCTATCCTGGCGCTGCACCGGTGCATCAACAAAATCAAGGAGCTGGAGACAGCGGAACTTGGCCTGCGGGGAAATCACGTTATGTGTCTATACTACCTGGGCCAGTATGAAGAGGGGCTCACTGCGGCCCAGCTCACTACCCTGTGCCGCGAGGACAAGGCCGCCATATCCCGGACCTTGAACCAGCTGTCCGAACAGGGCCTGGTCTGCCGCACCCCCTCAGAGGGCGGCAACACCTACCGGGCCTCTCTCCGCCTCACCCCCGCTGGGAAGGCGCTGACGGAGCAGATCAACCGGAAAGTCGAAGCAGTTCTCGCCTGCAGCAGCCAGGGGATTTCCGACCAGCAACGGGCAGATCTCTATCTGTGTTTCCAGGTGATCCTGAATAATCTGGAGCAGTACATCGATCAGAAGGAGGCCCCTGTGCCGCCATGCACCAGCCAATCTAGGAAAGAAGGAACAGACGCATGAAGAAAGGGTTGAAGATCGCAGGCATTACCGTAGCCTGCGTGCTGCTGCTGGCGGTTGTAGCTGTCGGCATTATATGGGGAAATGAGCTTTTGACGCTCACTTCTATCAAAGAGATAGCCCCCTCCAACGAGGAGCATCGGGATGGTTTTGTCTATGAGATCACCGTCTCCGGCGACTACTACTTCGATCAATTTCTGGCGGAGGGCGGCGCATCCAGCGACCAGGAGCTGATCTCCTTCATCACTAACAGCATCGGCAAGGGACTGATCCCTCTGAACATTGAGGAGTCCAGCATCTCCTGCTCCTCTTTCACCGCTGTCACCGAGGAGGGCGACCGGGTATTCGGCCGGAACTACGACTTTGACAAGACCAACACCGCCATTGTCTACACCAAGCCCGGCAATGGCCGTCATGCCTCTGTGTCCACAGTGGACCTCCAGTTCCTGGGTATCGACCCGGACACCGGCGTCACCGGCCTGGCGGATAAGTTCCTGTGCCTCGCCGCCCCCTACGCCCCTCTGGACGGGGTCAACGATGCAGGTGTCAGCTGCGGTATCTACATGACTTACCAGGGGGCAGAGACCGTCCCCACCGACCAGCAGACCGACAAGCCGGATATCACCTCCACCACCATGCTGCGCCTGATCCTGGACTACGCTTCCACGGTAGATGAGGCCATCGAGCTGGTAGAGCAGTACGACCTCCACGACTCCGCCGGTACCTCCTACCACTACATGGTAGCCGACGCCCAGGGCAACAGTGCTATTCTGGAGTGGGTGGCCGGCACTGACCAGACGGACAACGACGGCACCGCTCGGCAGCTCAACGTGATCCGCAACGATCCGGAGCAGAACTATCAGTGCATCACCAACTTCATCCTGACCCCCGGCTACTATGAGGAGGGGGACGACATGGGCGGCAAGGACCGCTACGACCTGCTGACCAGCACCCTGGAGGAGATGAACGGCACGGTGGCTGACGACCAGGCCGCCATGGATGTACTGTCCCTGGTGGGCCGCAGAACCTGGGTGGTAGAGGGAGACCACACCCAGGGAACCACCGTGCACAGCGTGGTCTACAACCTCACCGACAAGACTGCCCTTTGGGTAGGCAACGAGCACTATGGCGAGGAGGCCTATACCTTCCAGCTGCAGACCCCCTGACAGTACAGGATCTGAATAAAAAGGCACCGCACTGCATGGCAGCAGTGCGGTGCCTTTTCTATCTGGTATAAACGAGATCATGCCTTGTGCCGGCACAGGCAGTACTGGTATGGTCTCAGCTGCCGGCAGCTGCAGGGCCCCTTCTCCCCGGTGATCAGGTCGGTAAATTCTCCCTCCACGGCGTCCATATATACCGTCTGGTCCTCCCCAGAGAAGTTGAACAGGCATACAAGAGTCTCCCCTGCCGTCCGCCGCACCAGCGCCAATACGTGACGGTTGGCCGTGTCCCAGGTAGTGACCCAGGCGTCAGGACCGAAGCACGGCTCCTGGCAGCGCAGATCTTCCAGTTGACGCAGGCCATCCCATATCCGCTGCTGGACAGTGCCTGGCTGGGTGCGTGCGGCAGCGTTCTCCCAGTTGAACCGGGTACGATGGAGGTTACGGCTGTCCTCCCGGCGGTCCGGATCGTTGTGGTAGTCATATCCGTTGAGCTGCCCGATCTCGTCGCCGCTGGACAGCATAGGGAACCCGGCCATACACATCATCGCAGCATGCATCATGAGATCCCGCTGGATACCCATTGCCACCTGGCCCTCGTCTCCCTCGTACAGGCCTTTTTCAATGCCGCAGAGGCTGGCAGTAGTGCCGCAGGTCCGGGCATCCAGGGTGGCAGGGTTGTAGTTATACCGCTCGCCACGGGCAAAGCTGCCGGGAAAACTGCCCTCAAAGAACTCATAGAGATATTTCTTGTGAGCTACAGGGTCTATACCAATGGTCTTGCCGTATTCCTCATTGAGGCCCCAGCCGATGTCATCGTGACAGCGGAGATAATTGACAAACCAGCAGTGGGACGGCAAACTGTGGAGATCATCCAGCTGCCGTTTAAGCTGCCGGACGTCGGCGCTGGCCAGGGCACTCCACTGTGTGGCCATGGTGGAGGCGTTGTAGAGGAGATGGCACTCAGGCTTTTCCGCGGTACCGAAATAGGGAGCCAGCTCCTTGGGAGCCATCACCACTTCCCCTTTTAGAATCACAGCCGGACATACCGCCTCCGTGATGAGGCGGATCATCCGCATGATGGTATGGACCTTGGGGAGGTTGCGGCAGGTGGTGCCCATTTCCTTCCACAGGTAGGGCACCGCGTCGATGCGGAGGATCTCCACCCCCAGATTGGCCAGGTGAAGCATACTGCAGACCATATCGTTGAATACCGCCGGATTGCGGTAGTTGAGATCCCACTGGTAGGGATGGAAAGAGGAACAGACGTATTTCTTCATATCCTCCTGATAGATAAAACTACCCGGTGCGGTCTCCGGGAACACATCGGGAATGGTCTTTTCCATCTCCCGGGGAATATCCGGCGTATCAAAGCAGATATAGCGGTCGATGTATTCCTGCTCGCCCGCCTTGGCCCGCATGGCCCAGGGGTGAGTGTCCGCCGTATGATTGATAACAAAGTCGAGACACAGGCTCATGCCGCGGCGGCGCATGGCGGCAGTAAGGCGGCTGAGATCCTCGTTTGTACCCAGGGTCGGGTCAACCTGATTGAAATCCTCCACAGCGTATCCGCCGTCGTTATCGGGATGAGGCATCTTCAGCAGAGGCATCAGGTGCAGATAGGTGATCCCCTGCTCTGTCAAATAATCCAACCGCTTTTCCAGACCGGTCAGATCGCCTGAGAAGAGATCTGTATACATAGTCATACCCAGCATCTTACCAGAGCGGAACCACGCCGGGTCCTTCTCCCGCTTTGTATCCAGACGCCGCAGATTCTGGCTGCGCTGGCGGTAGGCGTCCTCCATCCGCTCCAGCAGTTCATCCAGTTTATCCCGCCGGTCATACAGTTCCATATAGAGCCATTCCAGCTCGTCCCGCCTGTCCTGCAAGCGGCGTGCAAAGGCACTGGTCATGTTCATTATCCTCCCTCATGATTCAACATCCATTGCTCCATCAAGAGCTTGAGCAGCATGGCCTGCAGCCTGCTGTTTGCCCCGCAGCAGATCCGCAAAACCATCAGTATCAAAATAACATCTTAAAATGTCGCGTTTTTTATTGGTAACACTCTCAGCCTGTGCTATAATAATTAAAACAACACGCTGCGATCCATTCCCATATCTTTTCCAGAAAGCAGAGGTGATCTCTTGGACGATCTTTTCTTTTCCATTTTTCCCAATGAAAACTTTTTGGATCTGCGACTATATCAGTATGGCTGGGAGCAATGTGCCCCCCTCCACTCCTTTGGGCCTTTCGTCCGCAACCACTTCCTTCTTCACTATGTGATCTCAGGAAAGGGGTTTCTGGACGCAAACACTTCTGACGGTGTGACACACCGCTATGACCTGGAGGCAGATCAAGGCTTTCTCATTTGTCCGGGGCAGGTCAACACATACTGTGCGGACAAAGATCACCCCTGGAAATATGTGTGGCTGGAGTTTGACGGCCTGCGGGTCACAGAATATCTGACCTACGCCGGGCTGGATGCCGCCCATCCCATCTATATTCCCCAGACTCCCGCCCAAGGCCAGGCGGTGCGGGACACCATGCTATACATCGCCAACCACTCCAAGGCCTCCACGCTCCATCTCATCGGGCACCTTTTCCTGTTTCTGGATGGTCTGGTCCAGTCATCCTCCACCCGGCGTACCGCCTCCGGCGGACAACTGCGGGATTTTTATATCCAGGAAGCCATTACTTACATGGAACAGAATTACCAACGGGATCTGACAGTGGAAGAACTGGCCGATGTATGCAAACTCAACCGCAGCTATTTCAGCAAACTTTTCAGAGAGAGCATGGGCTGTCCTCCCCAGGAATTCCTGATCCGTATGCGTCTGTCCAAAGCCACGGAACTGATGAAAACCAGCCGCGCCTCCATCGGCGACATCGCTCAATTGTGCGGATACCCCAACCAACTTCATTTCTCCAGGGCCTTCCGAAAGCGCTATGGCGTCTCCCCCCGGGCATGGCGGGCTGAAAATCAGATCCATACAAAAGGCTGACTGCTGCACTGGCAGTCAGCCTTTTTCTGCGTCTTATTCCTCCGCTTCCAGATACAACTGAAGGGGCTGATAGTCGCCATAGAGCATCGGCAGCGGATAACCGGCCTGCATCAGAACATCCCCCGGATAGCTGGCTTCCCCATTGATACGATAGCGTACATCCGGATCAAGGCCCTTCAGCCGCAGCGTCTGGAAAGGCGGTGCCGCACAAGTAGCGCCAGTGACCAGAGACACCAATGCCCGCTTTTTGTCACCGGAAACGTGAGACCAAGCTGTATACGGTCCCGCTCCAAAGGGGCCGCTGAGGCGGTAATACTCCCCCTGGGACACCAGATCCCAGTATTTCTTGTACCGCTGAATCTGCTCTGTAATGATCTTGCGCTCCTCCGGTGAAGTCCGGCTGAGATCCATCTCATATCCAAATGTGCCGGACATGGCTACCACTCCCCGGGTCTCCAGAGGCGTGATACGGCGGTTGATCTCATTGGGCACCACGGAAACATGGGCCCCCACTGTGCAGGAGGGATAGCAGAAAGACGTGCCGTACTGAATACTCAGGCGATCGATGGCATCGGTGTTGTCACTGCACCAGATCTGAGGGGTATAATAGAGCATCCCGCCGTCAAACCGTCCGCCGCCGCCGCTGCAACCTTCAATAAGGATAGAAGGATAGTCCCGGTGGAAACGCTCCAGCAGCTCATACACACCAAGGACATAGCGGTGGTAGACCTCCCCCTGCCTGTCGGCAGGCAGGGCGGCAGACCAAACCTCCGAGAGGCTGCGGTTCATATCCCATTTCAGGTAGGTGATGTTGGCACTGGCCAGCACTTTTTGCAGTGAGGCGTAAATATAGTCCCGCACCTCCTGCCGCGAGAAATCCAGCACCAGCTGGCTGCGGCCCCGCGTGTAGGAGCGGCCCGGAGCACACAGCGCCCAGTCCGGGTGCTCCCGATAAAGCTGGCTGTCTTCGCTGACCATCTCCGGCTCGATCCACAGGCCAAACTCCATCCCCAGCGCATTGATCTGCTTTGCCAGCGCACCCAGGCCGCCCGGCAGCTTTTTTTCATTCACCCACCAGTCTCCCAGACCGCCCCGGTCATCGTTTCTGGTTCCAAACCAACCGTCGTCCAGGACAAACAGTTCGATTCCTAAAGATGCGGATACCTGGGCCAATTTCATCAGCTTCTCCGCATCGAAATCAAAGTAAGTAGCTTCCCAGCTGTTGACCAGCACCGGCTTGCGCCCGGGTCGGGTATCCCGGACCAGATGCTCCCGAATCGCACGGTGGAACTGGTGCGTCATCCCGGCAAAGCCGTTGGAAGAACAGAGCAGTGCCGCCTCCGGGGCGGTAAAGCTCTGGCCGGGAGCCAAGGTATAGCAGAAGTGGTAGGGATGGATGCCCATGACCAGCCGCGTATCTTCAAACTGGGTCCGCTCTGCCGCCGCCTCAAAATTACCGCTGTAGAGGAGCATCGCCCCATAGCACAGGCCGTGATCCTCCCCGGCATCCTGTTCACACAGGATCACAAAGGGGTTGTGCTGGTGGCTGGAGGTACCGCGGACGCTGCCTACGCTCTGGACACCGTGGCGCAGCGGAGCGCGGTTGAATCCCCGCTCCATGGCATGGCGGCCATCAAAGGTGATAAGGTCCATATCAGCCCGCTGGAAATCAAGGCACAGGGAGGCTGCCCGGCACAGGCGCACCGTCGACTCTCCCCGGTTCACCACCCGCACAGCCCGGGTGATAAGATCATAGTCAGCAAACACCCCGTAATACAGCTCAGCCGTCACATTGGCAACAGCATCCTCCAGGAAAATGACCAGTGTCTCTCCGCCTTCACCATGGAACGCAGGCAAGCCTTCCAAGGCGTACTTCCCGTCCCGCAGCTCAAAGCCGGCATAGCGCAGGTCGGCAATATGACTGCCATCAGCCAGCTCCAGCTCCAGGGAGGGCAGACGAAAGTCCCCCACGCCGCAAGTGGAGTACTCCTGGGGCAGGGTATCCAGAGAATAGACCCGGCAATGTCCTGCTTCTCCAGGGTTGGGGGAAAATCCCCGGTCAGCCTGGCGGATCAGACAGGACAGATCCATATCCGTCACCCGGGCACCATAGTAGGTATGCAGCAGCACACCATACTGATCCACCTTCATCTGGTAGGTGGTATTCCGGGTGTGGAGCGTAAAGGTATTATCTTGCTTGTTATGAACGATCATGGAGAAATCCTCTCAACTAAAAATGTGACTGCGGCAATTTTATAGGATTTTCCGGCGTGATGCAATACTCCAGCCGAAAAAGATCGTGTATGGCACAGTTCATAGGGGAAGCCCCGGCGTCGGCGCGCCGATACCGGGGCTGTCGGGACAAAAGAATATTTGCTTGGGTTCTGTTATTTGCCTCCTGTCATAGCCACGCCCTCGATAAACTGCCGCTGGAAGAACAGATACAGTACTACCATGGGCAGCATGGCAAGAAGGCTGCCGGCCATCAGCACTGGGAAGTTCGTGGAGAACTGACCACGCAGGGTGGCAAGGCCGGAGGACAGGGTCATCATATTCAGGTCGGAGTTTACCACCAACGGCCACATCAGATCGCTGTAGGCAAACACGGCGGTAAACACGCTCAGGGCCGCCACCGAGGAGGAGGTCAGTGGGAACATGACCTTTGTGAAGGTCTGCCACTGATTGCAGCCATCCAGATAGGCAGCTTCTCCGATCTCATTGGGAATACCCATATAGGCCTGACGAAGGAAGAAGGTACCGAAAGCACTGACCAGGCCCGGGAACACCAGCGCAAAAACAGTGTTGGCCATGCCAAGCTTTGCTACCATCTGGTACTGGGGGATGATAAAGATCTGGCTGGGAAGCATCATCTGGATCAGGACGATGGAGAAAAGGATATTCTTCCCCTTAAACTTCAGTTTGGCAAAGGCATAGCCCGCCATGGAACTGAATACGACAGCGCACAACACCCGGAAGAGGATCATCAGTCCGGTGTTGATATACATGTTGACAAAGGGCAGGCTCTTGATGGCCTCCACGAAGTTGTCCAGCGTCAGCTGGTTGGGAAGGATCGTGGGCGGGATCTGCATACTCTCGGATACCGTCTTTGAACTGGTAAGAATCATCCACACGAAGGGGAAGATCATCACCGCGGAACCCACGATCAGGAAGAAATACGTCAGAAAGGTAGACATTCTCTTGGAATGTCCCATAGAATTGGCTTTCATCACATGTCCTCCTTAAATCTCGTAGTTGACCCACTTCTTCTGGCCAACGAACTGGATGATGGTCACGATACCGATCAGCAGCACAGTCCAGATGACGATGGCGGAACCATAGCCACGGCTGCCTGCCACGAAGGACTCCCGGTAGAAGAGGTACATCAGGCTCTGTACACTGGTGAGGGCGGGGTTGGTATCCTCCACCATCATGTAGATAAGGTCATAAACCTTCATGGAGGCCATCAGACGCATGATGAGAACCACAAACAAAGTGGGAGAGACCATAGGCAGAGTGATGCGGAAGAACTGGGTCACTTTGCTGGCTCCATCAATGGAGGCAGCCTCATAGTAGGACTTGGAAATGTTCTGAAGGCCCGCCAGAAGCAGCACCGCATCATAACCGATGGCGCTCCAGATGGCCACGATGGCACAGGCGATCATAACCACCTTGGAATCGGTAATCCAGCTGATATGAGTGCCCAGGATCTGATTGAGGATACCGTATTCGCTGTTGAAGATCCAGCGCCAGACCATGGTCACGGCGGCGGGAGCGCAGATCATGGGCAGGAAGAACACAGAGCGGAAGAAACTCTTGCCCTTGATTTTGGCGTTCAGCAGGATGGCTACCAGCAGAGACAAAAACAGGCCGATAGGCACCGTAAGGATACAGAAGTAGACGGTATTCCAGGTAGCTTTCCAGAAATCTGCGTCCTGGAACATGTTGATGTAGTTTTCAAAACCGATAAATTTATAATGACCAAAGCCCAGATGCTCGCAGAAGCTGGCATACAGCGTCTGGATAAAGGGCCATACGTTGAGGATCAAAAGGCCGATGATGGTGGGCGCCACCATGAACCAGCCCCAGTTCTGCTCCCGTCTGGCGGCGGCAGAGAGCCTTGCTACCTTATTATTTTTCATGTTTTACCCCTCCCCTCAATCTTCGGCCAATTTCTTGGCGGTTTCCGTGTTGATCAGTTCCTGGATCTGGTCCAGTCCAGTGTCGATATCCACCGTTCCGTTGTAGATGCTGGTCATGATATCCACCACACCGCTCTTCCACTTGGGACGGGCAGAGTTGTTGACGTACTGCACGCAGTAGTCGAACTGGCTCATGATAGCCTCCAGGTCCAGCTGATAATCAAACTGATCAAAAGCGCTGATCCAGGTTTCCTCCAAGCCCTCATAGGCAGGGATGGCAGCACCGGACTCACCCTGAATCCGCTGTGCCTCCTCGCCGGCAAAGAACTTCAGCACGTCCAGAGCGACCTCCAGATTCTTGCCGTGGGCACCGGTGGCATAGGTGAGGCCGTTGGAAATGGTGGCCCGGCCATCACCGCTGACGGGGTTGGGGGCAGCAGGCAGCACCGCAATATCCCACTTGCCCACCATGTCGGGGTAGTTGGTCATTTCGGAGAGGAGGTTCCAGCTTCCCTCCAGGAACATGGCACCTTTCTCAGAGAAGAAGCCGGTACCGGGGCTGGTCTCAGCGAAGTAAGCCTGATCGGGGCACCAGTCGTTGTCCTGCAGGCCCACATAGTACTTAACCGCCTCCCGGGTAGCCTCCTGATCAAAGCCGCCCTTGGTCTTGTCCTCTGTGAGGATGCAGCCGCCGTTCTGATAAACGAAGTTATGATAGCCCAGCTGCTCATCATTATAGGCCATGTAGCCGTAGTTGCCGGTAGCATCGTAAATAGCCTGGGAGGCAGCCTCCAGATCATCCCAGGTCCAGGTCTCATCGGGATAAGCTACGCCAGCAGCGTCAAACATCTCCTTGTTATACACCAGGCAGATGTTATCCTTGTCCTTGGGCACGCCATACATCCGTCCGTCAGAGCCCTGGGCATTGCTGATGGAAATCTCACTGTAATGCTCCTCGTAAGGGAACAGATCGGTAACGTCGGCCAGCATCCCGAATTCGGAATAATACAGAATCTGGTCGGTGTGCATCCAGAACAGGTCGGGCATGGTGTTGCTCTCGGCAGCAGCCTCCAGTTTGGTCCAATACTCGCTCCAGCTGGTCACCTGCACTTCAATGACCACATCCGGATTCTGAGCGGTATAGGCATCGCACATGGCCTGCATACCATCACGCTGCGCTACGTCCCAGATCTGGAACGTCAGATGTGTCTTTCCATCTGACGCACCACATCCACACAAAGACAACAGCAGCACCAAAATCAGGGCTGCTGCCACAACACGGGGTTTTCTTCTCATAACTCCACTCCTCTGCTGTATTTTGCTGCTTTTATCCCCAAAAAGCAGGCTCTTGATAGAAAAAATATAATCCCTCTTCAGCAGATTTGTAAATGGACTGGCATATTTGAAATATACCCAAATGCTGCAAGGCTCGCCTTTTGTGCATGTCATCAAGCATTTGGCCATATTTTTAGTATTTTCGTGGAAGATATACATATGAACCCCTTTTTCTTTGTGCAACTAGTCAAACGCAGCCATAAAAAAGCAAAAAGGATTTATCCAACACCTGGACAAATTGACTTGTTGACAAAACCATATAGCCTTATGTGCCATCCATTATTTCTCCTCGTAGCTCACAAAACCGCAAACCTTCTATTCCACCACAACACATTTGCTATTGAATCCTCCTCTGGGTCATGATAGACTGAGCCCAATAGCTGTATTCTTATTCATCCAGTACAGCAAAAGGAGGCCTAGTATGTTTTTCCGCAGAAATTTTCAATCCTCCGGGCCTGAAACAGATGAAATGCCGCCCGAAAAAACTGGCATCGCTCGGCTTTTTGAGATCCTTCAGGCAGAGTGCGGTAATCTTCTGAAATTGAACCTTCTGTTCCTCCTCAGCTGCATTCCCTTGGTCACCATTCCTCCTGCTGTCTTTGCTATGAACCAGCTGATCCGGCAGATGGTTCTGGACCAGCCAGTTCGGTGCTTTTCTGACTATTTCTCCGCCTTTCGCAAGAATCTGGGGAAATCCTATGCCGCTTTCTTCCTGACAGTTGTTCCGCTGGCAATTTCCGGCTATGGAGCGCTGTTTTACCTGCGTTATGCAGGAGAAAATCTGTTTTTGCTCTTGCCATTTATGTTTTGTTCCACCATTTTTCTTGCGGCGCTTCTTTCCTCCACGTATTTCTACGGCATTCTCTCTACAGGAGCAGGACTGTCCTCTTCCCTGCGCCTTGCCCTGGCCCTGGGCATAGGACGTCCGCTGCGGGCCATTCTGGCAGCTCTCTTTGGTTATGGACTGCTCCTGGCAGCAGTTCTTGCCTTCCCGCTGAGCTTTATTTACCTTCTCCTGATTGGCTTTACCCTCTCCTGTCTGCTGGACAATTTTTTCATCCGTACCATCCTTAGGCAATATTGTGATAATTGATATCTCTCACCACATGTGCCCAGTCTCTCTATTTCGCACATTGCAACCCCCGTTATCAAAGACAGGGGCAGTTGATCCGCCGGATCGCAATGCAGCTCTCCTCCTTTTCCCAAAGCATGTAATATCCATTGACTGTCCGGGCAAAAAATGATACTCTGGCAAAAGGAAGTCCCGCCATCAGGACTGTTCCATAAGGGAAAGGAGCGTATCCATGACATTCCAAGATATGTTCAGCAAGGCAAAGGATCTGTTGGCAAATGCTGATGCCAGTAAGATTCAGGAGCACCTGGCCTATCAGTTCAACATCACAGGCGAAGCAAGCGGTGTATTTTACATCGAGGTCAAAAATGGTGCCATTTTTGTGGAGCCCTATGAATACCACGATCGTGACGCCATGTTTACCTGTTCTGCTGACACACTGTTCAAAATCGCTGGTGGAAAAACGGACCCTGTAGGAGCCGTTCTTCTGGGAAAACTGAAAGTAGAGGGCAACATCGACAAAGCTCTCAAGCTGAAGGAACTGCTTCCATCCAAATAAGTAGCTGAGAATATTTTCTTTTCTGACAAAAAATCCCCCGCATAGGCTGTTTCCTATGCGGGGGATTTTTCATATTGGGTTACAGTCACGCCACTTTTTTGATCCGCCCCTGTTTCGCCGGACCAGAGGCCTTATAGTGTCATCAAAGCGTACGCCCGCCCTTTTCATGGCTGTCGAGCTTTCTGAATATCTGCATCAGCGTAATTACAGCCGCTGCCGCCAGGATCACTTCCGTGACAAACTGGGCATAGGAGAGGCCGTAAAGGGGGAACAAGCGGTTGAGCAGATACAGGGCCGGGATCTCCAGTACGATCTTACGCAGGATCGCAAACACCAACGCCCGGCTCCCCATGCCGCAGGCCTGGAAAACACCTACCGCCACGAAATCCATACAGAGGAACGGCAGTGCCAGGCAGAAGCCGTAGAGGAATTTGGCACCATAATCGATGATAGCCTGGTTATTCATAAACATGGCTACCAACGAGTCGGCAAAGAGGTAGTATCCCAGAGAAACCAGCACCATAACCGGCATTGCCAGCTTCACCACAAAAATCAGTGCATCCTTCATCCGGCGGGTATTCCCACTGGCATAGTTGTAACTGATCAGCGGCATAAAGCCCTGGGACAGTCCCTGGGAGATATACATGGGAACCATATTGACTTTCTGCGCAATACCCATGGCAGCCACAGCGTCGGCGCCATAGACAGAGGTGAAGTTATTCAGCACTGTCATTCCGGTCACATTCAGCAGATTCTGGATCGCCGCAGGAATTCCGACACCGCACACGCCCACCACAATCGCTTTGCTGGGCCGGAACATAGAAGGACGGATACATACATAGGTATTCTTCCGCTTCACATACAGCAGCACGAAGAAATAGGCACAGGCCACACAGTTAGAGAGGAAGGTAGCACAGCCTGCTCCCGCCGCTCCCATATTGAGACCCCAGGGAAGAATAAAAATGGGGTCCAACACAATATTGAGCAGACAGCCCGTCATGGTACCGATGCTGGCGTGGAGAGAAGCCCCCTCTGCCCGCACCATATAAGCCATGACCACATTGAGGATCGCAGGCATAGCACCGAAAGTCACCGTCCAGCGCATATAACCGGCCGTAGCAGCCAGCGTGTCGGCTTTGGCACCCAGCAGGGCCAGCAGCGGTCCCTGAAAAACCGTACATCCCAGGGAAAACAAAAATCCACTGAGGATGCAGCCATAAAAGCCAAAGGCAGAACTGCGGCTGACCGTATCAAAATCTTTCTTCCCCAACGCCCGGCTCATCATGCTGGAAGTCCCTACGCCGAACAGGTTGTTCACCGCGTTGAAAGCCAGCAGGATCGGTGCCGCCAGCGTAACGCCCGCATTCTGAATCGGGTCGTTGAGCATACCTACAAAATAGGTGTCTGCCAGATTATAGAGCACCATTACCAGGGAGCTGAGGATCGTGGGCACTGCCAGCGTCATCACCGCCCTGGGAATCGGTGTCTCTTCAAAGAGTTGTGTTTTCTTGCTATCTTCTGTCATGTTTCTATTTTTCCTCCTGGAGAAAGCCTAATTATCGCAGGAAACCGCCACCTTGATCACTCCATCCCGCCGCTGCTCAAACAGCTCGTAGGCAGCTGAAATATCCCGGAGTGGATATGTGTGGGTGATCAGCGCTGTGGTATCCAGCTTTCCTGCGGCAATCAGGCGCAGGATCTCCCGGCAGTCACATCCATCTACGCCGCCGGTTTTAAATGTCAGATTTTTACCATACATGTCCGGCAAGGGAAGGGTCTGCGGCTTGTCATAGAGAGCCACTATGGTAACAACAGCGTTGGGCCGGGCACACTCCCAGGACAAACGGAACGTATCCTCTGTTCCCGCTACCTCCAGAACCCGATCCGCACCGCCGTGGTCGCTCTGTTCCCTTGTGAAAGAAATTACCTTGTCAGGTGTTGTAACATATACATTGGGATAGTTTTTCTCTACAAATTCCCGCCGCACTGGGTCCTTCTCGCAGACAATTACCCGTTTGGGCTCATACAGCAAGACACACTGCAGGGTACATAGCCCTGTTGGGCCAGCCCCCAAAATCAGAACCGTGTCCTCCCTGCTGATTTCCGATATCCGCGCCGCCCAAAATCCGGTGGCCAGAATATCCCCTACAAACAAAGCCTGCCGGTCTGTCACCCCATCCGGAATGGGACTCAGCCCCTGATCGGCATACGGGACCCGGACATATTCTGCCTGTCCGCCGTCGATCCGGCACCCCAATGCCCAGCCGCCATCAGGGTCCGTGCAATTGTTCACCCAGCCATTCCGGCAGAAAAAGCATTGGCCGCAGAAAGTCTCTACATTCACTACCACTCTGTCGCCGGGCGCAACGGCAGAAACAGCGGAACCAACTTCCTCCACAACGCCTACCATCTCATGCCCCACGGTGATCCCCGGCACCGCCCGGGGAACTGAGCCGTGTTTGATATGCAGGTCGCTGGTACAAATGCTGCTGAGCGTTACCCGCACGATGGCATCCCGCGGATCACGAAGCAAAGGGCGGGGCTTTTCTTTCAGGAGAAACTTCCCCTTTTCTATGTAGGTATAGGCCAGCACTGGCGCTCACACTCCTCTCATTGCCTCGCTGTTCCTTACGGTATATAAAAGAAACACCAGAATCTTTACACAATGAAAACTATTATAATGGTTGTGAATATATATGTCAAATCATCGTCTCTACAATAGAGACATATTCTTTTGATTTGTCCCTTTCCGAGAAATATTTAGTGTGCAAAAGACCGTGCAGAACTCTGCACGGTCTTTTCGCCATTTGATGCAGGCAGCTGAAATTCGTCCTGCTTCTGTTCTTTACAGGCCCGCCAATATCCGGTCGCGGAGATCACGGACCCGCTTTTCAATCTCATGGATGGTAAAAAGGAACGCATCGTCCCCTTTCCCGCTGGGGTCCTCCAGCCCCCAGTTCTCCGTATGGCGGGCTGTCAAATGGGGGCACGACACGTTGCATCCCATGAGGACCACAATATCCGGTTGGGGAATTTCTTCCAGCAGCTTGCTGTATTGGGTCTTTTCCATATCGATCCCCCAGGACTGTTTCATCAAGCGCACCGCGTCCTGATTGATCCGTTCCTGCCGCTCTGTACCGGCTGAATACGACGCAAATACATCACCGGCAAGCTCTTTCCCAAGTGCCTCTGCGATCTGACTTCTGCAGGAATTATGAACGCAGATAAAAGCCACGTTAGGTTTCGAAGTACCGCTCATTTTCCCACTTCCTGTCCCAGCAGCCGCATGATCTGGCTTTTATTGAGGGGGCGCCCTGACGACAGCAGCCGTCCATCCACCATCAGTGCCGGCACAGACATAACACCCAGCCGGACCATCTCCACCAGATCCTCAACTTTTCGCACTGTGGCATTCAGCCCCAGCTCTCCTACCGCTGCCTGAGCCTCTGCATACACCTTGTCACAGTCGGCACAGCCTCCACCGATCACTAAAATTTCCATAGCTGCTCCCCCTTAATTTCTCAACGTCATTTCTGTGCCAACGATATCTTTCCAGGTATCGATGATGGGACGAATCACCGCCGGCCCGATCCGGGAAATGATCACCAATTCTCCCTGTTCTCTGGCCTGGCAGGGTTTATAGTCGATATATTTTCCGACGACATCCACTTGATGCCAGCCGGTATCCAGAGGCAAAAACCCCTTCATCCGCCAGCACTGAGGCGCCAGCTGTGAGAGAAAACTATCCAGTTTCTCCCGGTTCATCGGCTGAGTTGTCCGCAGAACCAGAGTTTTGGGTTTGGATTCAGAGGAGTTGAGGGATGGTTCACCATCTACATATTGATACTTCCGCAGATCCTCCTGAAGAAATCCCATGTCGATCTCTCCATAGGCGGCAGAATAAATAGGCGCGACAGGATTCAGCTCCCGCAGCACTGCCAGCACCTTCTCCTGTTCCTCAGGTTCCACCAGATCCGTCTTATTCAGCAGGATCACATGGGCATGCCGGACTTGCCGCGCCAGCTCCTCCCGGCTGCCGCTGTCCTCCAGGAAGTTGGCGGCATCCACCAGACAGATCAATCCCGCAAATCGATAGGCGCCGGGCTGCAGCACCTCCACTGCCTGCAGCAGCTCCTCCACATTGGAGGGATCACCAATGCCGGAGCTCTCCACCAGTACATAGTCAAGTCCCCGCTGAGCCAGCTCCGCCAATGCTTTGACAAAATCCAGCTTCCGGCAGGAGCAGTATATGGAGCCCTGGCTGATCTCACGCAGCTCCAGGCCGTCTTTTTCGATCAGTTCACCGTCAATATTTACCTTTCCCAGATCATTTTGAATCACGCCGACCTTCGTACCCTCCAGATCATGGAGGATACGTTTGAGGAACGTTGTCTTTCCGGCCCCTAAAAAACCCGTCAGTACAAAAAGCTTTGTCTGTTCCATACTGTCATCTCCTATAAATCTATCTCGCTCGTGATGTTTCTCTATACGCAAAGCATTTTAATCAGATAAAAAATTGCTGGAACGCGTTGAAAAAGTACCCTACCAATATGATGCCCACCGTACATATGGCGATAAATGCCCCCAGCAAGCGAGGCTTCACCGCCTTTTTCAGCATGATCAGAGACGGCAGGCTCAAAGTCGTCACCGCCATCATAAAAGCCAGCACGGTTCCCAGACCAGCTCCCTTGAACAACAGGCTCTCCGCCACAGGGATCGTTCCGAAGATATCTGCATACATGGGCACGCCTACCACTACAGCCAGGATCACCGCCAAAGGATTCTGATCTCCCAAAACGGTTTCTACCCAGGATTGCGGGATCACATTGTGGATGGCTGCGCCTACCGCTACCCCGATAAAAATATACGGCGCAACTTTTTTAATGGTAGCCTTCAGCTGATCCCTGGCATATTCCAGGCGGTCACGCCGGGTAAGAGAGGCGCTTTCTGTCTCAATGCGGGGAGCGCTGCGGATAAATTCTTCTACATATCGCTCCATCCCCAACTTTTCCAGCAGCGTACCGCCGATGACAGCAATCACCAGACCTAACACAACATATACCACCGCTACCCGGCCGCCAAAAATGCTCATCAGCAGTACCAGGGACCCCAGATCTACCATCGGCGACGAAATCAGGAAGGAAAATGTCACACCGATAGGCAAACCTGCACTGGTAAATCCCATAAACAACGGGATAGAGGAACAGGAGCAAAAAGGCGTCACCGTCCCCAACAGAGCAGCCAGCGTATTGGCCCACAGTCCCCGGAACCGGCCCAGAATCCGTCGGGTCCTTTCCGGTGGGAAATAGCTCTGTATATAAGATATTGCGAAAATCAGTACCGACAGCAGTACAAAAATCTTGATCGTATCATACAAGAAAAAGCGCAGAATGCCACCCCATGTACTATCGGTATCCAGGCCCAATGCTGTTAGGCCCCTGCCGATCAACTCATTCAGCCACTTCATTCCCAGAACCTGGTCCTGAAAAAAGAACCAGGCCGTCCGAACTGTCTCCATTAAAAGATTCCTCCATCCACAATTCTTCGAATTTTATCGATATATTGGCGTTTGAAAAAGCTGCCGGATGTACAGCAGCTTTTACTCCCTGCCGCAGGGACAACTCGTACCATCTCCATAGAGGGCAGTAGCTTCCACCAAAAGCTGGGCAGCACGGAGGCTGCCCTCTTTACTGATAGCATAATGCATCCACTTCCCTTCCGGACGGCTGACAACGATCCCGGAGTCGCAGAGGATCTTCATATGGTAGGACAAGGTGGACTGGCTGATTTGCAGGTCGGACAAAAGGACACAGGCGCACTTTTCTCCGCCCCGGAGAATCTCCAGGATCCGCAGACGATTTTCATCTGCCAGGGCTTTAAAAATTTTTGCTTCCTCTGTATAGTTTCGCAAGCGCTCACCTTCTCACATTGATTTTTTTCGATGCAAGCGCAGTATAGCACTCAGATCGATGTTTGTCAATATAAATATATTCTGATTTTCAGGCCGCTATTTCCTTTTTCATTCAGATCTTAGTGCACCTTTTAAGCAAAAAGGCGGCACAGCCTATGCTGTGCCGCCTGAACGTGCGGTATACGGTTTTAAATGGGATGTGGCGGGGCCTTAACAGTAGCGGTCCCGGTGGGGATCAATATCCCGTGGCAGTTCGGCGATCCCCGCAATGGAGATGCCGCTGTCTTTCACACACTGCCGCACCGCCTCAATATCCTCCTCCCATACCAGCAGGGACATTCCGCAGCAGGCGCTGGCTGACCGGGGCACAGGGCAGATCCGGGCATTGGCACCATGCGAGCGGATGTATTGATAAAGGGCCATTCCCTCTGTGTGGTTGTGAAAGAGGACATAGTAATCGATAATCTCTGAGGATGCCATCAGCCCAGCATTTCCACGAAAGCACCGATGCGGGTACGCAGCTGCTCGCTGTCGCCGTCGTCATAGTCGGTCTCAATACCCAGGACCGGGATACCAGCCTCTTTCAGAGCCCGCTCCACACTGTAGCCTTCGGTGTCATAGAGGCAGCAGAACTTCAGGTTCACATCGATCACGCCGTCCACCTGATACTCCTGGGCCAGGCGCAGAATATCCTCTACACGGCCAGGATTGGGAGTAAAGCAGGCACAGTTGTTCTTCATGTACCGCTTGGACAGAGCCATGTACTGCTCGTCCAGAGTGGTGAGCCCCTCCTCCACCAGGTTTTCAAAGTACCGGGTGCCGGTGCACATCTCCTCACAGACCACAGCGGCGCCGCTGGTCTCCACAATGTGATGGAGCTTCCAGTTGGGGATGGCCATGGGGGTACCGGTGATCATAATGCGTTTGGTGCCCTTCTCAAAGACACTGATACCCTGACGATTGCGCTCCTCCAGCTCATCGGCCAGCTTGTTGCACATTTCCGCACAGCGGGCAGGATCATCAAAGAAGGCAATCTGGGTCACCAGCAGGGCATCGGCGCCGCTGATGGGGATATTATCCGGGTTCTTACGGGCTTCAAATACCCGGGCCAGGGCCTTACGCTTGTTATTGATGAGGCGGATAGCCTCATCCAGCTTCTCTGCCGTGATGGTATTACCGGTAAACTCCTCCACCTTCTTGGCAAAGGCAGCGATCTCATCCTTCCATTTAATGATGTCGCACTCCCGCTTCATCTGAGGCAGGTCCATGATGTACATAGGAACGTCTTCACCCAGGATCTCATAAGCCTTCTTCTTGCCGTCACAGGTGGTCTCACCTACATACATATCGGCAATCCGGAAGAAGGGACAGGTGCGGCCCAGCCGGGCGCCTACAGAGGCTTTTACCAGGGGGCAGGTGCTCTTAGGCAGGACCTTCTCCCCATCAGGAACCCAGAACTGGGAACCGCCGCACAGGCCGGTGACAATGCCGTTGGCTGCCACCACCACTTCATCGGGAACAAAGACACAGAAAGTGCCGAACACTTTACGCCCCTCTTTCTGTGCCTCTAAGAGTTCAGCAGGACGGATACCGTGGATATCTGACACCACGAAATCCCAAAATGCCATACCTTCCGGACGGTTCTTCTGGGACAGGTACACGTCGCCAAAGGCAACCGGCAGTGCCGCGCACAGGCCATCATGGGTATCCACGTCCATTCCCAGCGCTTTCCACATCTCTCTGCGATCAGCCATTTCCAATTCTCCTTACCTGAATTATTTCTGATTCACGCACCAGGCGTGGTTATCATCCTTTTCTCGCCATTTCCCGGGCACATAGAGCCGCCCCAACCGCGCCGGCGTAGCGCCCCTCCGGGACAGCAACTACCTCTGTCCTCAGCTGCCGTCCCAACGCTTCGCGGATATACTCGCTTTCGCACAGCCCGCCGGTAAGGCAGACCAAGCCGCCTTCCTCCAGACGCCGGGCCTGGGAGGCTACTTTCTTTACGATGGAATCCACCACGGCAAAGGCAATATTCTCCTTCTTCTCCCCTTTGCCGATAAGGCTGATGACCTCAGATTCCGCAAAAACGGTACACATGGAGCTGATGGACACACCGCCTCCCTGCTGCGCCAGATCGCACATATCGTCTGGCCGCAGTCCCAGTGTATTGGCCATGACTTCCAAGAAACGGCCAGTACCAGCGGAACACTTGTCATTCATGATAAAGTCCTTTACCATGCCGCCTTCCACCCGGATGATCTTAGTATCCTGTCCACCGATATCGATGACTGTAAGGTCCCGGCTATGGTGGAGCATCATAGCCCCTTTGGCATGGCAGGTGATCTCTGTAACCGCCTTTTGGGAATATGGGACGGAAACACGGCCATATCCTGTGGAAACACAGCCATTCTCCCCAGGATCATATCCCGCCGCACAAAGCCGCCGGCGGATCTCCTCCGCTGTGTCCACACTGCTCCAGCCGGTAGGCAATACAAAAGAGCAGACCAAGTCCTCACCATTTAAGACAGCTGTCTTTGCGCAGGTCGAGCCGATGTCGATCCCGATACAATATTGCATAGTTCCTTATCTCCTGTCAGGCCTATATCGTTATTGTTATGGTATCATATTACTTCCTCTGCTACAAGGCGTTTATCTATAAATTAAATAGAAATTTTAAATTTATTGAATAAAAATATATATGCAAATATCAGCCGTTTTTTATTAAATTAATTTAAAAATATCGTGAAAATATTTTCTTTTAGTGCAGCATCTCGAGAAATGCAACTTTGTATCACTTTTTATCAATTATTGACTGTATCTATAGTATTGTGATACGCTTGGACAAAAGCAGCCAAATGCTGCAAAAATTTTAGCCGGAGCCTAATGGCTCCGGCTGAAAGCAAGGAGAATAACAAAATGGAATTACGAACGGAATTACCAGAAATCTTCGCTGAATTTGCCGACCAAAGGAAAGCTTCTTTTCTCCATGTAAAAGAGCTGAAAGATAACGGTATCCCAGTGATCGGTGTGTTCTGCACCTACTTCCCCCAGGAGATCGCCATGGCAATGGGGGCCTGCGTGGTGGGTCTGTGCTCCACCTCTGATGAAACCATCAAGGATGCAGAGCGGGATCTCCCCAGCAATCTCTGCCCCCTTATCAAATCCAGCTACGGCTTTGCCCTCACAGATAAGTGCCCCTTCTTCTATTTTTCCGATCTGATCGTAGGAGAAACTACCTGCGACGGCAAGAAAAAAATGTACGAGTTCCTGGGAGAATTCAAGCCTATCCACATCATGGAACTTCCCAACCGCCAGAGTCCCGATGGCTACGCCATGTACCGCCATGAGATCATCCGTTTCCGGGAAGTACTGGAGGAACGGTTTGGTGTTACCATCACGGAAGAGCAGATTCGGAGGGCCACACATATCCGGAATGAGGAGCGCAAAGCATTGAAAGCACTTTATGAGCTGATGCGCCTTGACCCAGCTCCTATGAAAGGAGAACAGCTTTACAATGTCTTGTACGGCTCCACTTTCCGTTTCGACAAAGAGCAGGTGATCCAGGAGATCTATGCTCTGATCGAGAAGGTAAAGAGAGAGTATGCCGCAGGGGAACATCTCAAGCCGATGCCCCGCATCCTGATCACCGGTTCCCCTTCCTCCGGCGGAGCGATGAAGGTAGTACGCGCCATTGAGGATAACGGCGGCGTGGTGGTTGCCTATGAGAACTGCGGCGGCTCCAAGTCCTGTGATGAATTGGTGGATGAAAATGACCCGGACATCTATGGTGCCCTGGCACGGCGATATCTGAATATCGGCTGTTCCTGCATGACGCCCAATCCCAACCGCTTTGCTCTGTTGGGACGACTCATCGAGGAATACAAGCCGGACGCTGTGGTAGAGATCGTTCTGCAGGCTTGCCATACCTATGCTGTGGAAAGCCTGCAGGTCAAGCGCTTTGTTCAGAGCAACTATGGTCTGCCGTATCTGAAAATCGAAACCGACTACGCCACCTCGGACATCGGACAGATCAACACCCGAGTATCTGCCTTAATGGAAATGCTGTAATCTCAGCCAAAGGAAAACACATATACCGGGTTCTGCCCCCGCATCAGATGATAGCTGCCGACAGTACTGTCCCGGGCGGTCACTACAGAAACCACCTCAGATTCTGTAAAGTGAAATTCCTTTAAGCAATTTGTCAATTCAGAAACAGACTCCAACGATACCGCTGTAGCCACAATGCGGACCCGTGGATTCTTCTCCAGCAGCATGGCAATGATCTCTTTCAGATTGCCGGAGCTGCCGCCGATAAAAACATGGGTGGGCGCTGGCAGCTGGCTGCAAGCTTCCGGAGCGGTCCCGGTTATGATCTCCAGATTTTCCGCTCCAAACCGACGGCGGTTCTCGCGAAGGAGGGCGACCGCCTCCTCCCTGCACTCCACTGCGTACACCCGTCCCCGCCAGGCCTGAAGGGCCATCTCTATGGATACGGAACCTGTACCTGCCCCGATATCCCAGCATACCGCATGGTCAGGAAGCCGCAGTTTGGACAGACACACGGCCCGCACCTCACTCTTAGTCATGGGGACAACGCCTCCAGGGCCACCGCCTCGCAGGAACACCTCATCCGGCAAGCCGCAGGGGAATGCTGCACCATCTTTTACCCCCTCGATCAGCACAGCGCTCAGAGAAGAAAATGATGTATCCATCAATTCTTCTGCTGTTCCTACGGTAATCCGCTCATCGGGATAGCTGAGCCGCTCCCCTACTGCCGCAGATACATGCCCCAAGCCCGCTTCTGTCAACCGCCGGAAGAGTTCTGCCGCACCGTTTTCGCCGCCCACCAGGACAAAGGCTCCCCGCCCGGACCGCAAGATCGGTGCAATGGCTAGCGTACGGCCATGGGCACTGACAGTCACTATGTCCTCATAGGATCTGCCCAGCCGGGCACAGAAATAAGAGAGGGAGCTGATTCCCGGCAAAACCTCTACCTGGCAGTCCGTTAAGAGAGGAAGGAGCTTCTTTGCTCCGCTGAAAAAGCCCACATCACCGGACATTACCACCACAAAATTGTGAAACTCACGGTGATTCCGGATATAGTCTGCAATGACCTCCGGCTTAATGGCGGCAAACGTGGATTGTCCGGGCCTCGCCGCCGACAGCATCCGTTCCGCGCCGATGACGCAGTCCGCCTCCTCAATAGCTCGGCACACCTCGCCTGTCATAGCCTCACCACTGCCAGGCCCGATCCCCGCCACAGTCACCCGTGGCCTCCAGACCAAGCCAAAACGTTGGCACAAATATCCGATCACTTCCGAAAAAGGCAGTCCCTCCCGTTGGGCCGGACGGCCGATCACCACCAGAGTAGCCCCTGCCTCCGCCGCTGCTGCTGCTTTCTCTGTAAAACCACCGGGAGCTCCTCCCTCTTTAGTGACCAGATATTTTGCATCGACAGCTCGCAGCATAGCGGTATTCATCTCACGGGAAAACGGTCCCTGCATGGCAATGATATGGGCGGGCGCCAGTCCTGCCGCCTGGCAGGAAGCCAAGGATTCTTCCATTGGCAGTACCCGGGCGTAGGCACGCTTGACAAATTCTTTAATTCCAGTGTAAAGCAAAAGTTCTTTACTGCCGGTTGTCAGCAATATATTTCCGTTGGTATGGTTCAAATATTCCACCGCATGGGGGATATCCGGTACGAAAACGGCACATTCCGGTGATGCACTGCCGGAACGGATCAGGCGCAAATACGGCGTCTCCGTTTCCGCGCAGGCAGCAGCGATATTTTCCGTCACAGCAACGGCATAAGGGTGAGTGGCATCCACCACTAGGTCAAATTTCCTCTGTCGGAGCAGCGTCTCCATCTCTTTCTCCGGTAACCGGCAGGCAGAGATGGTAAGATTGTCCGCTGGCGAGAGCAGCGTTTCACCATACTCCGTGGCCACGCAGGCCATAACCTCCACCGGCTGACCGGAGAGAAACTCCACCAGCTTCCGCCCCTCTGTCGTCCCGGCAAAAACACAGATTTTTTTCATCTCAGTGCCCTCCTGGAATACCAGTTTCCTCAAAGCTTATTTCCAGGCGCTCCACAGCTGCCGCAACTGTCACGCCCTTCCGCGCGGTCTTTCTCACCAGTAGTCGCTCTGCCCCCAACAGCGCAGAGCGCTCACAAACATTGTCTACTCCTGTTATGTTCCGAACAAAGGCGGAGGGCGTAAAGCTGCCCTCCGCCTTTTGCAACTCTGCAGCGGAGTAAAAATGGATCGGCCATCCTTGGCTGCGGCAAAAAGCCAGCAGTCCCTCCTCATCTGCTTTCAGATCAATGGAAGCCACTTCTCCTACCGCCCGAGGGTCGATGTGATGTTCTCTCAAAGTCTGCTCCACCACGTCACGGATCATGGCCTCGCTGATCCCGCGGCGGCAGCCGATTCCCAGGCGCACTGCCTGCGGGATCACTCGCACCACAGCAGATGCTTCCAAGTCCTCTCTCCAGGAGATCAGCACATCCACCTCTCCCCTATCCTTAACTTCCATCCCCTGCGGCAGGTCAGAAACAACAGGGAAGTCGCTTCTCAGTGTAACAGGAGATTGGTGTGCTTTTCGGCTAATATTCCGGTACATCTCCGGACTGCCATCGACCATATAGCCTCTCCGGGCAGCCCATTCCAGTAACATAACCGCCTGCTGAATGGTCACTCGCCTCCCTTGAACCTCTCCAAAAGGCTGCGGGCATTGTCCGTCTCTCCCAGATGCCCGTACTCTTTGGAAAACAAAACGGCACCTACCGCAAGCTCTCCACCTCTCCGGGACAGGTTTTCGGCAATCTTCCGGGTCAGCCTGGACAGTACCGCCTCGCATACCCCTGCTTCCTTTAGCAGCCGAAGTGCGTCATCACAGGCTACACAGCTCAGCAGCTCCTCGATCTTTTCTGCTGAAAGCCCGGCAGCCCCCGCGTGAGATGCCAGGATCTCCATCCGGCAGTCCCCGTATTGGGAGTGGGTATTGAACATACCGCCGGCAAGTTTTACCAGCTTTCCAATATGACCGGTCAGAAGAGCACCCCGAAACCCCAGTTCTTTGCAGATATCCAGGGCGTCTCCGATATAGTTGGAGATCTGGACTGCCAAGGCAGGATCGATCCCCAGATCCTGGCGGATATAATCGGAACCGTAGTTACCGGGCGTCAGGAGCACATAATCTTTTCCCTCAGCCCTCCGCTGAGCCAGTTCCACCCGGATGGTATCCACCAGCGCCCTTTCACTCATAGGCTCCACGATACCTGATGTCCCCAGGATTGAGATACCTCCCATGATCCCCAGCCGGGGATTGAAGGTCTTCTGCGCCAACCGCTCTCCATCCGGAGCGGAGATCACCACAGACAGTCCCCCGGAGTAGTCTGCAAGACAGCAGACCTCCTCCAGATTTTTCCGGATCATTTCCCTGGGAACCGAGTTGATGGCCGCCGCGCCCACGGGCTGGTCAAGGCCCCGCCGGGTGACCCGTCCTACGCCTGTCCCACCGTCTATGGTGATACCCTCATGAGGGCACAAAGCCACCCGGGCATAGATCAGTGTTCCCCGGGTCACATCCGGATCGTCGCCACTGTCCTTTTCTACAGCGCAGGAGACATAATCTTCGCCGCGATGTATGTCACAGATCGCCAGCTCCAAACTGATCCCTTTTGGCACAGTAAGGGTGATTGTCTGGCGCTCCTTTCCGGTCAGCAGCATCCACGCCGCCGCCTTCGCTGCCGCCGCAGCGCAGGTACCAGTGGTATAGCCCAGCCGCAGCCGTTTTCCTCCCTGGATGATATACTCCTCCATGGATCAGCGGGCAATCTGATACAGCATAGCGTTGCAGATGGCGGCGGCTACATTGCTGCCGCCTTTCCGTCCCCGGGCCACGATATACGGCACATCACAGCCCAAGATCTGCTCCTTGCTCTCCACTACATTTACAAACCCCACAGGCACGCCGATAATGAGGGCGGGTCGCACTTTTCCGGCGTCCATCAGCTCCTTGAGCGCGATAAGTGCAGTGGGGGCATTGCCGATGGCGAAAATGCAGGGTTTGCCCAGCGCAGCTGCCCGCTCCATGGATACAGCGGCGCGGGTGATGCCGCGGCGCTTCGCCTCCTCCGCTACATCAGGATCAGACATAAAGCAGTGGACCTCACCACCCAGGCGGCCCAGCACCGTTTTATTGATGCCTGCCATGGCCATATGGGTATCCGTAACAATATGGCAGCCCTGGCGAAGGGCTTCGATCCCCTGCCGCACCGCATGCTCCGAAAAAACCAGGTTCTCCCGGTACTCAAAATCCGCTGTAGTATGGATCACCCGTTTGACCACCGGCGCTGTCTCCGGATCAGGCTGGTTCTCACCCAAAAGTTCTGTAATGATCTCAAAACTGCGCGCCTCAATTTCCATAGGCTTTACGATCTCAAACATGTCGTTCTCTCCTTCTCCTGATTTCAGGCCGTCGCTTTTTTCTGGCAGTCCATCCCGTCACGCAGGGCCTGCCACCCCTGGTACACTGGAATTCCTTTTTCCTTTGCCAGGGTCAGCAGCCTCCCGTTCATACTGTTGAGCGTCCCGATGGGCGTTCCGGCATCCATAACGTACTGGCAGCGGCACATCATCTCTGCCGCCTGCCGGTAATGTTCCTCTGTCATCGGTTCAAAAGCCGGGGCAACGACTACATGGTCGCTGAGTTCCCATGCCACCTGATAGTCCACATCGTTGGCAAAAAGGATCCCCGCTGCAAAGGGGATCTGCCGTTTTTGCAGAGCACGGTAGCACTCAACCCCCATTCCGCCGCCGCCCACTACAAACACCTGCGGTTCCCCCGCCGGCTTTGTCAGCTCCACACTGCCAAACAGCAGATTATAGGAGCCGTGCTGGATATCATACAGGCGGTCGATGCCTCCCTCCGCCAAAATATCCTCCGGCGGGCCAAACGCCGAAATGGTCTCCCCTTTGACGCACAGCAGATAGTCAGAGATCTTGGTGGCAAGATCGATCTCATGGAGGGACATGATCACCGTGATCCCTTTCTCATGGGCCATCTCCCGGAGGATATCCAGTAATTCTATCTTATGCCGGATGTCCAGATAGGCGGTAGGTTCG
The DNA here is from genome assembly GCA_900549475.1 of uncultured Eubacteriales bacterium. GTDB lineage: Bacteria > Bacillota > Clostridia > Oscillospirales > Oscillospiraceae > Pelethomonas. Next base: position 186,265 of record UROF01000001.1, read on the forward strand.
TCCAGAACAATGATCTCCGGTTCCTGGCAAATAGCCCGGGCCAGCATGATCCGCTGGCGCTGGCCGTCAGACAGGGTGGAAAAATCCCGCTCCGCCAGGTCAAGGGCATGGACCCGCTCCATTGCCTGGGCCACGATCTCCTTATCGTGGGGCGTCAGTTTACCCAGAGCGTTGGTATAGGGGTAGCGGCCCATAGCCACTACCTCCTCACAGGTCATCAGTTCCGGATGGATGCGGTCTGACAGCACCACCGCTACCTGCCGCGCCAGTTCCCTGGCTGACCAGGCATAGATCTCCTGCCGGTCGATATAGACCTGGCCGCAGATCTTGGACAGATGCCGCGTGATGGACTTCAGGATCGTGGATTTGCCGGAACCGTTGGGACCGATCAAGGTCAGGATCTTCCCCTTCTCCACCTGGATATTGATATCGTGGATCAGGGCATGGCCATTATATCCCACCACCAGATCCTTCGTATGGAAATAGATCATAATATCCTCCTTACTGCCGGGTCTTCTGGCGCTTGAGCATCATATAGATCACGACCGGCGCGCCAAAAGCGGAGGTAACTGTGCCGATGGCCATCTCTGTGGGAGAGAAGGCCGTACGGGCGATCAGGTCACAGAAAATACAGAACACCGCGCCACACAGGTATGTGGCCGGGATCACCAAAATAGGTTTTGCCGTCTTGAGCATGGTGCGGGTAATGTGGGGAACCGCAATACCAACAAAGGAAATAGGCCCCGCAAAAGCTGTGACACAGGCGGAAAGGAGGCTGGAGAGCAGGATCAGCGCGGCACGGAAAAATTTCACGTTGATCCCCAGACTCTGGGCATACCCCTCACCCAAGGCATAGGCAGCAATGGGCTTGCTGAGGAGCCACGACAATACCGCTCCTACCAGGCAAAGTCCGCCAGCGGTAGTTACATTGCTCCAGTTGGCACCGGAAAAGCTTCCCATAGACCAGCTGGTTAGGTTGACGATATCCTCCTCATCTGCAAAGGTGATGCAGAAGTCGGTGACGGCACTGCAGATATATCCCACCATGATGCCGATCACCAGCAGCATAGACATATTCCGCACCCGCTGAGAAAACAGCAGCACCATGGACACGATCAGAAGAGATCCTGCAAATGCCGACAGGATCAGGACAAAGGAATTGATGGTCTTGAGATAAGGTGTCAGCAGGATCGTTGTGATTCCCACCACCATTTTTGCTCCGGAGGAGATACCCAGAACAAACGGTCCGGCAATGGGATTGCGGAAAAAGGTCTGCAGCAAAAATCCGGACACCGACAGGGCGCCTCCCAGAATGGCTGCCAGAAGCATCCGGGGCATCCGGATACTAAAAATGATCTTACTCTCCGAGGATGCTTCCGTCACCGTCCGAAGGGTATCCGAACCGGTAAACAGATCCCGGAAAAAGGCTTTTACTGCTGACCACACCATGTGGAAGACTTCCCCTGCAGGGATATCCACAGAGCCTGTATTCACATTGAGCACCAACCCCCATCCCAACAAAAGGGTCAGCAGCACCATTGTCAGCAGAAATCGCCCTGCAGTCGTCATGGCCTCCCGACGGGACGCCCGGTACAGGTCTTCCATAAGGTTCCACCTTTCAAAGCATGGCCCCGGGCGGAGAATACACTCCGCCCGGGGTAAAATACAGGGACAGCGTCATTCCATCAGGAGAGCTTGATCAGATGGTCAGTGGTCACCTGATCATCCTCGCTGGTGAAAATGGTATTCATATCAGAAATGATAGACGCAATCGCCGCCGTGGACTGGGTAAAGTCGGGGGAAGTGACATAGACATGGCCCTCCTGCACCGCCTTAAAATCAGCAAATAGGGGGTTATAGTCGACCATGGCCTGAATGGAGTCAAAGCCCAGAGCAAAGTTGATGTAGAACAGGTAATCAGCGTCCTTGTTCTTGGCATACCAATCCTCAAAAGTCATATTGGTATTGCCGCTCTCCTCCGGCTCCATGTCAGCCAGGACATAGGTACCTCCCGCCAGAGCGATCATCTGCGCCATGTAATCTCCGCCGTTGCGGGAATAGCACTTCCCAGTGGAGGTGATGTAACCCATGGCAGCGGTCTTTCCGGTGTTCTCACCGGCGGCGCCTTCCACCAGCGCCTTCTGCTCCTCAAAATACTGCTGCGCCTCATCTTCCAGATTAAAGAGGACGCCCAGCACCTTCACCCATTCCACGCGGCCCAGAGGATGGTCTTCCTGAGAAGAACGCTCCACCAGGGAGGGGATTCCCAGCTCCGCAAACTTCTCCAACACCTCGGGATGGCCATCGATCATACCGCTGTCGATATGCAGCTGAATATCACCAGCAGTCATCAGCTCATAGTCAGGCTCATCATAGGAACCGGAGAAGGCAATATCGCCCGCCTCCATGCGGCTGACAATGTTCTCCAGATACCACTTTTCCTGCTCAGTGGCAACCAGCTTTACCTGGTCCAGACCGTCGATGGCGTCCAGCAGGGACATCATGCTGGTGCTGGCCACATAGGCCCGCTCAATGGGCAGCTGGATCACAGTGACATCGTCCCCCAGCTCCCAGGTCACAGACTTCCCCTCCGGAACTACCAGATAGCGGGTCTGTGCACCATCAATGGAGATCATGCGGTAACCATCGCTGTAGAGATCGATCTGGAACTTCTCCGCATAATCCAGCTCCATCTGCCCCTCCAGTACAGGGGCGCCAGAAGTATCCTGCGTATCCTGGGCATCTGCATTGTCGCCGTTCTGGCTATTCTGCTGATTGGAAGATGCATCGTTCCCGGCGGTATTATTACCGCCGCAAGCCGCCAGGCTCAGGACAAGTGCCAGCGCCAAAGCCAGCGCCAGCCATTTTTTCAGTGCTTTTTTCATCTCGTGGGACCCTCCTAAAAATAAATAAGATTTAGAAAAATCCACCGCTCCTTGCGATATGTCTTGAAAACGTAAATGGCCGTGGCAGCAAATCCGCTGCCACGGCCGTTTTTCCGCAACAATAGCCCCCCTTACTTCCATAACTCGTGGAAGGGGCAATCCTCAAGCAGGTCTTCTGACTCGCGCATAAGGTGGCTTTTGACCCACCTGCAACCAAATTCTGCCTTCCCAGTTTCCCAGTGACTGACTTTCATCAACGAATCTGATCTCAGCGCACACAGCGGCGGTACCGTCCAGGGCTCTCACCTGGTTCCCTATTCTCCCCGACAGCGCAACGCTCTGCCGGGACACTTGAAGCGTATGGAATTTCCTTTTTGCATTGTAGCCACTTATCCGTTTTTTGTCAATCCATGATTTGCGCATTTTCCAGCCGTTTCTTCACAATACGGCACAGCGTGAGCTGGCCCCGCCCCGGCAAGTTCATAAGCATGTACGGCAGAACTCCGGCGTAGGCTAAAGCGGAGGTGTTGCTATGATCGTTGAGACCTATTACATACGAGGGATCAAAGTCAATATCGATGACGGCGCATACGCCGGAAAGTCTGCGGAAGAGCTGGAACGCATCCGGGAAAATGCAGAAGGCACGGCAAGAGACATCCTGCTGGCCGTACAGCGCCGGGCCGCCGAAAAATCAGATCACGGAGAAGCAAAACCATGACGGCGCGTACTTTTTCCTCCGGTATAGGAGGCTCCCGCAATGGCTGAGGCAATGTATCTGAGGAAATCCCGGGTGGACCTGGAGGCAGAGCGGCACGGAGCCGGCGACACGCTGGCCCGGCACCAGCAGGCGCTGCTGGCTGTAGCCCAGGCAAACGGCCTGGACATCGGCAAGATCTACCGGGAAGTGGTGTCGGGAGAGACCATTACAGCCAGGCCTCAAATGCAGAAGCTCCTCCATGATGTGGAGGCGGGCATGTGGGACAGCGTCCTTGTCTATGAAGTGGAGCGTCTGGCTCGCGGAGACACTCTGGATCAGGGCATCGTCTCCCGGGCCTTCCGGCTCTCCCACACGAAAATCATCACTCCCTCCAAAACCTATGATCCTGACAGTGAATTTGACGAGGAATACTTTGAGTTTGGTCTGTTCATGAGCCGCCGGGAGTACAAAGCCATTACCCGGCGGCAGCAGGCCGGACGGATGGCCTCCATCCAGGAAGGAAAATTTCCCGGCAACAAAGCGCCTTATGGCTACGATCGCAAAAAGCTGGAAGATCAGAAAGGATGGACATTGATTCCCAACGAAAATGCCCACATTGTCGTATCTATCTTTCAGTGGTACACAGAAGGCCTCATTCTGCCGGACGGATCTTCCTGCCGCCTGGGTACCGCCCAGATCGCCCGCCGCCTTAATGATTTGGGTATCCCTGCCCCCGGCGGCAGAGACTGGACAAATCCCTGCATTGCCAATATGCTGCGAAACGACACCTACGCCGGGTGGGTCAGATGGGGGCGGCGCAAGGCCGTCAAGCACCTGGAGTCCGGTGAGATCAAGGTCAGCCGCCCGGTCGACAAACAGTATGCCCTCCATCGCGGGCTCCATGAACCCCTTGTATCCCAGGAGATTTTCAACCGTGCGCAAGCTCTGCTTCAGATGAACGCCAGCCGTCCAGGTCCCCAGTCCCTTCCCCAGCAAAATCCATTGGCCGGCCTCCTCAAATGTGAAGCCTGCGGCCGGAATATGGTGCGCCGGCCATATGGCGGTAATCGCCCGGATGCTCTCATTTGTCCGTACCCCTCCTGCCCTACCGTATCCTCTGATCTTTCTCTTGTGGAGGACATCATTCTGGCAGCGTTGGAACAGTGGTACCAGCATCTGACATGCGAAGTCAGACAGGAACGCCCCTGCCCCTTTGCTGAGATCAGATCTCTCCAAGCCTCCCTGGAAACCGTTTCCGGTCAGCTGGACAGGACAAACCGCCAGATTGCCAAAGCCCACGACCTTCTGGAACAGGGTATCTATTCCACGGAGGTGTTCCTCTCCCGCACCCATGAACTCTCATCCCGCCAAAGCGGCCTAATGGCGCAAAAAGCCGCCCTTACCGAGGAACTTGCCCGGTACCGGCAGTCCTGCGTTGAAATCTCCCAACCTCCCCCTCATCGCCGGTACATCATGGAGATCTACCGGGAAGCAGATGCGGCGAAAGAGAAATCCTCCCTTTTGAAAAGTCTGCTGGACCACGCAGTATATGCAAAAACCGCCAGACTGCGTTGGACCAACTGCTCCGGAAAAGGACTGGAGATCACTCTCTATCCCCGTCTGCCTCATGATGACTCCCCTCACGGATAATCGGAATGTACCAAAGAATTGGGCCATCTGGAAATGGTGGGCACCATCGTCCATCAGCTGACCAGAAATCTGACAGACGAGCAGATCCGGGAAGGCGGCTATGCTGCCTATTTCACGGATCATACCACCGGTGTATATCCGACCGCAGCTTCCGGTGCTCCCTGGAACGCAGCCGGCATCGGCGTAAAAGGCGATGTGATCGCCGATCTCACTGAGGACCTGGCCGCAGAGCAGAAAGCCCGTGTCACCTATGATAATATCCTGCGGCTGAGCGACGACCCTGACGTCACCGACGCCATTCGTTTTCTCCGGGCCCGGGAAATCGTCCACTTCCAGCGCTTCGGCGAAGGCCTCCGGCTGGCCAAGGAAAAACTGGGAGAAAAGAACATTTACTACATGAATCCCTCCGTGGATCAATAATAGAAATCCGCCGCGGCAATACTGCCGCGGCGGATTTTTCTAAATTGGCACATATTTGGTACCCAAAAGTACCACAGAATATCGATCAGGCCAGGAACTGATCCAAAGGCCGACTTTCCTCCATAGCAGCCATGGCGTCCGCCATGCCGGACACATCGCCCACCAGGTTCACACCGCACAGCTTCCCGGCAGCAAAGTAGTACCGGGCCAGATGTCCCTTGGCATCATCCCGAAGCTCCAGAGTCCGATAATCCTTACCGGACACCTTACCCGGGTCACCCAGGGAGAACAGCTCGGTGCCCATGCCGTGGAAGGACAACACCGGCTGGATGGGCTCATAATCCACCAGATCGCCGGTAGCACGGGCTCCCGCCACCTTGCCCTGGGCCTGGGCCTCCGGCCAGAGGGCGTAATTGACGCCCTCGTACTGGGCACAGTCGCCGCAGGCAAACACGCCGGGGATGTTGGTCTCCATGGCTTTGTCCACCACGATAGCCCGATCCACAGCAATGCCAGCTGCCTGGGCTAGAGCTACATTGGCCCGGACACCGCAGGAGACGATCACCAGCTGAGCGGGGATCACCTCGCCGCTGGCTAGCTTCACGCCAGTGACATGGCCGCTGCCCTCCATAGCCTCGATCTTCACGCCCAGCTCTACCCGGACGCCGGACTGGCCGCACTTCTCCAGCAGAAGCTTGGCAGAGGCATCATCCAGCTGTCGGCCCATCAAGGTTGGGGCCAGCTCCAGCACGGTCACCTCGCTGCCGCTCTTGCGCAGCTCCCAGGCGGCCTCCAGGCCCAGCACACCGCCGCCGATGACCACAGCCTGCCGGACAGCACCCATGGCCTGGACCTTCTCCACGTCGGAGATCCTTCGGATAGCCACTACGCCTTCCTGCTCCCGGCCAGGGATGGGCGGAATAAAGCTCTCGCTGCCCAGCGCCAGGATCAGCTTGGTATAGGATACTTTCTCACCGCCATCCAAAGTAACGGTATGGGAAGCAGTATCGATAGCTTCCACCTTCCGGCGGAGCATCTGGATGATGGCCTGGGCATCGTACCAGCCTGCGGGATGGAGGGCCATCTGGTCCTCAGTGAGGCCGGAGAGCATGGCCTTAGTGAGCATAGGCCGCTGATAGGCAGGGCCCTCGTCGGAGATCAGAAGGATCTTGCCGGTCTTGTCCCGCTCCCGGATGGCCTCCGCCGCGCTGACGCCAGCGCAGCCGTTGCCCAGGATCACATAGGTGTTCTCGGTGTCGTTGCGGTAGGTGGTCTCCTCCACCTCTACCTCCACGAACTTGTCCCGGCCCACGCCGCAGACAGGGCAGGTATCCAGGGATGCGTCGAAAATCTCACCGCAGACCAGGCACTTCACCAGCTTCCGGGGACCGCGGCCAGAGGACTTGGCCTCCTTCTTTGCCGGCTCATAGTAGTCAGGGCCCACACCGCAGACAGGGCATACCGGCTTATCGCCGGAGAACACCGCGCCGCAGATCCGGCAGCGGACCAGCTCCGGCTCTGCCGCAGCGGGGGCTTCTGCGGTGACGGGGTGGAAGTGCTCGGGTCCCACCTTGCAGATAGGACATACCGGCTCGTCCTCATCGAACACCGCGCCGCACACATCGCAGCGCACCTTGCCCTTGGGGGCACGCTGGATGGGCCTGAGATCCTTGAGCAGCAGCCGTCCGAACTCCGCGCCGTACTCCTTGGCATCAGCCAGCTGGTCGGCACTGGGCTTAAAGCGGACACGGAATCCTTCCACTGTCCGCAGCTTCAGCTGCTTGAGCCGCTCCATGATGTGGGGCACACCCTCGCCGCTCCAGCCGTAGCTGCCGAAGGCGCTGGCCAGCTTCCCGCCGTGGGTGGCGGCAAACATACCGGTAGTAAGGTCCCAGATAGGCTTGAGGGCCTCTCCTACGATGGTGGGGGTGCCCAGGAGGAAGCCGTCGGCGTAGAGGAGCTCCTCCCCTACCTTGGCAGCGTCGGCGGTGACCATGTCGTAAGTCCGCACGTCGATCTCACCGGCGGAGCGAATACCCTCGGCAATGGCCTCTGCCAGCTGCCCGGTGTAGCCGTAGGCACTGACATAGGGGATGATGACCGTGGGCCGGGGATTGGGATTGATCACGGTGGACCACTCCTCATAGGTATCCAGCATCCAGGGGATATCGCAATCCAGCACCGGGCCATGGCCAGGACAGATCATCTCCAGGGCCAGAGGCCGGACCCGCCGCAGAGCATCCAGCATGAAGGACTTGTAGGGCCCGATGATGCAGTCATAGTAATACTTGGTAGCCCGCAGATAACCCTCGTGGTCGGTGACCTTGCTGGCCAGGATACCGTCGCAGGCATAGTGAGAGCCGAAGGAGTCACAGGTCACCAGGATCTTGTCCTCCCGGATGTAGGTGTACATGGTGTCAGGCCAATGGAGGTTGGGCACCACCATGAACTCCAGAGTCTTTCCGTCCAGCTCCAGGGTCTGGCCATCCCGGACGGGGATGGAATAGAAATCACGGTTGACGATCTCCTTGAGGAAGCTGATGGCACAGGCCGTAGCTACGATCTTGATCCGGGGATTCAGCTCCAGCAGCCGCTCCACACTGCCGCTGTGGTCAGGCTCCGTGTGGCTCACCACCAGATAGTCCACCTGATCGATAGGAGTGATCTGCCCCACCTTCTCAAGCCAGCTGTCCAGGCACTTGACCTTGGCCGTCTCAAAGAGGACGGTATGGCGGCCAGTTTTGAGGACATAGGAGTTATAGGTGGTGCCGAACTCCGTATACATAATGATGTCAAATACCCGCAGGTCGTGATCCAAAGCACCGGTAAAATAGAAACCGGGTTTCAGTTCCAAAATTTCCATAGCAGATTCTCCTTTGTTTCAGCAGCGGACAAAGGCTGTTATTGTCCGTCTAAATGTATAGTATAACATTCCCGGCCATCCGCCAATCCCCTTTTGGTTAAATTTTTCACCTTTGTGATTTTTCACAACAGGGCCTTGTCATTTGGAGTCAATCCGCTACAATAAGGCCATACCTGACCGACCGGTCAATGGAGGGAAGTACGATGGCCCAACGATTTTCCAGTCTACCCGATGAGAAACAGCAGCAAATCCTGGACGCCGCCGCCGAAGTCTTTTCCCGTGAGGACTACAAGCGTGCCAGCACCGACGACATTGCTGTCCGGGCGGGTATCTCCAAAGGGCTTCTTTTCTACTACTTTAAAAATAAGCAGAGCCTGTATCTCTATGTTGCCGACCACATGCGCCATCTGGTGGAACGACATCTGGAACGCGGAAAAGTGGCGGAGATCACCGATTTCTTTGATATGCTGGACTATGGGGTCCAGGAAAAGCTCCAGCTCTTCCAGCGCCAGCCCTGGGTCCTGGACCTGTCACTGCGGCTGTACTACGCCACAGACAAAGACGTGGTATCTTCCCTGCGTCAGCGGTTTATGGAGATGCTGGATGAGATGTGGGACGTGTATTTTTCTCAAATTGACCGGGAGAAATTCCGCCCTGGGATAGAGCCCCGGTTAGTCCTGGATCAACTCATATATCTGATCGACGGCTATATTCACCAGCAGATGATGCGCAGTAAGCGGGTAAATATGGATGCCCTGATGGCGGAATACGCTCTCTGGCGGGACATGCTCCGCCAGTATGCCTACAAGAAGGAATATCAATGAGCCATGTGATCGACGTGCAGAGCCTTACCAAAGACTATGGTAAAAGCCGCGGTATATTTGACCTTACCTTCCAGGTGGAACCAGGCGAGATTTTTGGCTTTCTAGGCCCCAACGGCGCAGGTAAGACCACCACAATCCGCCATCTGATGGGGTTTATCCGGCCTGACCGGGGTCAGGCGTCGATTCTGGGCATGGACTGCTTCTCTCAGGCAGCGGCCATCCAGGCCCATGTGGGATATCTGCCGGGGGAACTGAGCCTGATGGACGATCTCACCGGAGATGGTTTTCTCCGCTTCATGGCCCGGATGCGGGGTATGCCGGACCTGGGATGTGCCGAGGAGCTGAAAGAGCTGTTCCGGCTGGATGGCCGTCAGAGCCTGCGGAAAATGAGCAAAGGCACCCGGCAGAAGGTGGGCCTGATCTGCGCCTTTATGGCCCGGCCGGACCTTCTGCTCCTGGATGAGGCTACCAGCGGACTGGACCCTCTGATGCAGAACCGCTTCGTGGAGCTGCTGCTGCGGGAGAAGGAACGAGGTGCTACTATTCTCCTCTCCAGCCATATGTTCGAGGAGCTGGAGCGCACCTGCGACCGGGTAGCCATCCTCCGCTCCGGACGGTTGGCAGCGGTGGAGCGTACAGAGGACCTTCGGCGGGCCAGAACCAAGCGGTACACCTTCTCCTTCCCTGGGCCGGAAACTGCGGCAGCTTTCTCCGCCGCCTGGCCTGGCTCCAGCAGGGATGGTTCCAGCGTAACCGTATCTCTTACAGGAGCCCAGGCTCTCCCCCGCCTGCTGCGCCTCGCCGCAGACCATCAAGTCAAAGACATGGCTGTGGACGGCGGAAGCCTGGAGGAAGCTTTCCTGGGATATTACGGAGAGGAGAATTGACCATATGATCTCACTGCCCTTGTTTCGGCGGGAGGCCCGCCGCAGTATCGCCCTGTTTATGATCTTTGCCGGGATTTTGGCCCTGTATGCCAGTGTGATCCTTACCATGTACGACCCGGAGCTGGGGGAAAGCCTGGCCATGATGAAAGATGCCATGCCTCAGCTTTTTGCCGCCTTCGGCATGAGTGATCCCGGCTCCACCCTTACGGAGTTTCTGGCCAACTACCTCTATGGCTTCCTCTTTCTGGTTCTGCCTCTGGTCATGCTGATTTTGCTGGCAAATCGTTTGATGGTGAGCTACCTGGATCGAGGCACCATGGCCTGGCTCCTCTCCACTCCCAATCCAAGGCGGAAAATCGCCGGTACCCAGGCTCTCTTTCTGGCCGGCAGCGCCATTTTGACCGCCGTCTATGCCGGTGGACTCTGCTCTCTTCTGTCTGTGGCCATGTACCCTGGAGAGCTTGCAGCCGGTCCATTTTTCCGGCTGAACCTGACTCTGGCGGCCCTCCTATGCCTCTTGGGAAGCATCTGCTTTCTGGGAGTATGCGCTCTTCCCGACAGCCGCCGGGGCCTCTCCTTGGGCGGCGGCCTATGCGTGGTATTTATTTTGCTGCAGATGCTGGCACAGTCCGGTGAAAAGTGGGAGTGGCTGAAATATCTGACCCCCTTGACGGCCTTTGATACAGCAGCCTTGTCCTCTGGCGGCGGCTCTCTATGGCCGGCACTGGGATTGGCCGGCGCTGCACTGCTGCTATACTGCGCCGGGATCTGGGTATTTACCCGCCGAGATCTGTGCCTGTAAATCTAGTTCCATTTATCTATAGAAAATAAAACGCCAGGGAAAAAATTCCCTGGCGTTTTCATCGGTTTTTAGCCATGAGCGAAGCTCTCTTACAGGAGGGATATCTGCTCCGGTTCGTCGGAAGAAGTCACCGTGGGAGTACTCTCAGCCGTACGCTCTCCAGAGGCCTCGCCGCCCAGCATAGCAGCAAACTCCTCTTCCGTCAGCACCGGGACTCCCAACTCTCCGGCTTTCCGCAGCTTGCTGCCAGCGTTCTCACCCGCCACCACATAGGTGGTCTTTTTGCTGACGCTGCCGCTGGCCTTTCCGCCCCGTGCCTCGATCAAGGCCGTGGCCTCCTCCCGGGAAAAGTGGGTCAGGGCTCCGGTGAGGACAAAGGTCATCCCTTTGAACTGATCCCCTGCCGGGGCATCCACCGCCTCCATGAGGACACCGGCTTCCTTGAGTCTGCCCATCAGATGCTGGGACTGAGGACTATCCAGCCAGGAACGGATATACCCGGCAGTGACCGCGCCCACGTCGTCGATGGCGGTAAGTTCCTCCTCAGAGGCCGCAGCAAAGGCGTCAAAGGTACGGAAATGGGCTGCCAAGGTCTTGCCTGCCTTCTGCCCTACCTGCCGGATACCCAACGCATACAGCAGACGCTCCAGCCCTCTGGAACGGCTGTCGCTAATGGCCCGCAGGGCGTTCTCCGCCGACTTGTCGCCCATGCGATCCAGGGAAGCGAGATCCTCCTTGCTTAGAAAATACAGGTCAGCCGGTGTCTTGACCATTCCCCTTTCGATAAGCTGATTCATTACTGCCGGCCCCACGCCCTCGATATCCATGGCGTCCCGGCTGGCAAAGTGGGTCAGGTTCCGGTGGAGCTGTGCCGGACACTCCGCACCGGTACAGCGCAGGAAAGCACCGTCCTCATCCCGTACTACCGGGGCACCGCACACCGGACATACGGTAGGCATGTGATAGGGCACCGCCTCCGGGGGACGCTTATCCAGCAGCACCTCCACGATCTCCGGGATGATCTCCCCCGCCTTCTGCACCACTACTGTGTCGCCGATACGGATATCCTTCTCGTCGATGAAATCCTGGTTGTGAAGTGTGGCAGTGGTTACCGTGGTACCCGCCAGACGGACAGGCTCCACCACTACTTTCGGCGTCAGCACGCCGGTCCGCCCCACCTGGACCACGATGTCCACCACCCGGCTGGGCTTACGCTCCGGCGGATACTTATAGGCAATCGCCCACCGAGGGCACTTGGCCGTACTGCCAACAATCCCACGGTCTGACAAGGAATCCAGCTTTACAACAGCTCCATCCATATCAAAGGGCAGATCTTCCCGGGTATCATTGAGCTGGCGGATCTCCTCGTTGATCTCTGCCGCTTCAGAGAGCTTTTTCTGGGGGATGACCGGAAACCCCTGCTCTGCCAGATAGGCGATAGTCTCACTGTGGCTGGTAAAGGTCCTTCCTTCCGCCAGCTGCAAATTGAATACCCGGATGTCCAGGCTCCGTTTGGCACAGACCTTGGGGTCCAGCTGCCGGAGTGACCCTGCCGCCGCGTTCCGGGGATTGGCAAAGAGGCTCTCCCCCCGCTCCTCCCGCTGGCGATTCAGGCGGTGAAATACACTCTTCGGCATGAATACCTCGCCCCGGACGATCAACCGGGGCAGCTTCTCCGGCAGCGTCATGGGGATGGAGCGGATAGTGCGGATATTCTCCGTCACATCCTCCCCCACCCGTCCGTCACCCCGGGTGGCTCCCTGAAAAAACACACCGTCCCGGTACTCCAGAGCTACTGACAAGCCGTCTACCTTAGGCTCTACACTGTAGACCGTTTTCTCCAGGCTCTCTGCCATTCGTCCGCAGAACTCCTCCACCTCCTCCGGGGAAAAGACATCCTGAAGGCTTTCCAGCGGAACAGCGTGAGTCACCTGCCGGAAGCTCTCCAGCGGCTGTCCGCCCACCCGCTGGGTGGGGGAATCGGGTACGATCTCCTCCGGATGCGCCGCTTCCAGTTCCTCCAGCCGGCGCAGCATATGGTCATATTCATAATCGGAGATGGTGGGGTCATCCAGTACATAGTAGCGATAACCCGCTTCGTTCAGCGTCTGACGCAGCTGCGCCATCTCACTTTTGTAATCCATGGTCTTTCCTCCTGGGCAATTCGTCATTAGCTCCTGCTGCCCGTCAGCCATTGTTGATGGTGTACTCGTAGGCATCCTCCATCAGATCATTTCCTGAATCAAAATAGGTATACGTATCAGGAACATCCCCTACGATAACAGTCTCCGCCACGGAAAAGGCGTTGCTCACCTTGGTATACGTGCTGAATCCAGGCAGAAGGATAGTCACCGATACATCCACGTACAGCAGGATGCTGTGGGTAGTCTGGTTGATACCAGCGTGATCAAAGGCATTTTCAAAGTGGGCGCTGCAGCTGCCCACAGTCTGCATCTTGACCTTAAAACGGGGACCACGGCCTGCCAGCAGCGCAGAGCCGGTCAGCGTCCCCAGCGGGATCGCCAGCTCCGTATCAGAAACTCCCGACATCCGCTGCAGGATATCTCCGGTAATATCCGCCTGAAGGCGGTTAAAGGATGCCATGTTGCTCTGGAATGCCGTGATCCTTCCGTTAGCATCCTTTTGGAACGTAATGAGATCATCGTATTGGATCTCACCGTTGTTAATGGCGTCATTGACCGCTTCCGTAACCAGGCGGTTAACAGAATTGGATACCCGGGTAACCGCCAGGTCCCCCAGAATGGTTTTCAAATGAAACGCAAAGACAATCGTCAATGCAATGATGCAGCATGCGGCCATCAGACAAAGCAGCCGCGCCTTCTGTACCCTGGTCATGGGCGGACGGTACCGTCTCCAGCGCATAGCACCACCTCCTGGTTATGCTATGCTGCCACAGCTTTTCCCTATTCGTTCTATTTCCTGTTATTCAGCCAATGCCTTGACCAGATCCTTGAAAACACGCCCCCGCTCCTCAAAATTACGGAAGCGGTCAAAAGAGGTACTGGCCGGAGAGAGGATCACGACGTCCCCTTCAACCGCATGGCTGTCCGCCAGCGCCACCGCAGCGGCATAGTCCTCCACCTCGAAAATGGGAAGCCCCTGGTAATTCTCCGCCTCTGTTACCGCCTGCCGGATCACTCCAGCTGTAGCACCGCAGAGGATCAGCATTTTCACATGGTCATTGACTACCGGCCCAAGGGGCGCATAGCTGATTCCTTTATCCTTTCCACCGGCGATCAGAATCACCGGTTTGTCAAAGGAGCGCAGCCCTGCAATGGTACGGCTGGGGCTGGAGGCAATGGAATCATTGTACCACTTCACCCCCCGGCGCTCCCGAATCAGCTCGATCCGATGCTCTACACCGCCGAAGGTCCGGGCATACTCCCGGATGATATCATCGGATACCAGGCCCTCCACTGCGCAGATAGCCGCCATGTAGTTCTCTACGTTATGCCGCCCCGGCAGAAGAATGTCGGTCAGAGGCAGGATGGAGCGCTCCTGGCTGCCGCTTCTGTACCAGATGGCATTATCGCGCAGAAAACATCCCTTTATCTCTTTGCTATCAGACATAGTAAAGTAATTTACCCTGCCAGCAGATCTGTTGGAAAGTTCCCGGGTGATCTCATTGTCCCAATTGCAGACCGCCCGATCTTCCGGCCCTTGGAAGGCCAAAATATTGGCTTTTGCCTCCACATACTCCGCCATATCCGTATGGATGTCCAGATGGTTGGGCGCCAGGTTGGTCAATACGGCGATATGAGGACTCTGCTTCATGGTCATCAGCTGGAAGGAGCTCAGCTCCACCACAGCCACATCCTCCGGCTGAATGGACTGCGTCTCTGCCAGCAGCGGGTGGCCGATGTTGCCTCCCAGATGGACCTTCTTCCCTGCTGCCTGCAATAGCCCTGCAATAATTGTCGTTGTTGTGGTCTTTCCATCACTTCCGGTAACACCTATGATGGGACAGGGACACACAGAAAAGAATGCCTCCATCTCAGAGGTGATCACAGCACCTTTGGCAGCCGCCTCCGACAGAAAGCGGGGATGCAGCCCCGGTGTCCGGAAAATTACATCCGCAGTAAGGTCACTGAGATAATCCGGCCCCAGGTGCAGCTGGCAGCCCTCCCGCTCCAGCTCATCTGCCAGGTCCCCTAAGGCGGCACGGTCCTTCTTATCGCAAGCGGTCACATCAATATTGGCCCCACGGAGGAGCCGGATCAGCGGAGTATTGCTGACGCCTACTCCGATCACTGCTACTCTCTTCCCCTGGAGGGATTGGAGATATTCCTGTATCGTCATATGGATCACTCCTGTTTACTAGGATTTGATTTTGTCCGCAGGTATTATACCACCCCGGCGCCATCCTGACAACAAAATTTCCCCGCAAGCTCCTTATTTCATTGACAAGGCGATATCCCTCCTGTAAAATAGTAGGGCAAGCAGGACAGGCGGTCGCGTGGCGTGCCCGAAAGGGCCGTCATGAGGAAAGTCCGGGCTCCATAGGGCAAGGATAACGGGTAACGCCCGCCGAAGGCGACTTCAGGAAAAGTGCAACAGAGATATACCGCCTCATCCCTCGTAAGAGGGCGGCGCAAGGCTTGTCCTTGTGTCGACGAGGTAAGGGTGGAAAGGCGAGGTAAGAGCTCACCCATCGGCTGGAGACTGTCCGATGCTGTAAACTCTATCCGGAGCAACACCGTGGGAGGACATATGGCTGGCCCGGCCGTCCTCAGGAGGTGGCTGGAGCGGTCCGGCAACGGGCCGCCTAGATAGATGACTGCCAAATACAGAACCCGGCTTACAGTCCTGCTCGCATAAAACACAGCCCCTCCGGCGGAATACGCCGGAGGGGCTTTTCTTTTTGCTATGTGTTTTTCAGAAAATACTTTTTCTGCTGGGAGAGATCACTCCTGCTCCCAGTTGTGCCAGACGTTCTGCACGTCGTCATTGTCCTCCAGAAGATCGATCATCTTTGTCATATTCTTGATATCGTCTTCATCGGTAAGCTTGATGTAGTTCTGGGGCACCATCTCAATGGCAGCCTCGGCAAAAACATAGCCCTTGCCTTCCAGAGCAGCGGTAACAGCGTTGAAATCGTCAGGATCACAGGTGATCTCAAAGATGCTGCCGTCGGCCTCAAAGTCCGCCGCGCCGCAGTCCAGCGCATCCATCATCACAGTCTCCTCGTCCAGGTCGCCTTCCTCGTTGTCGATGACGATGACGCCCTTACGATCGAAGCTCCAGGACACACAGCCGCTGGCGCCCATGTTTCCGCCGTACTTGTCAAAGAGGTGGCGGACCTCAGGAGCAGTGCGGTTGCGGTTGTCGGTCAGGGCCTCCACGATGACGGCCACACCGCTGGGGCCATAGCCCTCGTAGACCACCTTCTCAAAGTTATCGGTGTTTCCAGCGCCCAGAGCTTTGTCGATGGTGCGCTTGATGTTGTCGTTGGGCATGTTGGCAGCCTTGGCCTTGGCAATGACGGTAGCCAGACGGGAGTTGTTGTTGGGATCGCCGCTGCCGCCTTCCTTCACCGCCACGATCATTTCACGGGCGATCTTGGTAAAAGCCTGGGAGCGCTTGGCATCCGCCGCGCCCTTGGTCTTTTGAATATTATGCCATTTGGAATGTCCGGACATAGATTCTGTTCTCCTTATTCATGTACTTTAATCTTATGATAACTTTATACGTAATATTGGATGATGTCCCGGTGGACAGAGGACCGGAGGACCGTCAGGCCGGGAAAACGGCTGTGAAGGAAGTCCTCCAACACGGCACACACCACATTCTCCGTGGGGAAATGGCCTGCGTCCAGCAGATTCAGTCCCATACCGGGCGCGTTCTGAAAATCGTGATATTTCAAATCAGCGGTAACAAAGGTATCACATCCCAGGGATGCGGCCAAAGTCCCATACTCTCCGCAGGCGCCGCCGCCTACCGCCACCCGGCAGACGTTCCGTCCCCCGTCAGCATAGCGCACACCACCAGCCTGAAGCTGTTCCTTGACCAGGGCGGCAAATTTTACCAGTGGCATCTCCTGTTCCAGGGTCCCGATACGGCCGATGCCGTCCTCACTGAGAGGGGCAATATCCTTTAATCCCAGAGCTGCGGCCAGGGCATCGTTTACTCCTCCGGATGCACTGTCCAAGTTGGTGTGCATACAGATGGCAGAAATCCCATTTTGGATGAGCGTAGTGATGAGCTTCCCCTGTGTCCGGTCACTCCTGACACTTTGTACCGGAGACCAGGCGCAGTTCATCAGCGGATGGTGGGCCACGATCAGGCCACAGCCCCGCTTTGCCGCCTCCTCAGCCACCTCCTGGGTCACATCCAGGGCTACCAGCACAGAGGACACCTGACTGGTGGGATCACCTACCAGCAGCCCCACATTGTCCCAGCTCTGAGCCAGTTCTCTGGGCGCCAGTTCATAGAGAGCGGCCTCAACTTCACTTACGGCAGGCAAGTTCCCACTCCTTTCTCTTGCTCTCAAGGGCTTCGATCACACAGCGCAGCTCCTCCCGCCTTGCTTCCGCAGTGCTGTCCCGGGCACGAGCCAAACCGGCGGCAGCCCGCCGCAGACGCAGCAGCCTGTCCTCCAGATAAAGCCCCCAAAGAGGATCATCCTGGAGGGAAAAACCTCCCCAGGCCTCCGCCGCCGTGGCCGGGGGCATCTTACCGCCCCGGACAGTAAGGATCGGATAGAGCTTGCCCTTATCCGCCACCAGGCATTCAGCCTCCACAGTGAATCCGTTTTCCGGCAGGAAGGAACGCAGCACCTCCGCCTTGCTCATGGGCTGGAGCAGCAGCAGCGGCCCCTTCCTGGCCCAGTGGGCCGCAGACAAAATGGCAGCGATATTATCTCCGCCCATCCCGGCAATGACGATCACATCCGCCTCACCGGGTGACACCGGCAAAAGGCCGTCACCCAGGCGAAAATCGATCCCCGCAGTCAGTCCGCAGCGCTGAGCGGTACGGCGTGCGTGATCCAGCGGGAGTTCGCCGATGTCTGTGGCAATAGCGGCAGTGATCCGCCCTGCCAGCAGAAGGTCAATGGGAATGTAACCATGGTCTGTGCCGATATCCGCCAGACGGCTGCCCGCCGGTACCAGATCGGCAATGGCCCGCAGCCTGGGCTGCAGCGCCGGACGTTCTCCCATGGTCTCCACCTCCACTCCCGCATGGACAGGGACTCACCCTTTGATCCGGATGAGTCCCTGCAAAGCGTAGCCCTCTTGATTACTTGTTGGCCTCAGCGTTGATGACTTCCAGCAGCTTCTCGCAGTCCACACCGTGAACAGCGCAGGCCTCTTCCACTGTCTCACCGCGGCTGCTGGGGCAGCCCAGGCAGTGCATACCGATGGACAGGAAGATAGGAGCAGTCTGAGGAGCGATATCCAGGATGTCACCAATGATGGTGTCTTTCGTAATGTTGACCATGAGTGTGATACCTCCAAAAGAAATTAGCGCAAATAGTATACCCCAAATGTTTGCGTATTTCAATACTATTTTGGGCTTTTCTCCCTGGTTTCTCCACAATCCTATATTTTTCCGACGGTGCCTCCCGGCCGCCCTTGCTTCAAAAGGTATTCTTTCTGCCGCGGCAGCGGTTTCTTAGGTTCCTTAACAGAAAGGCGGCACAGGGAAAACTCCCCATGCCGCTGTATCGGTTTCTTTATAGGATGATGCAGATGAGACCGCCGCTGCCCTCGTTGACGATCCGCTGAAGGGTCTCCTGGAACTTGATCCTGGCGTCCATCGGCATACGGTACAGCTTTGCCTGCAGGTCTTCGTTGACCAGATCATGGAAACTGCGGCCGAAAATATTGGACTCCCAGATCTGCGCCGGGTCGTCATTGAATTTCTCCAGCAGGTAGTTGACCATATCCTCGCTCTGCTTCTCATTGCCCACAATAGGCGAGACAGTGGATTCGATATCTACCTTGAACATATGGACCGACGGAGCGGTGGCTTTCAGGCGGATACCGTACCGCCCGCCCTGGCGCATGACCTCCGGCTCCTCCAGCAGCAGTTCCTCCCGGGTGGGCATGACGATACCATAGCCTGTATCATACACACTCTGCAGCGCACCGGAAACCTTGTCGTACTGAGCTTTTACTTCCGCCAACTCTGTCAGCAGGCTCATCAGGTCACCGTCGTCCGCCACCGTGAAACCGGACTGACTGCTGAGGGTCTGATAGAACAGCTCCCGGGGCAGCTGCAGCTCTGCTGCCGCCACGCCTTTGCCCAGGTCGATGGACAGCACCCGGCTCAGGGAGATATTCTCCTCCTCCCCCATAGCTTTTACGGTGGGCTCCACCTCCCGGATGTGGGCCATACGCTCTCCACCGGAGCGGACAACACCGTAAACAGACTGACGGATGGGATGGCTCATGGGCAGGGCGTCTACCCAGGCGGGCAGATATACCTGCATCTCCCGGAGGGGGAACTCATAGAGGATGCTCTTGATGATGTAAGTGATGGCCTCCTCCCCCAGCTCCAGGCAGTTCACCGGCAGACACCGGACACCGAAACGGCTCTCGATATCCCGGCTGATGCTCACCGCCCGGTTGCTGTGGGGCTCTGTGGAGTTGAGCAGCACCACAAAAGGTTTTCCCAGTTCCTGGAGCTCAGTGATGACCCGCTCCTCCGGCTCCAGATAGTCCTCTCGCGGGATATCAGTAATGGAGCCGTCGGTGGTAACCACTATGCCCACCGTGGAGTGCTCCTGGATCACCTTGCGGGTGCCCAGCTCCGCCGCGTCGGCCATAGGGATCTCGTGGTCCATCCAAGGAGTCATTACCATCCGGGGCACTCCATCCTCGAACTGCCCCATAGCCCCTTTGACCATATAGCCCACACTGTCGATCAGGCGGACGGAGAAGGCTGCGCCCCCCTCCAGGGTAACTTCCACCGCCTCCTCGGGTACAAACTTGGGCTCTGCCGTCATAATGGTGCGGCCGCTGCCGCTCTGGGGCAGTTCGTCAATGGCCCGCTCCCGGCGGTAGACATTGTCGATGTTGGGAATGACGCAGGTCTCCATAAAGCGCTTGATAAAGGTGGATTTTCCGGTGCGGACCGGCCCCAGCACTCCAACAAACAGGGACCCTCCCGTTCTGGCGGCAATATCCTGATAGATATCGGTGTTCGTCATAGTACCCTCCCATGCGCCGCAGCGCGTAAATTTTTCTCAAGAAACCTCCATGCATGGGAGGTTTTTCCTTTCCGGGATTCCTGCTGTAACTGTATGACAGCCTGGACAGAAATATTCCTGAACCTGAAAAACAGGCCGCGCGCCAAGCAGCCCAGGCAGCGGCTTGACGCGCAGAGATCCCATTATTTTGCTCTGGGGATGAGCAGCAGTCTGTCATGAGGCAGCTGGCTCTCCTCCCCGATCTCATTGACTTCCAGAATAGAGCGGCAGGTGGTTCGATACTGCTTGGCCACAGACCACAGACTCTCCTCCGGCCCCACCTTGCGCAGGATCAGAGAGGGACCCGTCTCATGGCTCTCCTCTTCCTCTGTCTCTCCTCCCGCTACACACAGATACCGGTTGTCCTTTGCCGTCTCCATATCGCAATCCACCTGGAAACGTAGTTCGATACCGTCCGGCAGGATAGAGGCCATCACATCGCCCCGGCAAGCCGCCTCCGCGTCAGCCCGGCAGCCATCCGGCACCTCCCCTTCGCAGGAAGCCGAGAAATCCCGGCGCACACAGCGCAATGCGTCATTCTCATCCAGGTACAGGCATCTGGCCCACAGCGGGATCTCCAACGTGCCGGGGCTGCCGGACTGCCGCACACCGCCGCAGCCCACTTCCGTATCCACCACGGCCTTCACCGCCGCCCCCGTCTCCAGCAATTCCCGCACATTGAGGCGGCAGCTGCGGCGGTCACTGTCCTCCCGCAAAGAGAGCTCTGCGGTCTGACAGGTGACCTCAGCCGCCGTGCTGTATAGGTCCGCAATAAAGTCGATCTCCTCCCGGCGGCGCACTGTCACTCTGGCCCGCATCAGCAGGGACACCGTCATGGTGTGAGGATCATCGGGAGCACCGTCGGCACCGATCCGGCAGTCAGCACTGAGCAGCCGGTAAGAGGCTGTACTGTCCAGGTCCTCGCTGAAACCGCTCCCTTCCAAAATCTGAGAAAAGGGCAGGTCCTGCTGCAGTACTGACAGCCTTCCTCCATTTTCCCGGTAGAGAACAGAAGCAGAAATGAGCCCCTTTACCACCAGCTTGTTACCAATGAGCTTGCTGTCCGTCCCCCGCAGGGCAAACCGGGTAGAGAGGATCTCCGCCGCGGCGCCCCGACCGGGTGACAAAGGCATTTCCTCTGTAAAGGTAAACTCCTTTTCTCTTACGCCCGCTACGACCCAGGTCTCCTTTTTTTCCCGCAGAAGCTGAACGGAAGGGTCCTCTTCACTGGCGCCGGTGCAGACAGACAGGGACACATGGCGGCACCCGGAGGGATAGAACACCAGATTGGCCCTGGTGAGGACCTTTCTGGGATTGAGCGCTCTAGTATCAATGCTCTGCAGCTCCCCCCGGATATCCAGGAATTCCGCATCCGCGGCATCCTGCCCTTCTCCGCTGCACTGGAAGGGGATCTGGAACGTCAGCGCACAGGGGCCGTCCCCTTTCTCCGGTATGTACAGCACCGACACATCCACCGTACCGCTGGCACTGAAGCGCCCGTCACTGGTAAGTTCCCGTCCTGTCAGGCACACCAGTCCTGTAGTATCAACGATCCGTGCGATATCCGCACAGCTGTCCGGCACGATGCTCTCCCGCATAGTTTCACAGGAAAAGGGCGGCCAGGCCACCCCCTCGTAGTAGTCATGGCCGGCCTTTTTTAATTTTAATTCCATATGTGGCGTCCTCCCTTTGCATATATCCAAGGCCCGAGGCGGAAAGTCAAGCCCCCGTTACCTCCACTGTATGAGAGGACGCGCCATTTCATGCATGGATGCCGAATATCATCCGCAGGATGCCCCGCAGCAGGCGGGGGGATTTTACGACCACGATCTTCATAGAAACCTCCTTTCTATCTGCGCAGACAGGCACAGCCGCATCCGATCAGCAAAAATGCCACCAGAAACAGCACCGCTCCTGTCGGAAAAATCGCGGCGATCAGGATGCCCAGGCCAAGGGCCAGGGCGCAGATCCCCAGGCAGCGACAACCAGGGCCCATCTCTCCTCGCCTCCTTATCCCTTGATTCATTTCCATTATATACGGCAAATCCCTCCTTGGTGCCGATAAAAACGGGAAAGAAAAAACATCCCGGAACAGATCTCTCTGTTCCGGGATGCTTCCTTTATTTCGTGTCCTTTTGATTCCATGTACGCAGATCCTTGAGCTCCTGGTACAGCCGCATATAGCTCTCGTGCCGGCTGCGGGGGATACTCCCCTCTTTTACGGCCGCCAGCACCGCACACCCCTTTTCCCGGGTGTGGCTGCATCCCACAAAGCGGCATTTCTCCAGGTAAGGCCGGAACTCAAGGAAGGTCTCCGGCAGCCGCTCCTTCAGGGCAAGCCCCAGCTCCGCTTCCTCAAAGGAGCTGAAACCCGGTGTGTCAATGACAAATCCGCCGCAGGACAGGCGATAAAGCTCCACATGGCGGGTGGTATGACGGCCCCGGCCCAGCTTCTCGCTCACCTGGGCCACCTGGAGGGAAAAACCAGGTTCCACAGCGTTCAAAATACTGGATTTACCTACGCCAGAGTTACCTGTAAAGGCAGATAACTTTCCACCAAGCATCTCTTTGAGTTCAGCAATTCCCTGCCCCGTCTCCGCGCTGACCTGGACCACAGGAAAACCAGCCTGCCGGTAAATGGCTGCCAAATCGTCTCCGGATGCAAGATCGCACTTGTTGATGCAGATGACCACGCCGCAGTCCTTCAGCGCAGCGATAGCGGTCACCCGGTCGATGAGAAACGGGTCCGTGACCGGGATCGCCGCCGAGGCGATCACCACCATCTGGTCGATATTGGCCACGGCGGGACGGACAAAAGCGTTGCGCCGCTCCTCGATCTCCCAGACCATGCCGCAGCCAGGTTCCGTCTCCCGGACTTCTACCCAGTCGCCCACCAGAGGCGTAAGTCCCTCCTTGCGGAACTTACCTCTGGCCCGGCAGGTCAGCAGGTTCCCGTCCTCCATTTCTACATAGTAAAAACCACTGAGGGCTTTTCTGATCCTGCCCCTGTTACTCACTGAACACCTCAATTCTTTCCTCCTGGAGGAAATCATTGACGTAGATCCGCAGGCGATATTCACCGGCCTTGGCATACACCGACACATCCAGCGTTCCGAAATCTCCCGGAAGCTCGCTTTCAAACACCACCGTGCTGTCCAGATACATGGTAACGGTCACATTCCCTTCGGTATAGGGGATAGTATAAGAGATGGTCTTTTCCAGTTCCTTTTCGCCGTCGCTGTAGGTAAAGGTAACGGTGGTACCTTCTGCCACTTCCTCGCCCGTGTCCACGCTCTGCGTCAGGACCTGGCCCTCAGGAGCAGAGCCTTCTACAGGCTTGAAACTTGCCACCAGGCCCGCCTGATCCATCATCTGCTGCACTTCCTCGATGCTCTTTCCTTCACACAGGGGCATGGTCACATAGTTGATCTTCGGCCCAAGGCTGACGATCAGCGTGATCGTATCCCCCTCCGCCAGAGGCTCACCGGCAGCAGGGATGGTACGGATGATATTGCCTGCCTTTATGGTATCGCTGTTCTCCGCCGTTCCCTCCTCGATGGTCAGGTTCAGCTTGCTCAGCTCAGAATTCTGGGACAAAATCAGTTTGGCGCTGCGGGCCTCCACATCCACCACGTTGGGCATGGTACCGGACATCGCCCCAAGGCTCACCGTAACGTTGATCGTGAAATTGGCGCTGTTGTCCTGTCCAGGATCAGCCCGTCTCTTGGTCCCTTCAACAGGGTCCTGGCTCATAATCGTCCCTTCAGGATATTCATTGCTGTTCTTATAATCGTCCTCGACAATGGTAAATATCCCCTTTACGCCCTCCAGCTCTTTCGCCTCATCCACCGTATATCCTAACAAATCAGGCACCGTATACTCCGTAATGTTCGGCGATAAGCTGTTCATCACCCCGCGGAACAGCGCGGTAATGGCAAAATAACCCGCTACGGCAAGGACGATGATCAGCAGCAGGATCTTCCACCAATTGCTCTTTGGTCTGCGGTCATCCTCATCATACTCCTCATTCTCCGGCTCGTGGACCGGCCGGTAGGTCTGGGGGCGGGTGCGGGTAACACTGACATTGGGGAGATATTGGGTAGGTTCATCCTCCCCCTCCCGCTCCGAAGGAAGATCCTCCGGCGTATAGTCAAAACTGGGCGTGGGGTCCTTGCGGAAGGCCTCCAGATCCGCCAGCATCTCGTCAGCGGTGGAATAACGCCGGTTCCGGTCGCAGGCCATGGCTTTCAGACAGATCTGCTCCAGCGCCTCCGGGATATCGGGGTTCAGCTCCCGGGGCGGCAGCGGCACTGCACTGAAATGCTGGATGGCAATGGACACCGGGTTGTCCCCATCAAAGGGCAGGCGGCTGGTAAGCATCTCATAGAGGACCACACCAGCAGAATAGATATCACTGCGGTTGTCGGTATAATCCCCCTTAGCCTGCTCCGGAGAGATATAGTGAACAGAGCCGATGGCCTCATTGGAAGCATTGGCCCCGTTGGAGAGGCAGGCAATACCAAAATCCGTCACCTTTACGGTGCCATCCCGCAGGATCATGATGTTCTGAGGCTTGATATCCCGGTGGATGATCCCCCGGCTGTGGGCATGGCTGAGGCCTTTCATGATCTGAGTGATAAAGTGGAGAGCCTCCGGCCAGTTGAGCTTCCCCCGGCGCTCCATATACTGCTTGAGCGTGATGCCGTCAATGAGTTCCATAACGATATAGTCCATATCGCCGCCCCGGGACACGTCGTACACTGCCATAATGTTGGGGTGGGACAGCATCGCAACAGCCTGGGATTCATCGTGGAACCGGCGGCGGAACTCTGCATCCTCTGAGAGATCCTTTTTCAGCATCTTGATGGCGACAAGACGGTTGAGCCGATGACACTTGGCCTTGAACACCACCGCCATGCCCCCGGTACCAATGACTTCCAGGATCTCATAGCGGTTATCCAGCATCTTTCCTATGTAACGTTCCATAGTAAAGCATCCTTTCTTCCTTGGTCTAGGGTCATCACAGCTGCTTGAGCAGCACAGCGGTAACGTTGTCCGCCGCGCCACGCCGTTTTGCCAGATCCAGCAGGCGATCCATGCAGCTGTTGGGATCGCCGCCCCGGAGGATCTCCTCCTCCATCTCCTTATCAGTAGCCGTCTCAATCAGGCCGTCCGTGCAGAGCAGGACATAGTCGCCCGGCTCCATATGCAGCAGATAACTGTCACTGAGAGCATCCTCCTCCGGACCAAGGGCCCGGGTGATGAGATTGCGGTCCGGATGGCAGCGGGCCTGCTCCTCCGTGATATTGCCCAGTTCCACCAGACGCTCCACCAGGGAGTGATCCCGGGTCACCCGGGAGATACCGCTGTTTTGACGCACAAGATAGGCGCGGCTGTCTCCCACATTGGAGACCAGTACCTGCCCCTCCCAGGCCACGGCGGAGACCAAGGTAGTCCCCATCCCACGCAGGCCCGGTTCCGCCTGGGACCGCTGATAAACCGCACGGTTGGCGGAGGACACCGCAAAATCCGCCACCTGACGGATCTCCTCGGCGTCCATTCCAGGGCGCAGATTGCCCTGGCAGGCATCAATAAATGTCTCTACTGCCAGGGTGCTGGCCAGACGTCCCCCGCCGGGGCCGCCCATACCGTCACAAACCACACATACGGTGTATCCGGTATCCTCGCTGACACGCACTGCATAAGCGTCCTGATTTTCCTTGCGTACAAGACCGATATCCGTCATTCCCCATATCTTCATCATAGCTGATTATTCCTCTCTCCATCCTCCATGGCCTTTCTTCTCAGCTGGCCGCAGGAGGCGTCGATATCCCCGCCCAGGCTCCGCCGCACAGTGGCGGTGATGCCGTGGCTCTCCAGCCGCTGCTGGAACTGCCGGATGCGGCGGCTGGGCTTCAGGGGACTCTCCCTCACATCGTTGAGGGGGATCATATTCACATGGCCCGGCATGCCCCTGAGCTTCTCTGCGATCAGGTCCGCCTGCCAGTCATGGTCATTGACTCCGTCGATCATGGCGTATTCAAAGCTGATACGCCGGCCGGTCTGCCGGAAATAGTCGTGGCAGGCGGCAAACAGCTCCTCCACGTCATAGGCCCGGTTCACCGGCATAATGCGGCTGCGGGTCTCACTGTCCGGGGCGTGGAGGGAGACCGACAGCGTCAGCTGCAGCTGCAGCTCACCCAGCCGCCGGATCCCCGGGATCACACCGCAGGTGGACAGGCTGATATGGCGCATGCCGATATCCATCCCATCCCGGTGGTTCACCAGTTCCAGAAACCGCAGCACATTGTCCAGGTTGTCCATAGGCTCTCCGATGCCCATAAGGACGATGTTGGAAATAGGCCTTCCGCTGTCCCGCTGGGTGAACAGTACCTGGTCCAGCATCTCCGACGGCCGGAGATCCCGTACCTTGCCACCCACCGTGGAGGCGCAGAAAGCGCAGCCCATCCGGCATCCCACCTGGCTGGAGATACACACCGTGTTCCCGTGGTGGTACTGCATCAGCACGGTCTCGATGCAGTTGCCGTCCATCAGTTCCCACAGATATTTAATGGTCCCGTCCAACCGGGACATCTGCTTGCGGGCGACCCGCAGCGCATTGATGTAATAGCGATCCTCCAGCTTCTCCCGCAGAGGCTTGGAGAGGTTTGTCATCTCTCCGAAGGAGACAGCCCCCTGCTGGTGAAGCCAGGTAAAGATCTGTCTGCCCCGGAAGGCGGGCTCTCCCAGATCCTTCATCGCCTGGGTGATCTCCTCCAGGGTCATGGATTTTATGTCTTCTCTCATAACTTCCTCATTTTGCAGAGATAGAATCCGTCGGTACCGTGGCGCTGAGGCCACAACGTCAGTTTCCCCTCCGGCGCCTCCCAGCCCTCATGGAGGGTAAAGGGTACCGCCGCAAACTCCGGGTGTCCGGCCAAAAAGGCATCACTTACCCCTTCGTTCTCCTCGGGCAGGATCGTGCAAGTGGAGTAGAGCAGTACACCGCCGGGGCGCACATAGCGGCAGGCATTCTCCAGGATCGCCCGCTGAACGGCAGGCAGTCCCTTCAGGGCCTGTGGGTCCTTATAACGGATCTCCGGTTTTTTCCGGATGACCCCCAGGCCGGAGCAGGGCACGTCACAGAGCACCACATCAAAGGCATCGTTCCATTCCGGACGATTCTCCCGGCCATCGGCCAGGTGGGTGGTCATGCAGGCAATACCCAGCCGCTGGGCCCCTTTTTCCATCAGTGTCAGCTTGTGGGGATGGATGTCACAGGCAATGATCGCACCTTTGCCCCCCATATCCCCGGCTGCGGCAAAGGATTTGCCGCCGGGAGCGGCGCACACGTCCAGCACCTGATCGCCAGCCTTGGGCCCTGCCGCCAGAACGGACAGCCGGGCGGCGGCATCCTGGACCCGAAAAAAGCCCTGCTGAAATGCCGGCATCTGCTCCAGATCCCCGCCGCCGGAGATGGTACCGCAGCCCGCCAGCCAGGGGTGGGGCGTATAAACTGCTCCTTCGTCCTCTAACGCATGGATCAGCTCTTCCAGGGTACACCGCAGAGGATTGTGCTGGATCACCAGGGGCGCCGCCTCATTGTCGGCAGCCAAAAAGGCCTCCGCCTCCTCCCTGCCCAACAGCTCAACCAGCCGCTTTGCCAGCCACAGAGGGTGACTATAGCGCAGAGAGAGGTAACTTGCCGGATCTTTGGCAGGGATTGCCGGCAGATGTTCTTTATTGGTACTGATTTTACGGAGCACGGCATTGACCAATCCCGCCGCTCTCTGACGGCGATGGCTCTTTACCATCTCCACCGCCTGGCTCACCGCCGCGCTGTCTGGTACCCGATCCATCAGCAGAATCTGGCAGGCCCCCAGCCGCAGTACATCCCGGACAAAAGGTTCCAGCTTCTCCACCGGCTGCGCGCAGTATTGGCCTAGATAAAAATCCAGCAGGGCAGCGTTTTGCAGTACTCCATAGGTCAGCCGGGCGGCAAAGGCCGCTTCCCGGCGGTCCAATCCCCCCCGGCGGCAGGCTGCTTTCAGGCTGCCGTCAGACCAGGCGTCCAGCTTCCGGCAGGCGGTAAGCACCTCCAGTGCTACTTCTCTTCCGTTTCCTGCCATATCAGTCTCTCCGGTTATTGCGTCCGGCAAAAATCAGCACATACCGCAGCAGCTGCAAAAGGGACATCAGAAGCGCCGCTACATAAGTCAGCGCCGCGGCCCGCAGCACCTTCTTGGCCCCCTCCTGCTCATCGGGGTCCAGCAGGAAACTGCCCTCGATCGTACCAATGGCCCGGGCAGAGGCGTCAAATTCCACCGGCAGCGTCACCAGCTGGAAGACGGTGGTCAGCCCAAACAGGACGATACCAATGGCAAACAGAGGCTGGACATACAGTACCAGCCCCAAAATGAGGGCAATAAAGGCAAACTGGGACCCGAACTGGGTCACCGGGATAATGGCAGTGCGTACCCGCACCGGGCCGTAGCCCACAGCGTACTGCACCGCGTGGCCCGCTTCGTGGGCCGCCACCCCTACTGCCGCCACGGTGTCACTGTTGTACACCGGCTCAGAGAGATAGATGGTGTTGTCCCGGGGATCATAGTGGTCCGTCAAACGGCCCCGGCAGGGACGGATATTGACATCCGTGATACCATGGGCCCGCAGCACCTCATAGGCCGCCTGGGCACCGGTAATATGGCGGTGGTTACGGACCTGACTGTACTTGTTGAAATTCCCGCTGACCTTGGCCTGGGCATACACAGACAAAATCAACACAGGGATCAGCAGGATCCAGTAGATGGAATCATAATAGAAGGGCGTAGCGTAAACGGGCATAAAAACCTCCCCGCGCCTTATGGCGCTCAAACATAACGGGCAATCAAAGCTTGATCGGATGGCCCCGCAGATAATCTCCGGCAGACATACGGCGTCCGCCGTCGGCCTGGAGCTCAGTGATCCGCACCGAAGTTCCTTCCCCGGCGGAAACTACGATCCCAGTTTTATCAGCGGAGAGGATGGTCCCCGGCACATCACAATTTACGGGGCCCGCATCTTCTGCCCGGTATACCTTCCAGCGAACACCGGCCACATCGGTGGTGGCACAGGGCCATGGGATGAGTCCTCGGACCTGATTGGCGATAGAACATGCGTTTTTGTTCCAGTCAATGGGGGACATCTCCCGGGAGAGAAGGCTGGCATACTGATACTGGGGGCCGTATACCTGGGGTGTTCGGGTGGCAGTACCGTTTTCCAGGCGGCGGAGAGCCTCGCTGGCCGCCTTTCCGCCCAGAAGCGCCAGGCGAGCGTAGAGCTGTCCCGCATCTTCGTCGGCACCAATGGGGGTGCGCTCCGCAAGAAGGATATCCCCCGCGTCCAGCTCCGCCGCCATATACTGAATGGTGACGCCCGTCTCCTGATCTCCATTGAGGATCGCCCAGTTGATCGGGGCAGCACCCCGGTACTGGGGCAGCAGCGAAGAATGGACATTGAGAATAGCGGTCTTAGGAATATCCAACAGAGCCTGAGGCAGCAGCTTCCCATAGGCCGCCACCAATATCACATCCGGCTCCAGAGCGCGAATCTGCTCCAAGGTGGCATCATCCCGGCAGGATTGAGGCTGATATACAGGAATATTAACTGA
Organism: uncultured Eubacteriales bacterium; assembly: GCA_900549475.1. Lineage (GTDB taxonomy): Bacteria > Bacillota > Clostridia > Oscillospirales > Oscillospiraceae > Pelethomonas. Next base: position 216,153 of record UROF01000001.1, read on the forward strand.
CATGGCATATTCCTTTACAGGAGTTGGTATCAGCTTCATTCCCCGGTTTTTCGGCTTATCCGGCTGGGTATAGGCAGCTACCACGTCCCAGCCGTCCTCTACTACCTGGCGGAGGACCTCCACAGCAAATTCCGGGGTACCCATGAATACGATCCGCATCAGTCCTCGTTCTCCTCCTCGATCTCATAGCCCTGCTGCCGGTAGTATTCTGCCATCTCCTCGTCTGTCAGGAAATGATCAATATGCTCCACATACAGGTGGCCGTCCAGGTGCTCCAGCTCATGGCAGAAACAGCGGGCGGTAAGCTCTGTGCCCTCCACCTCAAACCAGTCACCATAGCGATCCTGGGCCCGTACCCGCACATGGTTGGGCCGGGTGACCATACCAAACTTACCAGGGACGCTCAGGCAGCCCTCCGGGCCAGTCTGCTCCCCTTCGGAAAAGATGATCTCCGGATTCACCAGTTCAATGGGCTGATCCTCCTCATCGAGAACCACCACCGCCCGGCGCAAGATCCCCACCTGGGGGGCCGCCAGACCCACACCCTGGGCCTCCGCCAGCGTATCCTTCAGATCATCCAGGAGATCATGGAGCCGCTGATTGAAATCCGTTACCGGCCGGCATTTTTTATTGAGCACCTCGTCGCCCATGGTCACGATCTTTCTGATTGCCATAGCTTATTGTATCCCCCTTCCGGCGAAACAAGTCCGCCGTACATGATTTTTCTTTTGCTTAGTCCATTCCATTGCAGTCCGCAAACAGAGACAGGCCCCGACTGCCCTTCCACTGGGCAAAAGCCCGGACACACCCGGACAGCAGTTCCCGTGTAGCGTGGTCATTGCGGCCGATCCAGAACAGCCGATAGCGGTAGCGGTTGTTCACTTTCAGCACCGGCGCCGGGGCCGGGCCCAGGATCTCAGGCTTGTCGCCACTCAGGTCCTTTGCTGCAGCCAGCAGTGTCTGGCGGAGGCTGCACGCCCCCCGAAGCACAGCTTCCTCTGTTGCGCCGGATACCGTCAGGGTAAACATGTCCGCAAACGGCGGATACCGTCTGGTCCTGCGGATGCGGATCTCAGCAGCATAAAAGCTGCCGTAGTCCTGGCGGGCGGCGCTGGTGATGACCTCATTGTCCGGGGTATAGGTCTGGATCACTGCGCGGCCGTCTTTACTTCCCCGGCCAGCGCGGCCTACCACCTGGGTCAGCAGACTGAACGTCCGCTCCGCTGCGGTATACTGATCCACATACAGGCTCAGATCCGCTGCCAATACGCCCACCAGGGTCACATTTTCAAAATCCAGTCCCTTGGCCACCATCTGGGTACCAAGAAGAATGGGTATATTTTCTGTCTCAAAACGATGGAGCAGCTGCTCATGGTTTCCGGACACCGTATCCGCATCCATTCGCAGTACAGGCGCGTCGGGAAAGAGCTGGTGCAGCTCCTCCTCCACCTTCTGAGTCCCCGCCCCCACAGCCTTCATCCGTCCCCCGCAGGCAGGGCACACCGACGGCGCCGGCTGAGAGTGGCCGCAGTAGTGACACATCAACCGGCCGTTGGCACTATGGTAGGTCAAAGGCACACTGCATCGGGGACAGGTGGGCACCTCGCCGCACTCGCCGCACAGCAGCATCCGACTGTTGCCCCGGCGGTTCAGGAACAGAATACTCTGTTCCCCCCGGCGGAGGTTTTCCTCCAGCTCAAGCCGCAGGGGCTCGCTGATCAGAGTGGCATTTCCCCGGCGCACCTCCTGGCGCATATCCGCGATCACCACTCTGGGAAGGCTCTGGCGGTTATAGCGGCTGTTCAGCACAAATTTGTGGTACACCCCGCGCTGCGCCTGATAGGCACTCTCCACCGACGGGGTGGCAGAACCCAGCACAAGGGTGGCCCCGGACTTGGCACAAAGGAATTTGGCCACATCCCGGGCGTGGTAGCGGGGCGGATTCTCCGACTGATAGCTGGGCTCGTGCTCCTCATCCAGAATCACCATTCCCAGATCGTCCAAAGGCGCAAATACCGCGCTGCGGGTACCCAGTACCACATCCACCTCTCCCCGGCGGACCCGTTTCCACTGGTCATACCGCTCGCTGACCCGGAGGCCGCTGTGGAGCATGACCACCTTATCGCCAAAATAGGCAGAAAACCGGGCCATCATCTGGGGGGTCAGGGCGATCTCCGGTACCAGGATCATCCCCCGCCGTCCCTGGCGGACGATCTCCTGAAGGAGGCGAATATACACCGCTGTCTTGCCGCTGCCGGTGACACCGTAGAGGAGGGCGCAAGCAGGTTTCCCCGTCTTAGCCAGCTCCATAATACCGTCAAAGGCAGCCTGCTGCTCCTCTGTCAGCGAGATGGGCGCGCCGTCTGTCGGTTCCGGCCGGGGTACCCGGAAGGATTCCTCCTGGGTCAATTCCACCAGACCACTGCGGACAAGACTGCGGATGGTTGTCAGAGAGGCACCGGTAAAGTAGCACAGGTCGCTGGTCAACGCGCTGCCCACGGCACATAGGAGCTTGATCACCTCATAGCGCATAGGCGCACTGCGGCGGCGGGCCGAAACTGCGGCCAAAGCCGCCTCCGGCTCCACCGCCAAAGTTACCCGCTGTACCATCTTATCCAATACTTTTCTTGTAGCGGTGGTTTCCATTCGAACCAGCCCCCGCTCCTCCAGAGCGCGCAGCACAGTCGTTACGCTGCTGCCGCAGGCCTGACGCAGGGTGTCCAGGTCGGCTTTCCCTTCACCAGCCACCAGTGTCTCCAGGACACGCCGTTCACCGGTATTCTCTCCGCTGTCCAGCGCCGTCTCCCGGTCTGCCGTGAGAATATACACCTCCCGGATCCGGTACCACAGCCCCGCAGGCAGAATCAGCCGCACGGCGTCATAGAGGGTACAAAAGTAGCGCTCCCGCAGCCAAAAAGCCAGCTTCATCCGGTCCTCATCCAGCACACACTCTCCATCCAGAACGGCGGAAAGAGCCTTCAGGCCCTTCCTTCCCTCTCCGTAGTGCAGTGCCAGTACCATTCCTTCGCTGGTCCGGTTTCCTTTTCCAAAGGGAACGGTGACCCGAACGCCAGGCCGAACCTGGCCGGTCATTCCCTGAGGCACCAGATAATCGTAGGGTTTGTCAATGGCGTAAGTGGCGGCTTCCACCGCCACTCTGGCCATCAGCAGGCCGCTTTGTCCCTCCTGCAGAGGCTGCTCCTCAGCCCTCCACATCCGTGATGACCACGTCGGCAGCGTCCACGGAGATCTTACCGTCCGCCACCTCCTGGATGGCCAGGGTCACAGGCTTGGTATCCAGCTTCTCGCCCATGTCCTCAGCCTCCCGGGCGATCTGCCGGGCCCGGCGAGCCACAACGTTGACCAGCAGGTAGCGGTTGGGCACATTGGTGGTAAGCTTGTTCATAGCAGGATAGAGCATCATAATTCGATCATTCCTTCTTCAAAAAATATCCTGATTTATCAAGAAACTGCACCGGGCAGTCGATCAGCCCTTGTCGATCATAGCGATACGCTCGTCCGGTCTGCAGTGTTCTGCCAACATAATAGCACTGATCTCTGTCACCGCGTTATCTACGGTATCGTTGATCACAAAGTAGTCAAAGGAGCTGGCGGCAGCAAACTCCTGTTTGCCCCGCTCCAGACGGGAGCGGACCTTTTCCATATCCTCGGTTCCCCGTCCGATGAGCCGGCGCTCCAGTTCGGCCCAGCTGGGCGGCGCTACATAAATCCGCACCGCCTCCGGCCGCTGCTGATGGACCTGCTCGGCGCCCTGGATCTCAATATCCAGGATCACATCCCGACCCTGATCCATAGCGGCATCCACATATTTCTTGGGCGTGCCATAGTAGTTTCCTACAAATTCCGCATGCTCAAGAAAAGCGTCTTCTGCGATCCACTGCTGAAACTGCTCACGGCTGAGGAAATGATAATGGACGCCGTCCACCTCGCCGTGACGGGGCTGCCGGGTAGTTGCAGAAACAGAAAAGTACAGATTCGGGTTGCTGGCCAGAAGCCGGGCTACCACCGTTCCCTTCCCTACACCGGACGGTCCGCAGATGATAAATGTTTTTCCTCTTCTCACTCTTCCTCCTCCAACACAGTGGGGTCAAGGCCAAAGCGGGGGGCCAGCTTCTCCAGAGGCAATCCGGAGAGCACCACATGATCGCTGTCCATGATAAGGACTGCGGCGGTCTTGCGGCCAAAGGTGGCGTCAATGAGCATGCTCCGGTCCCTGGCCTCAGAGATCAAGCGCTTGATGGGCGCCGAATCCGGACTGACCACAGCGATCAGCCGACCAGCAGAGATCATGCTGCCATACCCGATATTGACAAGCTCCACAGCCATGCCTCCTACTCGATATTCTGGACCTGCTCACGGATCTTTTCCACTTCCGCCTTCAGGTCAACCACATCCCGGGCAATGGTCAGGTCACTGCACTTGGAACCGATGGTGTTGCACTCACGGTTGACCTCCTGGATCAGGAAGTCCAGTTTCCGTCCCACAGGCACATCGCCCCGCAGCATATCCCGCAGCTGAGACAGATGACTGTGCAGACGCACCGTCTCCTCATCCACCGCTACCTTGTCGGCAAAGATGGCAGCCTCCGTGAGGATGCGGCTCTCGTCGATGGTAGTGCTCTGCAGCACCTCCTGCATCCGGGCCAGCAGCTTTTCACGGTACTCCGCCACCGTCTGGGGGGAGCGCTCCTCCACCCTGCCGGTAATGGTCTCAATGGTATCAGCCCGTCCCAGGATATCCTCCGCCAGCTTCTGTCCCTCTGTGGCGCGCATGGTATTGTACGCAGAAAGGGCGTCTGCCAGCACAGCACAGATATCGGCAGAGATGCTCTCCAGATCCTCCTCCGCCTTGGTCACGGTCAGAACATCGGGGAGCCGGGCCAGATCCGTCACGGAATATGTCCCGCTCACATCCTGGCCGCCCAATTCCTTCAGACGGGCCAGGGCGTTGATATACGCTTTCGCCAGGGGTTCGTTGACAGATACCACCGTCTCCTCCGCCCCCAGAGAATCCACCGAGATGAACACATCCACTTTTCCGCGGCTGACCGCCTTCTGCACGCTGGCCTTCACCGCGTCCTCTGCGAAAATGTAAGCACGGGGCATCTTCACCGTGCAGTCGAGATAACGGTTATTGACGCTCCGCACCTCCACGGTGATGTCACGGCCATTTCGCTGTTCTCTGGCTCTTCCATAGCCAGTCATACTTTTTACCAAGTCAGTCCCTCCCATTCGCCATACGCCGGCAGGGCGCAGGCCCCATCAAATCTTACCATCTTAGTTGTTTACTTTCCTATAACCTTCCGGACAAAGGGGGATCAGCAGCAGAAAAACCGCATCCCGCCAAATCCGCAGGCATTACATAACAGGTAGGTACAGGCCAGCTTCCCGCACATATTGTTGCTGCTGCAGCCGGTGGAGTAAACATCGTAGCCCTCCGGCCGGTAGGTATCCCCGCCGTTCTCCACATAGTTGAGTGCCTGCCGGTACTCCGGGTTTGACGGGTCCATCTGGCACGCATTCTGGTAGTACCGCCGTGCCTCATCCACCCAGCCCCGGCGGTAGCAGATCGTTCCCTTGAGATAATTCCACTCTCCATTATGGTCCTGGATCTGAGAGAGAAGCTGCTCCGCCATTGCCAGATCGTTGCGGTTGATGGCCATACGAACTCTCTGGAACACGCCGCTCCCACTATATGTCTGCTGCCGCTGCTGATAGCCATAGGCATTCTGCTGGGCATAGCCATAACTGCTTCCCGCATTGCTGCGGCCCTGCCGCTGGCGCTGGATCATGTCATAGGCTTCATTGATCTCCTTCATCTTCTCCTGCGCCAGATCCGCCAGGGGGTTGTCATGATAGTTATCGGGATGGTACTTCCGTGCCAATTCACGATAAGCCTTTTTGACCTCCTCATCTGTGGCGGTACTGGGAATATTGAGCACTTTATAGGGATCGGTCATAACTGTTCCTCGTCTCTGCCGCCCGGAAAAAGCATCCTGTCTGCGGCTTGAAATGTTCCTTCCAACACGGCCTGTCCTACCAGAAAGAGGCCTTCATACACTGTCGCCTGGATCACAGGCGTCCATACGCCGAAGTCCCACAGCTCACAAGCTGCGCCCATCAGGCGGATGGAGTGGTCCAAAGAAAGCACCAGGCTCTCCCGTGCCTCCTTTGTCAGCTTCCCTTCTGTCAGACCGTAGCGGTAAATAAGGGGATTATAACTGCCGGAGGAAAAATCCTCGGCCAGGTCGTCCGCGGCATCTACCAGATAGATCCAGCGGCCCAGGTGGTAGAGCATCTGCTCCAGCACCCGGCGTTTCACGCTGTCCTCCACTTCACCGGCAGCGCTCTGCAGCAGCAAGGCAAAGGTATCTGCCGCTTGGTCCATGGAGGGGCACCGCTCCGCCTCCAGCCGGGATAGCTCTTCCAGCTGTCTGCGGGTGGAGCGGTCAAAGTCCGGACGGCTGCGTCTGGCCCGTTCATAGGCCGGCTTGAGCAGGAGCGCCGCTGAGCGGTATTTGGCGGCCAGGCCGCCGCTGTCCGCAATGGCGTCTTTCAACTGCCACCAAGCCAAAATCACACTGCAGTCAGCAGCCAGATCCAGCGCGTCGTTTCCCGGGAAATAGTCCCTTCCCTGCAGGGGATGGACGATACAGCGTCCATGAAGGGGATCTTCCGCCTCTCCCTCTGCCAGGAGAACGGCGAGAAATGTAAAATCATAATTCAAGATCAGCGAGGCCGCTTTGCCGCAGCGCCGGCCAAGTGCCCGGCATAAGCCGCAGTACATGGCAGAAAACCGCGCCGTATCCTCCTGAGACAGGCGGCCCAGAGAGGGCCGTACATATCCGAACATAACGCGTCCTTACAGCTTTCTCGTCACCTGGTAGGAGACACCGCTGCCCTGCCGGCGAAGCCGCCGGTCCACCGCCGCTGCGATAGCAAGTCCTGCCGCAAAGCCAGCGCCGCCTAACAATCCGTGGCCCCAGCCGGGCAGATTCAGCGGGAGCAGGTACCCCACCAGGAACAGGATCACCGGCCCCAGGTACACCAGCGCCGCGATGGGCAATACCCGGCCGCTGCTGCTGTAGAGCTCCACACGGTCTCCCGGGACCAAGTCAAGCTTTGTGACAGCCAGTACCGTTACAGACCCCGCTTTCGCACCGCAGCCGGCACAGTTCTCACAGTCGTGGCCGCAGGCGGTCTGTCTGGCCACCGTTACTTCCGCCAGGCCCGGTCCAGGCACAGCGGTCACTGTCGCAGTCTGCGTCATTGCAAGTCCCCCTAGGATTTAATCTTACAGGCCACCGAGCAGGACCCAATGGCACCCACGTTGTCAAAACCGTCTACAAACACAATGGCCGGGACATAGTAGGTACCATCCGAGGTGTACTCCTCCAGGTCTACCACCACACGGACATCTTCCGCCGTCACCTGCGCCACCTCATCAGCCGGTCCCCGGATCACCACATCAACCGAGCTGGTCAAGCGGTCAAAGGATTTCCCTTCCGGCAGTCCTACCGACGAGATATTCGAGACGGAAAAGGCCTGTGTTGCCAAATCGTCCTTGAAGGAAATGGACAGCGTCACTGTCGTAAAGCCGCTGAGATTCACCGCTCCAGCAGGTAGGTTGATATCCAGATCGATCTGCGTATCAGAAAGGATCGTGGACAGGTCGATCTCTCCCAGCATGATGTCCTCTTTGTTCTCCAGGCTGGCCGCCTCACCGGCTACCTTGATGGTGGTGGTACTGAGATCCCAATCCACGTCATCCAGGGTAGATCCCGGGCTCTCCTTGAACTTGACCGTGAGGTTCAGCGTCTTTGTAAGGTAGATGGGCGCATCCACCTGTATCTGATTATCGGAGACCATGATCCCTTCTTTATCAAGGACATTGCCGTCCGCATCCAGCAGCTCATAGTCAAACAGGCGGGAAATGGAGGCGTTGGCACCGGTCAGATCCAAAGATACCCGGGCAGACGCCACATTTTTCACGACGTCCTCCTGCCCGCTGACCGTCAGCGTAGCGGGATCGACCACAAGGCGCTCCGCCATGTAGATATAGTCTTCCTCCGCTTTTCCTGTAACAGAGACCTCTACCGGCACCGTCTTGGTGAACAGCTCGCCCACCTCCACCGTGATCATGGACTTGGACACCCTCTCACGGGTGATCTTACTGGAATCCACGTCATCAGGGAAGAAGATGTCATACCGGCAGGAATAGGACCCGGCGGCAGTGATATCTGTCAGATCTACCTGAATGCGGATGTCGCTTTTATCCAGTCCGGAGATCAAAAGGCGCGGGCCGCTGAGCTTGATGTCAATGGTAATGTCATCACCATCCAGCAGCATCAGTCCGCGGCTGGGCAGGACATCCTCTGCACCAATAAATTCAACCGGCACATGATAATAGGTCTCAGAGATCTTTGATCCCTGTTCATTGTCTACGAACAGCCAGAACAAAACGGCGATCAGCAGTGACAGGGCAATGTAAACGACCTTATTCGCCTTCTCACTCATTTTTGTTTTCACCGTCCTTTTTCATCTTCGGCAAGAGTCCCCGCAGACTCGGCTTCTTCGCTTTCTCCTCCCCATCGCTCTCTACCGGCGGCAGCAGTTCATTTCGCAGCAGCTGCTCCAAAGTCTCCGTCATCAGATGGCGCTTGAGCATGCCTCCTACTGCCACGGATATGGTTCCCGTTTCTTCGCTGACCAGTACCACCACAGCATCCGAATTCTCACTCATACCGATGCCGGCCCGGTGGCGCATCCCCAGATCCCGGCTCAGATTCACATTGCGGCTCAAGGGAAGCATACATCCGGCACCCAACACACGGCCGTCCCGTATAATCAGGGCGCCGTCATGCATGGGCGCTTTTACAAAGAAGATATTTTTCAGAAGCTCCGACGATACCTCTGCATCCAGTTTCGTACCGCTGCGCAACACCTCATCCAGCTGAATATGCCGCTCAAACACGATCAGGGCGCCTGTCCGGGAACGGCTCATATCGCCGCAGGCCTGTACCGTTTGAGAGATGGCCCGCTCCAGTATCTGACGGTCCATCTGCGGCTTGGCAAACAGATCCAGGAAGTTGAAGCGGCTGCTGCCCACCTGCTCCAGGACCCGTCGGATCTCAGGCTGAAACAGGATGAGAAGGGCCAGTATACCGATATCCACAATATGGGACAGTAAATAGTTCAGTGCGCGGAGGCGGTCAGAGGACAGCCACAGCGCCAGCAAAACGAATAAAACGCCCTTCAGCAGCCGGGAGGTATTCGTCCGCCGCACAAGCAGCAGCAGCCGGTACACCAGGTATGCGATCACCAGGATATCCACGACATCCCATATGCTGAGAGACAGGGCGAAATCCAAAGCTCTCTGCGCTACGCTCGCAATCACGTCCATGACTTCCCTCCATCTTGTTTATTCCATAAGTACTCTTATTCTAATATAACTTCGGTGAAAAAGCAACAAATTCCAGCCGCAATTTTTGACTAATCCGTAAACATTTGGAGGGAGAGAGTTGACATAATTCACTCTCTCCCCCGGGATCATCAGGTTCGCCCCTCCATGCGGGACCTTAAAAGGCGCAGCACCTGCTCTACTTCCGCCATAGTGTTGAATGCAGAGGCCGAAAATCGCACAGTTCCGGTATCCAGCGTTCCTCCTGTCATATGCGCCAAGGGGGCACAGTGGAGCCCCGCCCGCAGCGCCACGCCCTTTTCCGCCATCCAGGCCGCCAGCTCCTCCGGGTCCACTCCCATCGGCACCGCTGACAGCACAGAGCTATCTATCCCGCGGCGATGAAATACGCGAAATTTCCCCAGCCGCATCATTCCCGCACTCAATGCCTCGATCAAAGCCGCCTCACGCCGCGCGATAGTTTCCACCCCTTGTTTTCTCACAAAGCGCAGTCCCTCCAGAAGGCCAGCCACACCATGGACATTGTGGGTTCCGGCCTCTAGGCGGTCGGGCAGAAAGTCAGGCATATCCTGCTGACGGGACAAGCTGCCTGTCCCGCCCTCCAGAAGCGCTTTCGGCTGCTGTCCTGCCCCACACAGGAGAAGCCCGGTCCCCTGAGGACCATAAAGCCCTTTGTGCCCCGGCATCGCCACATACGCCGCCTTCCATCCCTCCACATCAACAGGAAGGATTCCCGCAGACTGGGAGGCATCCACTACCAGCGGGATACCTCTCTGACGGCACAGCTGCGCGATCTCCTCGATCGGCAGGGCGTACCCATACACATTGGAGACGTGGGTACAGATCACCGCCTTTACTTTTTCCCGCAGCGCCACAGAAAATCCCTCCACCATCTGGGCGGGATCAAAAAGCCGTCCATTGACCACACGCACCGTCACACCGCCGATGGCGGTGAGCGGACGAGTCACTGCATTATGCTCATATCCGGAGATCACTACCGTATCTCCGGGAGATACCAGGCTTTTGATGGCAATATTCAACCCATGGGTCGCATTGCTGGTAAACACGACGCTGTCCGGTTCTGCAGTGTGAAAGAGCTCCGCTGCTTCTGTGCGGCAGCTCAGCATCAGCTCTGCCGCCTGACGGGCAGCCGGATGGTCCCCCCGTCCCGGTGTCGTCACAGTGTTGATGGCCTTTGCTACCGCCTGTGCCACTGCCGCAGGCTTCTGCAGCGTAGTTGCCGCACTGTCAAAATAGATCATTGTTGCCCCTCCCTGATATTTGGTTCCTTCCCCCGTTGGCACAGACCATAGCACTTATTGTTTCAGGCATCCTGCTGCTTCCATGGAGAAGGCCGGGCCGCCGGCCCGGCCTTCCTTTATATGGTTACCTCACGGTATGCTCCATCACCAGCAGAATAAAACATCCGCATGGGAGCCAGTCCCCCGGCTCTCAAAATACGGACAGCCGCTGGAAAGTATTCCGTTCCTACGCGGACAGCGTAGCTGCATCCCCGGTCCGTCAGGCCGGCCGGCGCGCGGTAATACGGCGCCGTGATCCCGGAGCGTTCCAGAAGTCCGTTCATACGCTGGGCATAGGTGATGGAGCGGCAGAGCAAAAGATAATATGGCAATGCCAACGCCTCCCCTATCCGTATTGTATGCTACCGGCAGTCAAAGGTGTCATGCCGTGTCCCGGCATCCTGGGCATCCATGAAAAATACGCCCCTTCGCTTCAGCGAAAGGGCGTATCTACCGTATGCAAGTCCATTGTTTCCGGAAAGCAGGATGCATGCCGCCTTCTCAGGCCCGCTTCTCCATCAGCAGCGCTACCGCATGGGCTGCCATGCCCTCTCCGCTGCCGGTAAAGCCCAAATGCTCCTCTGTGGTCGCTTTGACGCTCACCTTTGTCACAGAAATCCCTAGGTCTGCCGCGATATTCGTCCGCATAGCCGGTATGTAGGGCGCGATCTTAGGCCGCTGGGCCACCAATGTCACATCCACGTTCCCTACCGTATAACCTTCCTGCTCCAGAAGGACTGCCACCTGCCGCAGGAGCTTGCGGCTGTCGATCCCCGAATAGCTGGGATCGGTATCAGGGAACAAATGGCCGATATCTCCCAGGGCGGCAGCTCCCAGCAGCGCATCCATCAAGGCATGGAGCAGCACATCCGCATCAGAGTGTCCCAGCAGGCCTCTCTCCCAGGGTATGGTGACCCCTCCCAAAACAAGGGGCCTGCCCTCTGTCAGGCGGTGTACATCATAGCCGTAGCCGATCCGGGGCATCATCACAGCATTTCCTCCCTCCGCTCCAGAATCGCCGTCGCCAGAGCCATATCCTCCGGCGTGGTGATCTTAATGTTTTCATAGGAGCCTTCTGTCAAGTAAATTTCCTTTCCTAATCTCTCCACAGCGGAACAGTCGTCCGTAATGGGGATCTCCCCTGCCACCGCAGCCTGCAGAGCCGCCCGCAGCAAAGCTGCGTCAAAGACCTGAGGGGTCTGTATACAGCGCAGTGTATCCCGGTCCGGCGTGGTCACCACCTTGTTTTCCTCTACCACCTTGATCGTATCTTTTACTGCCACAGCAGGCGCGGCAGCATTGGTACGAAAGGCCAATCGGATCACATTGTCGATCAGCTCCGGCGTCGCTAAAGGTCTTGCCCCATCGTGTACTGCAATAAAGGCCGCATCCTCCCGGCACTCCATGGTGGCCGCCAGGACAGACGCCGCCCTGGTCTCTCCTCCACACACGATCTTCACCGGTTTGGAAATACCGTAGGTTTTGCAAAGATCGCCGATCACCAGCAGGTCCTCTTCCCGGGAGGCCACGACGATCTCCCGGACCAAGGTGGCTTCCTCCAGCGCCCGCAGTGTCCGCACTAAAACAGGTATTCCATCCAGCGGCAGCAGCAGTTTGTTCCCGCCGCCCATCCGCCGGGAACTGCCTGCCGCAGCCACTACCGCACTGCACACAGGATACTCCCGCTTATCTTTGGAAAACAGTTTTCCGAAAATATTTTTCATTTACCCTTCACTCCAGACATAGCCGCATTGACACGGCCTTCTACCTGCTCATAGTCCTGTCCCAGGACCAGAACGATCTCTGAGATCAAAATCTGCTTTGCTGTGTGCAGCATCTTCCTCTCCCCGGTGGAAAGGCTCTGCTGGCTGTCCCGAAAAGCCAGTCCTTTGATGACTCGGGCCACCTCATAGATATCTCCGCTTTTCAGCCGCTGGAGGTTTTCCCGATACCGGCGGTTCCAATTGCTGGTCATTTCCGTATCCATGGCAGGCAGCGCAGCCAACAGGCGGTCCGCTTCCTCCTGCCCCACGATCCGGCGCAGCCCTACCGTCCCGCTGGATAGGACCGGGATCTTCAATACCAAGCCGCCAACAGACATCCGAAACACATAGTAGTCCTGGACAGTCCCCGCTATTTTCTCCCGGACGACGTCGGAAATGATCCCTGCGCCGTGCATGGGGTGGACCACCTTGTCCCCTATGCAAAACATATTCTACCCGCCTTTCCCTCCAGTACACATTTTCACCAGCAGCAGCTATTTTCCTAAAAACGCACATCTTTTGCTTTATTGTACCCCGTATTGGTCAAAATTTCAAGGTTAATTACAGAAAGAGACATAGCGCTGGCAGTCCCTGCTGCGAAAAAAAGGCAGGCAGCATGATATGCTGCCTGCCTTCTGTTCTTATTTTGTTTCGCGGATAGCCTCTGCAGAATTACTCCGCATCCTCGTCAGCGGCGGCGGGAGCGGGAGCCAGCAGAGCACGGATGGACAGGGAGATCTTCTTCTTCTCCTCATCCACAGCGGTGATCTTGGCATCCACTACCTGGCCCTCGCTGAGGACATCACCGGGCTTCTCGATCCGGCGATCAGCGATCTGGGAGATGTGGATCAGACCATCCACACCGGGAACGACCTCGGCAAAGGCGCCGAACTGCATCAGCTTCACGATGCGAACGGAAGCCACATCGCCAACCTTGTAGGTATCCATAAACACCTGCCAGGGATTGGTGGAACGATCCTTTACGCCCAGAGAGATCTTCTTCTTCTCAGCGTCGAAGGAGATGACGTACACATCCAGCGTATCGCCCACGGACACCACTTCGGAGGGATGCTTGATGCGGCTCCAGGACAGATCGGAGATATGTACCATACCGTCCACACCACCGATGTCTACGAACACGCCGTAGCTGGTCATGCTCTTGACCGTACCGGTATAGTGCTTGCCCACCTCGATGCCGGCCCAAACAGCGGCGGCAGCGGCCTGACGGGCTTCCTGCTGAACAGCCTTGATGGAACCCACCACACGGCGGCGGGCACGGTTGACCTCGGTGATGCGCAGAGAGACCTTCTGCTTGAGCAGCTGGCTCATAGCGGCGTCACGGGGCAGGCCGGACTGGGAAGCGGGAACAAAGACGCGAACGCCCTTGACAAATACCACGATACCGCCCTTGTTCTCCTCGGTGACAACGCCCTCGAGAACTTCCTTGGTGTTGCAGGCCTCCTCAATGGTCTCCCACACCTTGGCTACATCCAGGCGCTTCTTGGACAGGGTGGCGTAACCCTCGATATCGTTGACGCGGATCACAAACAGCTCCACTTCGTCGCCGACCTTGACCACATCCTCGGGCTTCATGGTGGGGTCATCCGTCAGCTGGTCCACAGGGATGTAACCGGCCTGCTTGCAGCCCAGGTCCACGTGGACTTCCGTGGGGGTAATGGCGGTGACCACGCCGGTTACCTTATCTCCTGTATTTAAAGTATTGGTATACTGTTCAAACATTTCGGCAAAATTTTCCATGCCTTCGCCAGGGATTTTTTCTTCACTCATCGTCTTTTTGACCTCCTTTATGATGCTCGCAGGCGTGGAGGCCCCCGCCGTCAGGCCAGCCACGGAACATCCGGACAAGGCCTGCCTGGGAAGCCCGTCCACGTTTTCGATCTGGAAAACACGGGGGCAATACTGGCGGCAGATATCTGTCAGGTGTTTCGTGTTGGCGCTTTTCGGATCGCCAACCACCACCATAACGTCCACTTTGGCGGCAATTTCAGCGGCCTCAGTTTGTCGTATATGCGTAGCACTACATATTGTATCAAATATTTTCAGATTTGTACACTCTTTTTTTAGAATTTTCAAAGAACTTTCCCAAACTTCCCGGATTAGGGTGGTCTGAGCTACCACTGTAAACCGTGTTTTCCCTGCATCCGGCGCGGTAAGGAGCCATTGCTCCACGTCCTCCGCGCCCCGGAACACCAGCAAATTCCGGCACCAGCCTGCCACACCCCGCACCTCCGGATGGTCAGGATCGCCGATCATCACACACTGCCGTCCCTCATCATCTGCCTGGGAAACGATCTGATGGACCCGGGCTACCTTAGGGCAAGTGGCGTCCACCACCCGGGCTCCCCTGGCCTCCAGAATCTCATACACCGCCCGGCCAGCCCCGTGGGCCCGCAGAAGTACATTGTCACCCTGTTCCGCCTGATGGGGATCATCGATCTGGACCATTCCCCGGGAAACAAGCTCCTCCATCACATGGTCATTATGTATCACACAGCCTAGCATCCGGGGCTTTTCTGCGGACGAGGCCAGTTCCTCCGCCATCCGCACCGCCCGGTCCACACCAAAGCAGAAGCCGGCGCTGTTGGCCACCATTACTTCCATCCATCCACCTCAGCCAAGTCGTAGATCCTGGCCAGGATCTCTTCCGCCGCCTGATGGTTTTCCTCAGGAGTGGGCCGACGGCCGGCGATCACCGGGCGGTAGGGCTCTCCGAATACAATAGTCGTACGGCGGAGGAACTTATGCTTTCCGCCGCAGTAGATCGGCACCATCGGCGTACCGGTACGGGTGGCCATCACCGTAACGCCGCCCTTGGCATCCGCATCCCCCTGGTGTTCCACCCGGGTACCCTCCGGAAACACCAGCAGACGGCGTCCATCCGTCAACGCCTTCATTGCCGTTTTCATGGCCACCAGATCGTTGCCTCCCCGCTTTACCGGAAAAGCACCCAGCTTCCGGATAATGGGCCCCAGCAATGGGATGCGGAACAGAGAATCCTTCCCCATAAAGGACAAACGGGAGTCATTGGGCAGGCTCACAGCGATCAGAACCGGGTCCCAGCCGCTGGCGTGGTTGGCACACAGCAGCGCTCCTCCCTCGGGAAGATTCTCCAGTCCCACTACCTTATGGGGAAACAAAAGGCAGACCAGAGGCTTAACAAACAGATATGCGATATGAAAAAAACGGTTCATTGGCCCAAACGCTCCTTAATGATCTCGAGGATCTGCTCCCGGCTCCGCTCAAAGGTATTGCCGGTGGTGTCCAGATACACCGCATCCTCCGCTGCCCGCAGCGGCGCGGCGGCCCGGCGGGAATCGTTGTCATCCCGCTGCCGGATCTCTTCCAGCAGCTCATCAAAATTCTTGGGAGTTCCCCGGTCATTCAGTTCCTCCCAGCGGCGGCGGGCCCGGTCCTCCACACTGGCAGTAAGGAAGATCTTCACATCTGCCTGGGGCAGCACCACGGTCCCGATGTCCCGGCCGTCCATCACCACACTATTTCGACGGGCCATATCCCGCTGCATATCCATCAAAAAGGCCCGCACCTCCGGCAGGGCAGACACCCGGGAGGCATACATGGAGATCTGAGGCAGACGGATCTCCTTTGTCACATCCTCCCCATTCAGGTACATCCGCTGAAGGCCGTCTGTGTCATAATCCATGGAAATATTGATCCGGGGCAGAAGGGCGCAGATGTCCTCCTTGGCGTCGGGATCGATCCCCTGCTTCCAGGCGCAATACCCCACGGTGCGGTAAATAGCGCCGGTATCCACATATACCGCCCCCAGCTCCCGGGCCACACTGCGGGCCAGGGTACTCTTTCCCGCTCCGCTGGGACCATCGATGGCAACAGCAAAGCGCTTTGTCTCTTCCATAGCGATTCCTCTCTTCCCCGCTCAGTCAGACCAGGCGGCCTGGGCCGCGGAGGTCCCGGCCAGATGGCCGGTAGACCAGGCGATCTGCAAATTGAATCCACCGGTATAAGCGTCCACATCCAGGACCTCACCGGCAAAATACAGCCCCGGCAGCAGCCGGGACTCCATGGTGGAGGGATTTACCTCTCCCACCGCCACGCCTCCGGCAGTGACGATGGCCTCCTCTACCGGCCGCGGGCCGGTGATCTCCACCGGCAGGGCCTTCAGCAATTTCAGAATCTGTTCCCGCTGTTCCCGGGTAATGTCGTGGACCTTCTGACGGGGCGGCACCCCAGTCAGTTCCACAAAGGGTTCGATCAGTTTCTTCGGCAGCAGCTCATCCAAAGCGTTGATAAAGTCGCTGTTCTGTCTGCGCTGGAAATCACTCAGCAGCCGCTTATCCAAAGCCGCCGTATCCAAAGCAGGCTTGAGATCGACCTCAATCCGGTACCGCTTCCGGCCAAAATGCCGCATATGGGCAGAGGCCGACAGTACCAGAGGTCCACTGACACCGAAGTGGGTGAACAGCATCTCCCCCAGTTCCTCGTATATCTTTCTGTCATCCTCGTAGGCCCGCAGAGTCACGTTCCTAAGGCTCAGCCCCTGGAGACGCGGACAAAGCTCCCCGGCGGCGCACAGAGGCACCAGGGAGCCTCGCAGTTCTGTCACAGTATGCCCCACAGAACGGGCCAGCCGGTAGCCGTCCCCGGTACTGCCAGTGAGGGGATAGGATACACCGCCGGTAGCTATGATCACCCGTGGGGCTTCCCGCCGCCCATGGGCGCAGATGACGCCCCGCAGGGCACCGTCCTCCACCACCAGGGCCTCCGCCCGGTCCCGCACCAACTCTACAGAGAGCTCCCGAAGGTATTTCTCCAGGGCAGCACTGATGTCAAAGGAGCGGTCTGACACCGGAAACACCCGGTTCCCCCGCTCCGTTTTCAGCGGCACGCCGCGGCTCTCAAAAAAGTCCATCACATCGCTGGGATCATACTGGGAAAAAGCGCTGTAAAGGAATTTGCCATTACAGCACATTTTCCCCTGCAATTCTGCCGCAGCACAGTTGTTGGTCACATTGCAGCGGCCTTTTCCGGTAATATTCAGTTTTTTACCCAGACGCTCGTTGGGCTCCAGCAGACACACCCGGGCGCCGTTTTCCGCGGCGGCAATGGCCGCCATCATCCCCGCGGGGCCGCCGCCGATCACAATCACATCATATTTCATCGCTCTGTCCAAATACACCATATTCATCCCAGATCCCTTCCAGACGATCAAAGATCTGGGCAATGTCTGCATCCTTCCGATGGCCTGCCGCCACGATCAGGGCGTTAAGCAAGCTGAAGGGCGCCACCAGGGAGTCCACGAAGGAGATCATGTCACTGCTGGCCAGAAGCGAAGTGGAGGCCATGGGGTACAGTGGTGACAGCGAGCTGTCGGTAATGGCCACCACATCCGCCCCCCGGTCGTGAGCAAACCGCACGCCCTTTACCGTGGACTGGGAGTAACGGGGAAAGCTGATACCGATCAGCACATCCCCCGGACCGATCCGCAGGATGCTCTCCAGAATATCTCCCGCACTGTTGCTGGTGACCAGGGTCACGTTATCAAAAATCAGGTGGAAATAAAAGTGCAGATATCCCGCCAGGAAGGAGCTGGAGCGGACCCCCAGGATATAGATGTGCCTGGCCCCTATCAGCTTATCTACAACGCGCTCAAAAGCGGAGCGGTCCACGCTCTCGATAGCAGAGCGGATCTTATCCATATCCGTCTGCAGCACTGTAGTCACCACATCGGAACCAAACAGCCGGTCATTGGAGGCCCGGATACGCTGAATGGAGGTGAGCTTGCTGCGGACGATCTCCTGAAGGGCTTTCTGCATGGCAGGATAGCCGTCATAGCCAAGTTCCGCCGCAAAACGGACTACAGTGGACTCGCTGACCCCCACCACAGTCCCCAGCTTGTTGGCCGTCATAAAGGCCGCCTTGTCGTAATCCGACAAGATATAGGCGGCGATCCGCCGCTGTCCTTTGGAGAAGCCGGTCATACTCTCCTGAATAATATGCAACACATCCCTGGTCATCTCTGCCTGTCCTCCGCCGGTAAATACTCATTCTCTGCTATCATATACAAGTTTTAGGAAAAGCACAAGAGCAAACTGGCAAATCCCGCAAAAATCGTCATAGCTCTACTGTCTGTCCCGTGCGGAAGAAATACAGCACCTGCCGTTTTACCGGCAGTTCCAGGATCTGCTCCAGAGCCCGGCTGTAGACACGGATCTGGGGACGGTAGGCCTCGACCCGCTCCGCCAGGTTGGACTCCGTCACCCCGTCGGTCTTGAAGTCCACCACGGTGACCGCACCGTCTCTTACAGCAAATAGGTCCACTACACCCTGGAGAAGCACCTCCTCATCCTCCCTCAGGCCGGGATAGTACTCCCCGGCAGGGACCAGAAGGCTGAAGCGATATTCCCGTTCCACCCGCTCTGCCTGCCGCAGTTCCTCCGCCAACGGCGACGCCAGAAAGCGGCGGATGGACGGGCGGTCTATCACCTGAGCCTGCTCCTGGGTCAGAAGCCGCCTAAAGAGCAGATCATCAATGACAGCGTCCACATCCCCGTCCAGAGGCAGATACTGCATCACCAGATGGGTTGCGGTTCCCCGCTCCTCCGGCGCCAAAGGCAGCTTTCCTGAGAGGAACATGGGCGCGGCCAAGGGCCGATGCACATAGGGCTTTACTGTATGCTCCGCGATCTCCTGATCCTTCTCCCGGCCCTTGAGCTGGGTAGCAGTAAGCTTGGTGGGGGCGGCACAGGCAGCAGCCCAGGGGTAAACATAGCCAAGGGCCTCCCGATCCGCCTCCGGCCCCAACCGGTCAGGCGCTGTCTCCGGTGATGCTTCGGTCTGGGGAGGCGCATCGGACTCCTCCCCCATCTCGTGAAACATTACTGTCCAGGGCAGGTCCTCTGTCAGAGCCCACTCTCCCTCCTCCATACCAGCCATAGTCCGCAAAGATGTTGCCTCCCGCCGCCGCAGCAGGGGCAGCAGCACCCACTCCGCCATGGATTTGGCGCCGTCCACCGTCTCCGGCGGTACCGGGAGCTCGGAGAGGGCGGTAAGGTCCTTGAGCTTCTTCTCCGGCGAGGACATAGAGGCCACCATGATCAGCTTTTCCTTGGCCCGGGTCATTCCTACATAGAGGAGGCGCATCTCCTCTGCCCGCATCTCCCGGCTCAGCCGTCCGCCCACAGCCCGGTGAGCCGCCGTGGGGTAGCGGATGTGCCGGTCCAGATCGATGAACATGGGCCCGAGGCCCAGCTGGGGGTGGACCAGCACCGGCGACTGAAAATCCATACGGTTGAAGGCCTTGTCCAGGTCCGTCAGGAACACAATGGGAAATTCCAGTCCCTTGGAGCGGTGGATGCTCATGATCTGCACACCGCTTGCGGCACTGCCGGTGGATACCACCGGCTGCTGACCGTTTTCCAGCAGCCGCCGCAGCTGGGACACAAAGGCAAAGAGGCCCCGATACCCCGCCTGCTCAAAGGAACGGGCGTACTCACAGAGGGTAATAAGGTTCTCCCGCCGCTGCTCACCGCCCTCCATAGCACCGAAGATCCCCAGGATATTCAGCCGGTCAAAGATCCGCCACAGGAGGCTGTGGACGCTGAGGTCCTTGGCCTCCCCCCGCAGCAGCGCCAGCTGATCCAGGAAGGAGCGGCTGTCCTCTGCCTCGTCGGCCTCCAGAGCGACGTAAAAGTCTCCCTGTGGGTGGCGTCCCCGGATCACCGCCAGCCGGTCCGGAGAAAAACCGAACACCGGGGAACGGAGAACGGCGATGAGGGGCACATCCTGCCGGGGATTGTCCAGGATCTGTAGGAACGAATAGACTACCGCCACCTCCATGGAGGCAAAAAAGTCCTCGCTCTCCTGAACAGCACAGGGCACCCCTTCCTCCGCCATGGCCCGCAAATAGTGGCGCAGACGGGGCCCTGGGGAGCGCATCAGAACTGCCATATCCTCCGCCCGGCAGGGCCGCAGGGCTCCGGTATCCTCGTCCGTGACCGGATATCCCTGCTCCAGCAGGGATCGGATCTGCCGGGCCACCAGCCGGGCCTCTTCCAGGGGGCGGCTGGCTGGCCGCTCCTCTCCACGGGCCCGCGGTACGCCCAGCAAGTGAAATTCCACAGAGCAGTCCGTCCGCTCCGGCAGATAGTCCGCCCCGAAGTGGAGGGCCTCCTCCTCCCCGTAGTCCATCTCTCCCATCTCTTTGGACATAATGGCGCCGAACACAAAGTTGACCGCGTCCAGCACCGGCTGCCGGGAGCGGAAGTTTTTGGACAGCAGGATCTTGCGGGGTTCCCCTTTCGCCGCCTGGTCCGCCGGGGGATACTCTGTATATTTCTCCAGAAATATGGTGGGGTCCGCCAAGCGGAAGCGGTAAATGGACTGCTTCACGTCTCCCACGGTGAAGAGACGGCATCCCCCCTGGGAGACCGCCTCGAAAATGCAGTTTTGGACCTGGTTGGTATCCTGGTACTCGTCCACCATCACCTCCAGGTACCGTCCGGACACGATCTCCGAGAGCTCCGTGGGCTGTCCGTCCTCCCCCAAGAGAAGCCGCACGGCGGCGTGCTCCTGGTCGGAGAAGTCGGTGACGTTCCGCCGGAGCTTCTCCCCCTGGTAGGCCCGTCCGAAGGCAGCGCAGAGATCCAGCAGCGCCTCCATAGCCGGGGCACTGCGGCGGAGATCCTCCGCTGCCTCAGCGGCGGAGGCATCCAGAATGGCTTCCGCCTCCCTAATTTCCTTTTTGCAGCGGTTCCACTGGCTCTGAAGCTTGGCTTTCAGTTCCGGCGCCTCGCACTTGCGTACCGGGGACAGGCTGGGCCAGGAAAATGTCCAGGACATGGCGGCATCCCAGCCGCTGTCTGCTGCCGCTGCCAGGGCCTCCAGCCCCGCAGCCGCCGTCAGGAAAGCGGGTGCGTAGCCTTTGAGAAGCTTCTCGTCACAGGTTGCCTCCTCAGCACCCCGCCGCAGCAGATCCGCCCAGTGGCGGGCCTTCCGGCCCAGGGCGGCCAGCAGCTCCCGGCCATAGACCGTCTCCCCCACGTCGCTGGGGAGATCCTCCCAACTCTTCTTCTGCTCCTCCAGCCATTTTTCCGGGTAGGCGTGGCTCTGGATCTTGTCGTGAAGGGTCAGTACCAGCTCCTCCAGCCGTCCGTCGTCCCGGCCAAAACCGAAAGCGTCTGCCAGCAGCTCCGCCCCCGGGGTCATATCGGTATAGAATTCCTCCAGCACCCGGGGCAGCACCCGCCGCCGGAGAAGATCCGCCTCGCTCTCATCCAGCACCCGAAAATCTGCTGTCAGACCCCGGCCTTCGCCGAAGTCCAGCAGATGAACGTTCTCCCGGAGAAGAGCGGTACAGAAAGCATCGATGGTCTTGATATCCGCCTGGTAGACCAGGAGAAGCTGCCGCTGAAGATGGCGGTCGCCGGGGCGCTCCGCCAGACGCTTGCCCAGTTCCTGGGCAATACGGCCCCGGAGCTCCGCCGCTGCCGCCCTGGTATAGGTGATGATGAGGAAGTCGTCCACATTGGCTTTCTCCTCCCCCAGCACCCGGCTGAACAGGCGGTCCACCAGGACCCGCGTCTTACCGCTGCCCGCGGCAGCGGACACCAGCAGCCGTCCGCCCCGGTCATCCACCACCGCCTGCTGCTCCCGTGTCAGCTGTACGCTCATGAACGCTCCTCCTCTCCGATGGTCTGATCCACATGGCGCCAGAAATCCTCCGGCTTCACCGGCCGGAGGGGCTGGGCCCGGTCACAGGCCCCCTCCTCCATAAAGTGGCAGGCGGAGGCGAACTCACAGTAGGTACAGGCATTGTCGTTTTCCCCCCGGCTCCAGGGATCCGCGTCGATATTGCCCGCTCTCAGCTCCCGGGCGATCTTTTCCAGGAGTCTGTCCACATAACGGCTGAGCTTGCCTAGCTCCGCGGCGGTGGCCACCCCCTTGGTGATGCTGCCGTCCTTCCCCAGGGTCAGGGGCAGGAACCGTGGAGACTCCAGGGCGCTGTGTTCCATGGCTTTCAAAACCTCCGGCTGGGACAGTACCATGCCGCTGCGCCGCAGCTCCTTGTCCAGAGTCTCCCGGAGCCGCTGCGCATCCTCATCCCGGGGAGCGCTGACCAGCACATCCCGGGCAGGCAGGTACAGCACCCCCGCCGGTACGATCTCCTTGCCGAAGAGGGCCTTGCCCTCCTTCTCCAGGGCAAACAGATACAGCAGCATCTGGATCCCCAGACCGTGGCACAGGTCGCTGAGGTCAAAGGCCTTCTTGCCGGTTTTATAGTCCACTACCCGCAGGTACAGCTTTCCATCCTTCAGCCAGCCGTCCACCCGGTCCACCTTCCCATTGACGGTGAGGGAGGCGTCCCCGGCGTGGATGGTGATGGCAGGCAGGGCTCCGCCGTCTCCGAAGGAGAGCTCGAAGGCCATAGGCACAAAGTCCGACTCCCGCAGCTCCCCGGCCACATTGGTGACAATGGTGGCCGCCGTCTTTTTCAGCCGCCGGAACAGGTACTTGAAGCGGGCATCCCGGCTGTCAAATCCGGGCATGGCCACGTCCATATACTGCCGGATGACGCTGTCGATCAGCGTTTTCAGTTCCTCCTCCCCTACCTGTGCAAAGCCGCCCCGCTGGCACACCTCCCGGGTGACATTTTCCAGGATGTAGTGGAGGAAGGTGCCCACCTGGGCAGCGTCAAACCCAGCGGGTACTCGCTCTTTCGCCCGGAGGCCGTACTCCATGAAGTAGGCAAAGTGGCAGGCGTTGACCCGGTCGATCCGGCTGGCGGACATCCGGTAGCTGCGTCCGTAAAGGGTCTCCACCGCCTGGGGGCTTAACCGCCCCCGGGTCATCCCCGCAGAGCGTTCCATGGCAGCCAGAGCGGCATTATATCGTCCATCCCCGGCAAAATAGTCCCACAGAGGCCCGCCGGGAAAGCTCCCCGCTGTCTCCAGGGCCGGGACCGGAGCCGTCAGCCGGTAGCTCCGGCTGCCATCCTCACTGAGCTCCTCCGCACCCGGCAGCAGAGAGCGCAGCCGTTCTACCACAAAGGAGGGCCGCAGGGGATTTCCCTGGCTGTCCGATACCGGCCAGGTGATGACCAGGCGGTCTGTAGGCTGCGCCAGAGCGGCGTAGATGTTCTGCAGCTCTCCGTCAAACTGGTCCGGCCCGCTGGGGGCCAGCTCCACGCCCAGTTCCAGAAGCTTCTCCCGGTCCTCTCGGGAGAGAAGCCCTTTTCCAAAGGACACGGCGGGCAGCACATGGTCGTTGGCCCCCATGAGGAACAGCACCTTCACCCGATGGCGATCATTGCGGGTGATTTCTGTGACCTGGACCTGGTCCAGGGACACAGGGATGGTGCCCACATCATACTGGGTCAGCACCAGCTTGAACAGCCGGGCAAACTCCTCAGCATCCAGGGGTGCATCCCCCAGAATCTCAGCAAACTGGTCCATAACGGAGCAAAGCAGCTCCCACAGCTGGCCGTACTCCGCTGCCAGCTGCAGCTCCTGCCGCTCCTCCAGAAAAGCCCGCCGCTCCTCCAGCTGGCCCGCCAGATCCAGCCGGTCCAGGAACCGCCACAGTACCCGCAGCTTCCCCACGGCACTCTTCTCCTCCCGCAGGCCCTGAGCCAGCTCCGCCAGAGGTGCCTGCACCCGGCGGCGCAGGGCGTTGATCTGCGCCAGAGCCGCCTCCTGTTCCGGCGTGAAGCCCTCCCGCCAGCCGTCGGGGTTGGCAGTCCAGTCCTCCTCCCGGACCCACTGGGAGCCGTGGATATCCCAGGCGATCACATAGTTTTCCAGGAGGTCGCACTCCCCATCGCTCAGTCCGGCAAGACCGGTCTTGAGCCAGCGGAACATATCCTCGTATTCATAACCGCCAGTCACCGCGTCCATGGTCCCAGCGATCAGGGCAATGACCGGTTTCTCCAGGATATCGCTGCGACGGCTAAGGTACACCGGCACGCCGTAGCGAGCAAAAACACTTTCAATGACCGCCTCATAATCCCCCAGATTCCGGGCAGCCACGGTGATATCCCGGAAGCGGTACTGTCCCGAGCGAACCAAAGAGAGGATCTGGGAAGCAACATATTCCGTCTCCGTAAAAGGCGTGTCGGCCCGGTAGACGGCTGCCCCTTGGCAGTCTCCCTCCCAAGCCCCGCCGCCGCTGAAAAAGGCGGCGGGCAGGTAAGCCAAAGCCGTAGCGGGCTTTGGGGCGGAGAGGTAGTCGATCTCACAGGAAACACCGCACCGCTGAGCCAGCCGTACCAAACGGTCCCGGGCCCGGAGCCCCTGGCGGAAGATCTCCAGCGGGCTATCCTTCTCCCCCATGAGGGTAACGGTAACGGATTTCGCCCGCCGAAGGAGGACGGAGATCACCTGCTCCTCCTGGGCAGTAAAATAGGAAAATCCGTCCAGGAACACATCATGATTGTCAATATAGCCCGATTCCTCCAGGTGATCCACCAGCTTGGCCATCAGATCCCGCCTGTCCTTTCCCTCCCGGTACAACCGCGACTGATAGGCGGCATAGATCAGAGCCAGATCCCGCAGCTTCTCCCCGGAGAGGCCCTCCAAGGAGGGGTACAGCTCCCCCAGCCGCTCCGGCTCCACCCGGTAAGCCTGGAGCTCATCAAAGAGTGCCACCAGCTCTCCCAGAAAGGGAGCCTTCCGGGAGGGCCGGGCGTACACCGTCAGCTGTGGCAGCACCTCCTGGAGCGCCAACTGCATCATAAGGAGCTTGCCTCCGGCGTCCAGTGCGCCATCCGCCAGGCCTCCGGTGAGAGACAGCACCCGGTTGGCCAGCAGCCGGAAGCTCAGCACTTCCCCGTGACGGGCGGCGGTGGGACCGCAGGCGCGGCACAGATCCACCTCCGCCTGGTGGGAAGCATGCTCCGGCACCAGCAGCAGCTGGGCGCTGGTATCCCCCAGCCGCCGGATCTCCTGCAGCACCTTTTCTGATTTGCCGGAGTTGGCCGGTCCCATCCATATCCGCAGCATATAAGCTCCTCTCCGCCTCCCCACCGGGTCGTCGGCCCGCGTGCGGCAGTCATATCCATCATCCGTTAAAAAACTTCTCCGGCAGCTTTCCATTCCTTCCTCTCGCTGCCGGAAAACTGAAAAAACAGGGTAACCGGCCTCCAGGCCAGTTACCCTGTATTATAGCAGAGGCCGTGTCCTCTTTTCAACGCATTTCCCCTACAGAACATTCAGGGAACTATACCAGCGCAAGCGCCTCAGCGGATCACCACATTCTCCTGGCCCAGCACCTCCACCAGCTCATCCACCAGGGATTTTGCCAGCAGACAGCTGGTTCCCAGCCGCTTTCCTGAGTCGGCAAACACCAGACGTGCCGGTGTCTGACCGGGGAACATATTGATGACCCGGTTCACATGGCGGAGCAGAGGGTCCTGGGCATTGCTGAGACGAATCCACAGGGTATTGCCCTCCAAAACCTGGATGCCAGCCCTGGTCTGGGGCTGAGGCTGACTGTCCTGGGGCGGCATAGCCGTTCCCTCTCCACCCAGGGGCACCACATTGTCACAGAGGATCTGGGGTGGCTTTTCATCCCGGACGGACAGTTTGCCCTGGATCACCACGGCACTGCCCTCCTTCAAAAATCGGCCGCACCGCTCCAGTACCTTGGCAAAGCAGAGAAGCTCGATGGAGGAGGTGTCGTCCTCTACCGTGGCATAGGCCATGAGGTTCCCCGCCCGGGTGGACTTGGTCTTATAGGCGGTGACGATCCCCGCCACCGTGATCCGCTGCTCATCCTGGTACACCGTGGGACCGCCTTCCTGGGCAAAGTCCTCGTTAATGGAACCGATATGGACCGCACCGGCCTGGCGGGCGGCCTCCCGGTAGGCATTCATGGGGTGACCGGAGAGGTACAGGCCTGTCACCTCCCGCTCCTGGCGCATCCGCTCATCCAGAGCGTACTCCGGGATTTTGGGCAGGGTGATCTCCACAGCCGTCCGCTGGGATTCCCCGGTGGACATGCCAAAAAAGTCCAGCTGTCCCTCCACGTTCTGCCGGCGGCTGTCGCCGATGGAATCCAGGAGCTTGTCGTGGACTGCCACCAATTGGCTGCGATAGGCACCAAAGCAGTCGAAGGCCCCCGCACGGATGAGATTCTCCACTGCCCGCTTGTTGATGTCGTAATCATACATCCGCTGGCAGAAGTCCTGGAATCCGGTGAAGGGTCCGTTCTCCTCCCGCTCCCGGACCATGTTCTGGATAAAGCCCCGGCCAATGTTTTTGATGGCCACCAGGCCGAAGCGGATGCCCCCCTCCTCTACCGTAAAGCTATCCCGGGAACAATTGATATCCGGGGGCAGCAAGGCGATGCCCATGTCGCGGCACTCGTTGATATACTCCGATACCTTGTCGGTGCTGTCCAGCACCGAGGTGAGGAGGGCCGCCATGTATTCCCGGGGGTAGTGGTACTTGAACCAGGCGGTCTGATAGGCCACCACGGCGTAACACACCGCGTGGGCCTTGTTGAAGGCGTAGTTGGCAAAGTCGTAAATCTCGTCGTAGATAGCCTCTGCCACGTCGGCGGGAATACCGTTGGCAATACAGCCTGAGATATTCCGCTCAGGGTCCCCGTGGAGGAAAGCCCCCCGCTCCCGCTCGATGTCTTTGACCTTCTTCTTGGACATGGCCCGGCGGACCATGTCCGCCTGCCCCAGGGAGTAACCTCCCAGGCGGCGGAAAATCTCGATGACCTGCTCCTGGTAGACAATGCAGCCGTAGGTCACGGAGAGGATGGGCTCCAGGGAGGGGTGCTTGTAAGAAATGAGGCTGGGGTTGTGCTTGCAGGCGATAAACTTGGGGATGGACTCCATAGGACCTGGACGGTACAGCGCCACGATAGCGGTGAGATCTTCAATGGACTGGGGTTTCAGTCCCACGCACACCCCGGTCATACCGGCAGACTCCATCTGGAACACGCCGGAGGTCTTGCCCTGGGTCAGCATCTCGAACACCGGCTGGTCATCCTCGGGGATGTTTTCCAGGGAAAAGTCCGGCTCCTTCTGGCGGACCATCTGCACCGCGTCCTCCAAGATGGTCAGGTTGCGAAGGCCCAAAAAGTCCATTTTCAAAAGGCCCAGTTCCTCCAGGGTCACCATGGTGTACTGACACACCACGGACTCGTCGTTCTTGGCCAGAGGCACATAGGTGTACACCGGGTCCCGGGTGATGACCACGCCCGCGGCGTGGGTGGAGGCGTGGCGTGGCATGCCCTCCAGGGCCTTGGCGGTGTCGATGAGCTTTTTGATCTGGGGGTCCTGCTCATACATCTCCCGGAGGGGCTTGCTGAGCCTGAGGGCCTCGTCCAGGGTAATGTGGAGGTTCTGGGGGCCGCTGGGCACCTGCTTGGCCACCACGTCCACGTCGGCGTAAGGCATATTCAGTACCCGGCCCACATCCCGGATGGCACCCCGGGCAGCCATGGTACCGAAGGTAACGATCTGTGCCACATGGTCGTCGCCGTACTTTCGGCGGACATAGTCCACCACCTCGCCCCGACGGGTGTCGCCGAAGTCCATGTCGATATCCGGCATGCTCACCCGCTCCGGGTTGAGAAAGCGCTCAAAGTAGAGGCTGTACTCCATGGGGTCGATGTCAGTGATATGGAGGCAGTAGGACACCATGCTGCCCGCCGCGCTGCCGCGGCCAGGGCCCACAGGAATTCCCTGCCGCCGGGCAAAATTCACGAAGTCGGAGACGATGAGGAAATAGTCGGTGAACCCCATCTTCTCGATCATATTCAGCTCATAGTCCAGCTGGTCGTGGTACTCCGGATGGGTTTTTGCATAGCGCCGGGCGAAGCCTTCCTCACACAGCTCCCGGATGTAGGTCTGGGCGGTGTAGCCCTCCGGCACCTGAAATCGGGGCAGATGGTATTTCCCGAAGGTGAAGGTGAGGTCACAGCGGTCCGCAATGCGCTGGGTATTCTCCAGAGCGTCGGGGTACTGGGAAAACAGGCCCTCCATCTCCTCGGTGGAACGGACATAGAAATTCCGGGGCTCATAGCGCATCCGGTTCTCGTCCTCCACCAGCTTACCGGTCTGGATACACAGGAGCACGTCGTGGCTCTCCGCGTCCGCAGGCGCCAGGTAGTGGCAGTCGTTGGTGCACACCAGCGGGATTCCCGTCTCCTCATGGAGACGCAGCAGCCCCTGGTTCACTACCGCCTGGTCCTTGATGCCATGGTCCTGAAGCTCCAGATAAAAATTATCTTCCCCAAAGATGTCCCGCATCTCCAAAGCGTAGTCCCTAGCGGCATCGTAATTGCCATTGACCAAGTACCGTGGGATCTCCCCGGCCAAGCAGGCGGACAGGGCGATGAGGCCCCCGCTGTACTGGCGCAGCAAGTCCATATCCACCCGGGGCTTGATGTAGAAGCCCTCCAGATAGGCCATGCTCACCATGTAGCTGAGGTTCCGGTAGCCCTCCTCGTTGCGGCAGAGGAGCACCAGATGGCGGCTTTCCGCATCGAACTCATGGACCTTGTCAAAACGGGTACGGTCCGCGGGGGCCACATACACCTCGCAGCCGATGATGGGCTTGACCCCCTCCTTCAGGCAGGCACGGTAGAAATCGATGGCGCCGTACATGACGCCGTGGTCGGTGACGGCCACGGCGTCCTGACCCAGCTCCTTGACCCGTTTGGCCAGGCCGTCGATCCGGCAGGCCCCGTCCAGGAGGCTGTATTCTGTATGGACATGGAGGTGAACAAAGGACATAGGCGTTTCCTTTCTGGTGGTAATACAGGTGGGGCCACTTGATGAAAAGCAATCTTATTCCAGCGGCTTCCCGCACGCAGGGCAAAAGTTAGGCACTTCGAAGGTGAGTCGTCCCCTCTGTATCAACGAGGCGTCGCAATGGGGACAGCGCAGCCGGGCATAGGCCAGCACAAAGCCGGAAACAAGGCCCACGATTCCCAATATGCACAATACAACAGCTGGAACGGGGACTGTATTTCCTCTTGACAAAGATGAGGCAACCCAGGCCAGCAGCAGCAGTCCCAGACCGCCATAAAAGAGGCCGTTAACTATTTTCAGCGCCTTATGACAACTCATGGGTTCGTTTGTGTTGTCCATTTGGTGTCCTCCTTTTCCCCTCAGTTTTCCGCCAGCATCTCCTCTAAAATCTCCACCGCTGCCACGATATAGACAGGGCAGGGCTTCTGCAGGCCCAGCCGAACCGCAGCAGGAGATTTCTCCGGAGCAGCAGGCTGTTCCTTGATGTCGGCACAGCGGACAGCCGGAAACCGCTCCAGAAACCGCCGCTGGAATTCCCGCATTTTCTCGGCGGCCAGTTCCTTGGCAGCCATATCATCAGCAGTACTGTGGGGCCAGCGAAGGCCCAGCACCACAGCAGCCCCGCTGACAACGCCGCAGATCTCTCCGCTGCGGAACCCTCCGCCAAAGCAGCCCAGGATCGGAGCTAACGTTTCCGGCGTATAGGGCAGCATATCACAAAAGGCACAGGCCACCGCCTGGGCACAGCTGTATCCTCTGTCATGGTATTCGTTGGCCAAGGCGGCCCGGTCGATCTTTTTTTCGTTCATGGTTTGTCCTCTCTCTGTCTCTTTATGAACGGCTCAGGGCAATCAGCTTGCGGAGCCTGTGGTTCAGACAGCTCTTGGTAATGGGCGGATCAAACTCCTCCGCCAGCTGGCTGAGGGTCAGTTCCGGGTAGGTTTCCCGCAGGATGATAGTCTCCTTCAGCTGGGACGGAAGGCTCTCCACCCGGTCCAGCTCATAAAGGCGCCGGATGGCCTCCAGCTGCTCCTGGGCGGCATCCACCGCCTTATCCAGGTTGGCTGCCTCACAGTTTACCCGGCGGTTCACCCCGTTGCGCAGTTCCTTTTCGGCCCGGGCATTCATCAGCTCCATGGCGGAGAGGGGTGCGCCCATGGCGGTAAGCAGATCCTCGATCTGGTCGCTGTTCTTAAAATATGTCACCTGATAGCCGCCCCTTGCGATCTGCTTGGGATGATACCCCATATCGTCCAGCAGAGCGTACAGCTCCCGGCTGGCCTGGGCGTGGCTGGTGACCAGCTCCAAATGGTAGCGCTTGGCAGGGTCAGTGATGCTGCCGCCGGAGAGAAATACCCCCCGCAGAAAAGCGGAGCGGCAACAGTCCTCCTCCAGAAGTCCGAAGTTGATGTGGAGCACCGGATTCTGCCGGGGATCAAAACCAAAGGCATCGATGATCCGCTCCAGCTTCTCCGTGTCAAGAATTTGAAAGATATACTTCTGTTCGTCCGCGCTGGGCAGACGGTCAAAGGCCATCCCAAAGGCCCGATCCAGCAAAAGGGGCAAGCGATGGGCAAAGCTCTCGCTCTCGGTGATCACACGGACCTCCTGGGCGGTGAAGGTGTTGCAGTAGAGCAGCGCGCCATACAACTCCGCCCGGGCACAGCAGCTGCGGCTCATGGAAGACCGGCACAGCTCATTTTTTACTTCTCCCGAAAAGGACACGGCGCATGTTACCCCCTTATAGGCAGAGATTCCCCCTTTTCTTTTGGAAAAGAAAAGGGGCAAAAGAAAACTTTGCGCGAAACTGTGTTTCGCTTGTGATAGGTCAGTATCGGAAACTCACCTGACGGCAAGCCTGACAGATGTGAACAGGGATACCAGGGCCGTCCGCCCGAGTATTCAGCTTGGCGATTTTGTCGCCGCCGGGTGCAAAAGCCGGCCCCATAATAGGGTGCAGCTTCCGTGTCAGATACAGAAAGCTATTGCTCTCCAGATAGCAGGTCTCCATCTCCCTGCCACAGACCGGACACTTCACAGGCCACCCCCCTTTTTTATAAGCGAAACAACGTTTCGCGCAAAAAGTTCTTTTTGGTTCTTTTTCTTCCAAGAAAAAGAACAGAACAATCTGTAATCCGTTACGCCTCGCTGCGATAGCGGCCAAGGCCCGCGATACGGACGCTACGCTGGGCGTGGAGCTCCAGCAGGGCCGCCGCCAGCAGTTCCGGGTCATGGCGCACCAAGCCGTCCCGTACGGTAGACACCGGGCGGCTCACCAATTCCACTCCCAAAGCGGCGCAAGCCGCCTTGTCAAACCGCAGAGGCTCCGCCCCCTCCTTTGCATAGCTGCCCAGTACGTCCTGGGGAATGGTGGCAGAGTTCACCAGGCACAGATGAAACAGCCCTTCAGCGGAGTGCTGGAAAATAGCCCGGATATGGTCAGCATTGGAATAGCCTTCCGTTTCGCCCTCCTGGGTCATGACGTTGGCAATATAGATTTTAAGGGCATCGGAGCGGAGGATCGCCTGGGCGATCCCATCTACCAGCAGGTTGGGAATAATGCTGGTGTACAGGCTTCCCGGCCCCAGCAGAATCATATCCGCCGCCTCGATAGCCTCGATGGCAGGCTCCAGGGCAGGCGGCCGCTCCGGGATCAGCCGTACCCTTCTGATCCGGCAGTCCTCCCGTTTTTTACAATAGAAGATCTTGGACTCTCCCAGCACCTTAGCGCCGTTTTCAAACTCAGCCTCCAGCTGGACGTCCGTAGTGGTGACCGGCAGCACCGTACCGGTAATGGCCAAAACCTGGCTCATCCGGCTCACAGCTTGGTCAAAGCTGTCCGATATGCCGTTTAGGGCCGCCAAAAAGAGATTTCCGAAACTCTGCCCCCGGAGAGACCCCTCGGTAAAGCGGTAATGGAGCAGCTCATTCATCAGCGGCTCCACATTGGCCAACGCTTCCAGGCAGTTTCGGATATCCCCAGGCGGCAGCATACCCAACTCCTGACGCAGCACGCCGGAGCCGCCGCCGTCGTCCGCTACCGTAACGATAGCCGTCAGATTATTGGTATGACGCTTCAGGCCCCGCAGCATGGTGCTCAGCCCTGTGCCGCCGCCGATGGCCACGATCCGTGGCCCCTTTCCGCTGGGGCCGCGATAAATATTCTGTTCTGTCATAGCTCCTCAGTGTGTCACATCCGGGTCATATCCCGGTGGTTTTCCGTTACCCGGTAACCCAGAGAGGCAATATACTCCGCCAGCGCATGGGTCACCGCTACCGAGCGATGGTGGCCGCCAGTACAGCCGATGGCCACCACCAGCACCGTCTTACCCTCTTCCCTATACAGCGGCAGCACAAAACGCAGGAGATCACGGAGCTTGTCCATAAACTCCCCTGTCTCCTTGAAGGAAAACACATAATCCCTGACTTCCTTGTCCAGCCCTGTACTGTTTCGCAGCGCGTCAATATAAAAAGGATTGGGCATAAAACGGACATCAAAGACCAGGTCTGCCTCCATAGGCAGACCGTGCTTGAACCCAAAGGACACCAGGCTCACCGTCATCTCTCCGCTGGCCTGATCGCCGCCGAACAGCCGCACCAGCTCTCCCCGGAGCCTGGCAGTGGAATAGGTGGTAGAATTGATGATCACATCCGCCTGTGCCCGCACAGGCGCCATCATCTCGATCTCACGGTTTACCGCTGCCTCCAAAGTCCCCGTCTGCTCCTGAAGAGGATGCAGACGCCGGGTCTCTTTATAGCGCTTGATGATGGTGCGCACATCCGCCTCCAGGAAGAGCAGTTTGCACTGGTATTCCTTGGAGCGCAGGGTGTGCAGCACATCCAGAAAATCATCGAAACTGTCGGCAGTACGGACATCGTACACCAGGGCAACCCGGTTATACCGGCTGCTGCCGGCTGCACAGAATTCCGCAAATTTCAGGATCATCCCCGCCGGCATGTTGTCCACGATATAAAAGCCCATATCCTCCAAAAAGGAGGCCGCTTTACTTTTTCCTCCGCCCGACAGGCCGGATATGATCAGGATCTCCATGGTGCCGCCTTTCTTTTTTTGCTGAACCATCCCACACATAACACACACTTTGCTGCTGTTTATTGCTGTAGTCCCCGCAAGATCCGCACTTCCGGCTCCAGCTTTACGCCGGTTTGCCGAAGCACCTCCGCCTGGACCTTCTCAATGAGCGCCAGCACATCTGCGCTGGAAGCTCCGCCGGTATTGATGATAAAGCCAGCATGCTTGGGAGAGACCATCGCCCCTCCTACGGCAGTGCCTTTAAGCCCACACTGCTCGATCAGGGCCGCAGCATAGTGACCCTCCGGCCGCTTGAAGGTGCTGCCGGCACTGGGATACTCCAGAGGCTGCTTCTCCCGCCGTCGGCGGATCAGCTCCTCCATCTCCCGGCGGATCTCTCCACTGTCTCCGGGTGTGAGAGCCATATCAGCCCACAGCACCACACCGCCATTTTCTCCGAAGGCACTATGGCGATACCCAAAGGCCAGCTCCGAGCCCTTCAGCTCCGTGACACCCTTGTCAGGAAGCCATGCCGTCACCGATGTTACAACCTGGCACATCTCTCCCCCGTACGCCCCGGCATTCATATACACCGCCCCGCCAAGGCTCCCAGGAATACCGTGAGCAAAAGAAAGCCCCGCCAATCCCTGCTCCATGGCGAATACCGCCAGCTTGGCCAGGGAAACCCCGGCCCAGGCCCGGATCGTGGTTTCTCCCGTCCGCTCTATTTGATCCATACGTCCGGTGGCAATGACCAGCAAATCCAGGCCCTCGTCACATACCAGCAGATCGGAGCCATTGCCGGCCGCCATCCAGGGCCAGCCTTCCCCTTTCGCCAGTTCCAAAAGAGCGGACAGCTCCTCCGGCGAGGCGGGAAACGCCATCCGCCGGGCCGGGCCGCCGATGCGGAAGGTGGTATGGCCGGCCATAGGCTCATCCTTTTTGACCAAAAGGGTCGGCAGATTCCGGGCGATCAGGCTATCAAAGCTCTCATACCAGGGCATGAAAAGTCTCCTTACTTTACAAAATTATTTACTGGGAAACGCCCAAAAGGGCCGCGCCGATAATACCGGCGTCGTTGCCCAGCTTGGCTTTTACCAGTTTGGTATGGCGCTGGGCCTCCTGGCCAAAGCACATATCCAGTACCATGGACTGCAGCGGAACCAACAGATCCTCATCCCGCTCATGGCTGACGCCGCCGCCCAGGGCAATGACTTCCGGCTGGAAGATATTGATAAAATTGGCAAGGCCTTCAGCAAGGTAATCCAGATACTGATCCACTACCGCCTTGGCCACGGCATCACCAGCGCGCATAGCTGCAAAAGCCGTCCGGCCATCCACCTGCTCCAGATCACCGCCGGTCATCTGCCACATGGCGGAATTGGGGTGGGCCTCCATAGCCGCTCTGGTCTGACGGACCAAGGCGCTGGCAGAGGCATACCGTTCCCAGCAGCCCTTCCGGCCGCAGGTGCACTGCTCTCCACCGTGGACGATAACGATATGTCCTCCCTCGCCGCCGAAGCCATTAAAGCCCGCCTGGATCTTTCCATCCATAATGATCCCGGTACCGATACCGGTACCCAGCGTCACCAGGATCAGGCTCTCCAGCCGCTCTCCGTAGTGATAATACTCCCCCAGGGCGGCGCAGTCCGCGTCATTCCCCAGATAAACCGGCACATCCCAGCGGCGATGGAACATCTCTCCCACCGGCATAAACCGGATGGGAATATTGACCGTCTTGATAACGACGCCCTGCTTGTTGTCTACGGAGCCGGGAAATCCCATACCCACCGACGCCACCTGATCTCTGGAGATGTGGTTTTCCTCCAACAGATCCAGCGCCATCCCAGCCAAGGTATCCCCCATCTGTTCCATAGACACGAAATGCAGAGGCATTTTTTTCGTAGCCACTAGCTGATACTTCTCATCCACCAGGCCGGCCTTCAGATTGGTCCCGCCAATATCAATTCCTACATAGTACATAGTATTCCCACCTTACCTCAACATTCTCAGCAGTATCCATCAACCGCCCTGGACATGGCGCTCCAGCTCCTCCGCCAGCTTTGCTGCGGCATTGAAGCCATACTTCTTGGCACGGTTGTTCATAGCTGCCACCTCGACGATCACCGCCAGGTTCCGTCCCGGCTGGACCGGAATGGTCACGATAGGCAGCTTGATCCCCAGGATGTCTACTGTCTGCTCATCCAAGCCGAAGCGGTCATAAAATTTATCCTCCTGCCAGCGCTCCAGCTCCACCACCAGATCGATCTGGGATTCCAATTTGACAGCGCTCATTCCAAACAGCTGCTGCAGATCGATAACGCCGATGCCGCGAAGCTCGATATAGTGCCGGATCAGCTCCGGCGCCTTTCCCAGCAGACGGTCGGATACCAGACGGATGTCCACCGCATCGTCCGCCACCAAACGATGGCCACGCTTCACCAGCTCAATAGCGGTTTCGCTCTTGCCGATGCCGCTGTCGCCGATGATCATCACGCCCTCGCCATAAATATCCAGCAGCACGCCGTGGCGTGTGATGGTGGGGGCAAGACGACGGCTGAGATACTCAATGACCCGGGTAGTAAAGACCACGGTGGTGTCTGCCGTATGGAGAAGGGTCCGCTGGTGCTTTCTCGCCATGGACAGGCACTCCGGATATACATCCAGATCACGGGAAACCACCAGCGCCGGGATATCATACTCAAAGAGGTGGGAAAAACTCTCCATGCGCTGCTCCGGAGTCATGCTCTCCAGCATTTTTGTCTCCGCCATGCCGATGACCTGCAGGCGCCGCTCATCAAAGTAGTCAAAAAAGCCCACCAGCTGAAGACCAGGCCGGTTGACATCGCGGATACCCACCAACGCGTTCTCGTAATCTTTTCCTTTATTCAGAACGGCCATACCCAGCTGTTCCACCAGCTCCGGAAGCTTCACGCCGCCCTTCATTTCATCCTGCTTGATCATAGGCTTCCTCCCTCTCAAAAACCCGCGTGCAGGGGAAATTTTGATGGGAATATTATAGTATAAATACCCTGCCTTGACAAGAGCACAAAAAGTTTTGGAGTTTTTTCAATTTGTACTTGCATTTCCTGTTAAACTCTGCTATTATATCAGTCGGTGCTTTTGGCACATGTTTTATTTAGAACAGCAAGGAGGTGCAACGGATGGCTAAGTGTCAATTCTGTGACAAGGGTGTTACCTTTGGCATCAAGGTGTCCCACTCCCACAGGCGTTCCAACCGGACGTGGAAGCCCAATGTCAAGCGTGTGAAGGCAATCGTCGATGGTACCCCTCGCCATGTGTACGTTTGTACCCGGTGTCTGCGTTCCGGTAAAGTTACCAGAGCTGTCTAACATATGGTCAAACGCGATCCCCGTACCGTATGGTGCGGGGATCTTCCTTTTCATTCAGCTTCATTTTCCTGCTTCCACTTTTCTCATTAAAAAGGCCCCCTGCCGGAATTTCCGGCAGGGGGCTTTGGTCTGCTTGTCCAGTTTTATTTGACGCTCCCGATAAACCGCAGGAAAGCCTCTCTCCCCTGCTGGTCACACTTGTACACGCCAGCGTGCTCCAGGACCTTGGCAAACACCGCGCCCACCTCCTGACGGAGGATCTCATCGGCATTCTCCTTGGTAAACGTATACCGCGTGCACAGTTCCCGGGCCCACTCCGCATGCTTCTCCAGATCCGGATCAGCAGCAGGATCACCACCCTCGGCAAGCACCTGGGCCAGCTTAGCCATTTCACCCTTCAGCCGGGCAGGCAGCACCGCAAGGCCCATGACCTCAATGAGGCCGATATTTTCCTTCTTGATGTGGTGGAGCTCCTTGTGGGGATGATAGACCCCCATGGGATGCTCCTCCGTGGTGATGTTGTTGCGCAGCACCAGATCCAGCTCAAACTTGCCATCCCGCATCCGAGCAATGGGCGTGATGGTATTGTGAGGCTCGCCGTCTGTCTCAGCAAACACAAAGGCGTCAGGATCTGAGTAGCCCCGCCAAGCGGTAAGGATATGGTCTGCCAGCTCCACCAGCCGGTTATCATCACCGCTGCGCAGCCGGATCACGGACATAGGCCACTTGACGATGCCCGCCTCCACATCCTCGAAGCCGGGGAAGCTCACTGCCCGCTCCACAGGGGCCTTCTCCATGGCAAAGCTGTAGTGGCCGCCCTGGAAGTGGTCATGGCTGAGGATAGAGCCGCCCACGATGGGCAGATCGGCATTGGAACCCACGAAATAGTGGGGAAACAGCTTTACAAAGTCCAGCAGCTTGCGGAAAGTGGCCCGCTCGATCTTCATGGGCGTATGGCAGCTGTTGAATACGATGCAATGCTCATTGTAGTAGACATAGGGAGAATACTGCAAGAACCAGTCCCGCCCATCAATGGTGACAGGGATGATCCGATGGTTCTGCCGGGCAGGATGGTTCATCCGGCCCGCATACCCTTCATTCTCCCGGCAAAGCTGGCACTTGGGATAGCCGCTCTGAGGCGCGGCCTTGGCCGCGGCGATAGCTCTGGGGTCCTTCTCCGGCTTAGAGAGATTGATGGTGATGTCCAGATCACCATACTCTGTAGAGGTGATCCACTTTACATCTTTGGCAATACGGTAGCGCCGGATATAATCCGTATCCTGGCTGAAGCGGTAGTACCACTCGGTAGCCATCCAGGGGCTCTGAGAATACAGGTTGTGAAAATGCTCCTGCACCTGAGAGGGGCGAGGCGTCAGCACACCCATCAGTTTGGTGTCAAACAAATCCCGGTTGGTCACATCGTCCTGGATCACTCCCCGGGCCACCGCGTCATCCAGAAGGACCTTGAGAATGTTCTCCAAAGGCTCCTCCCCGATACTCTCCTCCGGCTCCTGGTAGTCATTCAGCCCCATGACCTCCAGCAGACGGTTCACCGCCCACACCCGGTCAGCAGGTTCGATCAGCCCTGTGCGGACGCCGTAGTCCGCCAGAGCGGCAATTGCATGGTCAATCATCTTTTGCAGCCTCCTCTTTTTACACCAGGCGTACGCCGCCAACCGGCCGGATGGTCAGTACATGGCAGGCACCGGCACCCAGGACCCGGTCCATTCCAGCCCGGAATTGCTCCAGCAGATCCAGAGGCACAAACGCCTGGATGGTGCCGGCAAAACCACCGCCGTGGACACGGCATGCACCCCTCCCGCCCAGCAGACGCTCACACAGAGCCAGCGCCACCGCCACTTCCTGGTGGTGGGTATATCCTGCCGGTACCACATTTTGCAGCATACGCCAGCTGGAGAGGCCGGACTCTGTGATCAGAGCCAGGAAGGCGTCAAAATCACCTTTCCGCAGAGCCTCCACCTGACCGGCTACCCGACGGTTATCATTATAGACATGGATAGCCCGCAGGACAGCCCGATCCCCCGCCTTCAGCCGGAGAGCAGGCAGAGCAGCATAGAAGTCCTCCTCCGGGATCTCCCGCAGGACGCTCTTGCCAAAGTGAGCACAGACATCCTTCAGCTCCCGGGTCACAGCGGCATACTCGTCGGTAAGGTCCGCATGGTCAGCGCCGCTGTCGATGATGCACAGGGCGTGGCCGGAGGCAGCAAAGTCAAAGTCTACCCGCTCCACAATGGGATTGGCATTGTCCTGGAAGTCAATAGTGACCATACCGCCCACAGAGGAAGCCATCTGATCGAGAAGGCCGCTGGGCTTTCCAAAATAGACATTTTCTGCATACTGGCCGATCTGAGCCAGACGCACCGCATCGCATTTGTCCTCATTGAAGAGGCTGTTGATGATATTGCCCACCAGAACCTCAAAGGCGGCGCTTGAACTGAGGCCGCTGCCTTTCAGGACGTTGGACGTGGTATAGGCATTAAAGCCCTGGATCTCACAGCCGTGCTGGGCAAACCAGGCCGCAATGCCCCGGATGATAGCGGCAGAGCTGTTTCGCTCCTCCTCGTGGATGGAGAGATCATCCAGATCCACCACATCCATGGGGAATCCTTCACTCTGGATGCGGATCACACGGTCGCCGCTGGGCGCCACCGCAGCGATCACATCCAGGTTCACACTGCCGGCCAGTACACGGCCCCGCTGATGATCCGTGTGGTTGCCGCCGATCTCCGTGCGGCCGGGGGCAGAAAACAGGGCTGCCTGCTCAAAAGGACCAAAAGCCGCTTCCAGACCGGCCAGAGCCTTCTGATAGCGCACAGCCTGGTCTGCTGCGTCCTGCTGACCATAGAGACCGATCAGCGCCTGATGCAGCTTGTCAGAGTCTGTAGCAGGAGAAAAATGGTAACTCATGGTTTCCTCCAAAAAAGCCCGCGATAATGGGGCAGATATTATTTTTATTATACTGTCAGCAGCGCGGGCAGAACATGGATATTTTAATCATTATAGGGGAATTTTTGTCTGTGTCTCTTTCCCGCCTACCGGCTCTCCTCTGCTTCCCTGCGGAGGTTATTGGCATACTGGCGGGGAGACACCCCCTTGATCTCTTTAAATGCCCTGGAAAAATAGAAGGGGTCTTCAAAACCCACAGAGTTGGATATCTCCTGGATGGAACAGTTGGTCGTGGCCAGAAGAGCGCAGGCCCGCTCGATACGGTACTCCAGAAGGAAGCGCTTGGGAGACATCTGGAAGCGCTTGACAAACCGGCGGTAGAGACTGCTGTGGCTGACGGAAGCATAGGCCGCCAGGCCTTCCACAGTGATGGGCTCTTCGTAATGGGTGATGATATAATCTGCTGCCAGACGGGCACAGTCCAGTACCTCCCGGCGCTGATCCTGCCGCCGCTGGGAGGTACGGATCAGAAAGGCCAGCAGCGCATACAGACGGGACGTCATCTCCAGCCCCTCCCAGACAGAGGTGCCATAGTGATCATAGATCCCGGTGATCAACTGTCGAAGCTGTTCGCTGTCACGTCCCAAGAAAACCGGGTTGTCAGGAGAAAAATCCGTCTGCTCCATGTATCCCGCTGCATCAAGGCCGCTGAAGCCTACCCAGACATACTCCCAGGGCTCCTGTGCATCGGCAAAATAATGGATAGTGGTATTGGGATAGCTCAGAAAAGCATCCCCCGCCTGCAGCTCATATCGCTTGTCACGGCAGATGAACGTCCCCTTCCCGCCTATGATATAGTGGAGCAGGAAGTGATTGCGGACGCCGGGACCCCAGCCGTAACTGGGGGCACACTGCTGACAGCCCGTGTTCTGGACATAGAGCGATGCCGTTCGGCGTTCCAGCTTCATTGAGTGCTTATAAATACTGCTCTGTTGGTCGTTCATATGCATCTCCCTTTCCATTTCCATGTGTCGGCCGCCGTGGGGCGGCGAAAATGTATATCGTTCCTCCTCTGGATTTATTATACATGACTAATCACCGGTTTGTCCATATTTTCTGTCGAATCTGCCCGAAAAATCCTGTCGAAACTCCGCACACCTGTTACAAAACTGACAAACTTTGTGGAAATTGCCGGAAAAACTTTACATGCTTTGTCCAATATTATGATGTACACCGTAAGTTTCTCTTGACTTTTTTCTTTCACCATACTATCATGCTAAAGTGTGAAAGCGTCAGGAAAGGAGACGGAAGTATGGACATGTTCCACACCAAGGGGGCGGCTCTT
Source organism: uncultured Eubacteriales bacterium (assembly GCA_900549475.1). Taxonomy (GTDB): domain Bacteria; phylum Bacillota; class Clostridia; order Oscillospirales; family Oscillospiraceae; genus Pelethomonas. The sequence continues at coordinate 257,058 of UROF01000001.1, forward strand.
CTGATAGAGGCGATCCTCTCTTTAAAAAATGAGGAGGAATGTCGGGCTTTTCTGGAGGATGTGATGACCGGTAAGGAGATCCAGGACTGCGGCCAGCGGCTTCTGGTAGCCCAGCTTCTCAGCCAGCAGATGGTCTACAGCCAGATCGCTGAGATCACCGGCGCCAGCAGCGCCACCATCAGCCGTGTCAACCGCTGCTATATCTATGGGACCGGCGGATATCGGACCGTACTGCCCCGACTGACTGGCAGCTGTGACGATGGGGCAGCCCAGGAGGAGATCGCAAAATGAAGCTTTTTTCTGTCAAGCGTCCGGATGAGCTGGTCAGTGAACAACTGCGGGAGCTGTACCATCAGCATGGCTATCTCCCCTACCGCATGAGCAAATTTGAATCCTATGACCTTTATGTGCGCAATAAGCGATTCCTGCTCAGTGACAACATTCTTACCTTCACAGACACCGACGGCCGCCTGATGGCATTGAAGCCGGACGTGACGCTGTCCATTATCAAAAATACCCGGGACACTATGGGAGCACTGCAAAAGGTATATTACAATGAGAACGTATACCGGGCCGCTCCCGGTTCCGGCTACCGTGAGATCATGCAGACCGGTCTGGAGTGTATCGGTCAGCTGGATACCCTGGCTGTGGGCGAGGTTCTGGCTCTGGCCGCCCGGAGCCTGGCAGCCATCAGCAGCACCTACATTCTGGACCTGAGCCACATGGGCTTCGTGGCAGGATTGCTGGATGGCCTGGAAGAAGATGCCGCCTCAGAGCTGCTGACAGAGATCTCCCGGAAAAACGTCCCCGCCATCCACGACATCTGCGCCCGCAGAGGCCTTTCCCCGCAGCTGGCGCAGCAGGCAGAAACCCTGGCCCAGCTCTACGGTCCGCCGGAGCAGGTGCTGCCTCAACTGGCTGCCCTATCCCGGGGACAGCAGATGGAGGAGGCCCTGGCCCAGCTGAGACAGCTGTGCCGCCTGATGGCAGACCTGGGGCTGGCAGAGAACCTCCGCCTGGACTTTTCCATCGTCAATGACATGAATTACTATAACGGTGTCATCTTCCGGGGCTACCTGCCGGGCCTTGCCAGCGGCGTGCTCTCCGGCGGACAGTACGACCATCTTCTGCGGCGCATGGGCAAAACAGGCGGCGCCATCGGCTTTGCCGTATACCTGGACCAGCTGGAACGGCTGGATGCCGATACACCGGAGTGGGATGTGGATACCCTGCTGCTGTATGGCCCTGATGATGCCCCCTCCGCCGTGGCACAGCGTGCAGAAGCGCTGATGGCTGAAGGGGCCAGTGTACGGACAGAACGCTCCGTACCGCCAGGGCTCCGCTGCCGCCGGATCATCTCAATGGAGAAAGGAGAGGTCCTGTGAGCGATCTCATCAATATTGCCCTGCCCAAGGGTCGCCTGGGCGAAAAAGTCTACCGTCTGTTCCGGGATGCGGGGTATGAATGTCCCTCCATCGAGGAGGAAAACCGCAAGCTGATCTTTGAAAATCCGGACAAGGGCGTCCGCTACTTCTGGGTAAAGCCATCTGATGTAGCGATCTATGTGGAGCGGGGCGCGGCGGACATCGGCGTGGCCGGGAAGGATATCCTGCTGGAATACGCTCCAGACGTCTACGAGCTGGCGGATCTGGGCCTTGGCAAATGCCGGATGTGCGTGGCAGCCAAGAAGGACTTCCGGGACCGCGGGGAGCGTACCCTCCGGGTGGCAACCAAATTCCCCCACATTGCCGGACGGTATTACGCCTCCCTCAGCCGGGAGATCGACATCATCCACCTCAACGGCTCCATTGAGATCGCTCCCATCCTGGGGCTCAGCGACGTGATCGTGGACATCGTGGAAACCGGCAAGACACTTTTGGAAAACGATCTGGAGCCCAAGGAGACCATCGTCCCCATCAGTGCCCGGCTCATCTCCAACAAGGTCAGCTATAAATTCAAGCATCAGCAGATCACCACGCTGTGTGAAAATATTCAGGCCCGCTGCCGGGAAAGCCGGTAACCGGGAGAACGCGCGGGTCCTTCGCCCGCGGGAAGAGAGGAATCCCCTATGATCACCATTTATCCATTCAATCAGGTATCTCCCGCCCAGGTCTTTGCCAGACCTGAAGGTCGGCGGGATGTGACGGGCACTGTGTCCGCTATTATTGAAGAGGTCCGCCGCCATGGCGATGATGCTCTCTTGCACTACGCCCAGCAGTTTGACGGCGCTCAGCTCACCCATCTGGAAGTCCCCGGCCAGGTGCTGGACCAGGCCGTCGCGGACCTTGCTCCCGATTTCCGTACCATTCTGGAGGAGGCGGCAGAAAATATCCGCGACTTCCACCGCCGTCAAGTCCGCAATAGCTTTGTCATCAGTGAAAAGGACGGAGTCATCCTGGGCCAGAAGGTCACCCCCATCGAGCGGGTAGGCCTGTACATCCCCGGCGGCACCGCCGCCTATCCCTCCTCTGTTCTGATGAACTGCATCCCCGCCAAGATCGCAGGCTGCCGGGAGATCATCATGGTCTCTCCTCCCACCTGCAACGGCGATGTGAACCCTGTCATTCTGGCGGCAGCCCGAATCGCCGGGGTGGACCGGGTGTTCCGCTGCGGCGGCGCCCAGGCCGTGGCCGCTTTGGCCTACGGCACGGAATCCATCCCACGGGTTGACAAGATCGTAGGGCCGGGCAACGCCTTTGTGGCGGAGGCCAAGCGTCAGGTATTCGGTCGGGTGGCCATCGACATGATTGCCGGGCCCAGTGAGATCCTGGTACTGGCAGACGGGGCCTCCAATCCCAGACATGTGGCAGCGGATATGCTCAGCCAGGCGGAGCACGACCGGATGGCCAGCGCTGTCCTGGTCACAGACTCCGCTGCGTTTGCCCAGGCGGTCAGCAACGAGCTGGAGCGGCAGATCCCCCTGCTGCCCCGGGCAGACATAGCCAGGGAATCCATCGACCGCTGCGGGAAGATCATCGTGGCGGACGATCTGCTGCAGGCCATCGACATTACCAACGAGATCGCTCCGGAGCACCTGGAGCTGTGTGTGGACAACCCCTTCGATTACTTGGACAAGATCCGCAACGCAGGCTCCATCTTCCTGGGACGTCACTGCCCGGAGGCCCTAGGGGACTACTTTGCCGGCCCCAACCACACCCTGCCCACCAGCGGTACCGCCCGCTTTTCCAGTCCCCTGTCCGTGGACGACTTCGTGAAAAAATCCCAGTTTACCTACTACACCGGAGACGCTCTCTCTGCCGTCAGCGACAAGATCGCCGCCTTTGCCCGGCAGGAGGGCCTGGAGGCCCACGCCCGCAGCGTCCTGGTACGTTTTACGAAAGAAGGTGAGGACCAGTGAGCCGTTTTCTCAGCCAGCGCTTTGCCGCCCTGGAGGCCTACACCCCCGGCGAGCAGCCTCAGGACATGCAGTATGTAAAGCTCAACACCAATGAGTCCCCCTTCCCTCCCTCTCCGGAAGTCATCGCCGCGGTCAATGCCGCTCAGGTGGAAAAGCTCAACCTCTACCCCGACCCCACCGGCCGCAGGCTCAAAGAGAAACTGGCCGCCCTTTATGGCCTGGCCCCGGAAAACGTCTTTATCTCCAACGGCTCCGACGACATTCTGAATTTCTCCTTCATGGCCTTCTGTGATGAGAGCAGGCCGGTGGCCTTCCCCGCCATCAGCTATGGCTTCTACCCTGTCTATGCCAACCTCTACCGGCTGCCTTATACGGAGATCCCCCTGCGGGAGAACTTCCGGCTGGAGCCGGAGGACTACTGCGGCCTTTGCAGGAACATTGTTATCGCCAACCCCAACGCCCCCACCGGCCGGGCCATCTCCCCCGCCGATGTGGAGAAGATTGCCGCTTCCAATCCGGACCATGTGGTGCTCATTGATGAGGCGTATGTGGACTTTGGCGGTGAGAGCTGCCGGAGCCTGATTCCCCGGTATGAAAACCTCCTGGTGTGCCAGACTTTTTCCAAGTCCCGGTCCATGGCTGGCGGACGTCTGGGCTTTGCCCTGGGAAATTCTCAGCTGATTGCTGACCTGGAGAAAATCAAATACTCCACCAATCCTTACAACATCAACCGGCTGACCCTGGTAGCCGCAGAGGCAGCGGTGGACAGCAACGACTACTATGTCCGCAATTGCCGCATCATCGCGGAAAACCGGGAATACACCGTGGCCGCTCTGGATGAACTGGGTTTTGAGACGATTCCCAGTGTGGCAAACTTTATTTTTAGTCGCTGCAAATCTATTAAAGGAAAAGAACTTTATAGCAAGTTGAAGGCAAAAGGCGTCCTGGTGCGCCACTGGGACAAGCCGGAGATCGCAGACTATGTCCGTATTACCATTGGTTCCCGGGAGCAGATGGACATTTTCCTGGATCGTATCCGTGAGATTTTAAAGGAGGTGTGAGCCGATGCGTAGTGCGGATCTAACGCGCAAAACCGGAGAAACTGATATCTCTCTGGCCATAAACCTGGATGGAACGGGCGTTTCTTCTGTCTCCACAGGATGTGGCTTCCTGGACCATATGCTCACATTGTTTGCCAAACACGGACGCTTCGACCTGACAGTGACCTGCAAAGGCGACACATGGGTAGATGACCACCACACGGTGGAGGATATCGGCATCTGCCTGGGAGATGCTTTTGCCCAGGCTCTGGGGGACCTGCGGGGCGTCACCCGATACGGCAGCGTTATCCTTCCCATGGACGAAGCTTTAATCCTGACAGCCGTGGACCTATCCGGCCGGGGCATGCTGTGCTATGATCTGGACATTCCCACAGAGAAGGTAGGGACCTTTGACACGGAGCTGACGGAGGAATTCCTGCTGGCTTTTGTCCGCAGGTCCAACATTACCCTCCATGTCCGACAGATGGCCGGGAAAAACAGCCACCACATCATTGAAGGTACATTCAAAAGCCTGGCCCGCTCCCTGCGGCAGGCAGTGGCTATTGACCCCTCCTGCGCCGGGGAGATTCCCTCCACCAAGGGGGTACTGTAAGATGATCGCTATTATCGACTATGGCGTGGGGAACCTCTTTTCCCTGCGCAGCTCCCTGGCAGCTGTGGGGGCCCAGGCGGTAGTCACCGGCGACAGCGCCGTCATCCGTGCAGCAGACAAGCTGATCCTCCCCGGAGTAGGTGCCTTTGCCGATGCCGCGGCCCTGCTGCGAAGCACCGGACTGGACAAAGTGGTCTGCCAGGAGGCACAGTCAGGCAAGCCTCTGCTGGGCATTTGCCTGGGGATGCAGCTGTTGTTTGAGAAAAGCCTGGAATATGGCCGCCACCCCGGTCTGGGACTGATTCCCGGCACAGTAGCCCCCATTCGGGATGTGATCCCTGCCGGCTACAAGGTCCCCCACATTGGCTGGAATGCCCTCCACTTCCCTAAGGACCGCTCGGTCCACCCTCTGTTTTCCCAGATCAGAGAAGGCGACTGCGTGTACTTTGTCCATTCCTACTACGGGGCCAACTGCACTAGCAGTGTCATCGCCACTGCGGAGTACGGCCCGGAGCTTACCGCTGCGGTAGCCCGTGACAATGTGATGGGTGTCCAGTTCCATCCGGAGAAGAGCGGAGCAGTGGGGCTCAACATTTTGCGGGCATTCTGCGAGGGAAAGGTGGGTGCTGTATGCTGATTTTTCCGGCCATCGACCTAAAAGATAGTAAAGTTGTTCGCCTTTACAAAGGTGATTTTGCAACAGTCCATCAGGTGGCTGATGATCCGGTAACTACCGCCAAGGCTTTTCGTGCCGCCGGAGCTCGTCACATCCATATGGTGGATCTGGACGGCGCCAAAAACGGCATCCGGGAAAATGGCGCCATGGTCCGGGCGGTGGCAGAGACCGGGCTGAAAGTAGAGCTGGGCGGTGGCATCCGCTCCATGGCAGACCTGGAGGATATTTTTTCTCTGGGGGTCTGGCGTGCCGTCATCGGCTCTGCCGCCGTCAGCGACCCCGACTTTGTACGGGCCGCTATCCTGCAGTATGGGCCTCAGCGCATTGCTGTGGGTATCGACGCCAAGGAGGGCCAGGTCCGCACCGCCGGGTGGACGAAAAACGCCGGCCTCAACTATATCGACTTCGCCAGAAAAATGGAATCCTTTGGTGTAAAGTATATTATATTTACAGATATTGATACGGATGGAATGCTTTCTGGCCCCTCTTGTGGTCGGCTGGCAGAGCTGCAAAATGCGGTATCCTGTTCCATTACCGCCTCCGGCGGCGTCTCCGGCAACCAGGATATCCGTACCCTCCGGGACATGGGACTGTATGCCGCCATCATCGGCAAGGCCTGGTACGCCGGGAAGATTGACCTTTCCCGGGCAGTAGCGGACGCTGGCGAACAGGAGGTGGCACCATGATCACCAAGCGCATCATTCCCTGCCTGGATGTAAAGGACGGCCGCGTGGTGAAAGGGGTCAACTTTCTGGGGCTGGCGGATGTGTCCAGCCCGGTGAAACTGGCAAAATTCTACAGCGACTGCGGCGCCGATGAGCTGGTGTTCTATGATATCACCGCCTCCGCCGAGGGCAGGGCCCTGTTTACCGACATTTTGACAGAGGTGGCTTCCACCATATTTATCCCTCTGACCGTGGGAGGCGGGATCAACACAGTTGATGACTTTGATCGGGTGCTCAAATGCGGTGCCGACAAAGTGAGCGTCAACTCCGGTGCCATCCGGGACCCCTCCCTCATCGCCAGCGCTGCCCGGAAGTACGGCGACCAGTGCGTAGTCCTCTCTGTGGACGCCAAACGGGTGGATGGCCACTTCCGGGTGTTTGCCAAGGGCGGCCGGGAGGACACCGGCCTTGACGCCATAGAGTGGATCAAAAATGGCGTTCGCAGCGGTGCCGGGGAGATCGTTCTCAACAGCATCGACACCGACGGCGTGAAGCAGGGTTTTGACCTGGAGATGCTTGCCGCCGTGTGTGACGCAGTGGACGTGCCGGTGATCGCCTCCGGCGGCGCAGGCTGTGTGGACCACTTCAAGACCCTGTTCCATACCCTCCCCAAGGTGGATGCAGGCCTTGCCGCCTCCATCTTCCACTTCGGCGAGGTCTCTATTCCCAACCTCAAGCAGCAGCTCTCTGCCGACGGCATCAACATGCGGCTTTCTCCCCAGATAGGTGAGGCGGCAGCATGCCGGGCCGAAGATTCCCGGAGGTAACCGATGATGGCATGGAAGCTGCGCCCTGCGGCAACGGAAGATCAGGAGTTTCTCTACCAGGTGAAAAAAACTTCCAACTTCAGCTACATCTCCTTGCTGTGGGGCTGGGACGAGGACTTTCAGCGCAAAGAATTTTCCCAGGAGTTTCAAAAGATACAGGAGTTTTCTGTCATCACGGTGGACGGTACCGACGCTGGGTTTCTCCAGCTGCAGAAGGGGGCTGATTTTCTCAATGTGGCGGAAATCCACCTTCTTCCCCCCTTCCAGGGGCAAGGGATCGGCTCAGAGATCCTGCGCCATATTCTTCGCCACGCAGATCAGCCGGTATTGATCGGCTGCTTCCGTGGAAACACCGGTGCCTATCAGCTGTACCAGCATCTGGGGTTCACCCCTATCACGGAAACGGATTCCCATTTTATCTTAATTCATCATCCTACGATCCAGGAGGAATAGCGATATGCTCAATATCGACCAACTGAAATTCAACCACCATGGCCTGATCCCCGCCATTGTGGTGGACGCCAGCACCAAGAAAGTACTGACGTTGGCTTATATGAATCGGGAGAGTCTGGCAATCAGCATGGAGGAGGGCCGCACCTGCTTCTGGTCCCGTTCCCGGCAGGAACTCTGGCGCAAAGGCGAAACCAGCGGCAACGTCCAGCATATCGTGGACATCACCGCAGACTGTGACCGGGACGCTCTGGTCATCACGGTGAACAAGGAGGGACCTGCCTGCCATCTGGGTACCGACTCCTGCTTTAACGACCAGGTATACGTCTCGGAGGATCAACCCCACCCCTTCTCTGTGGAGGGCCTGTACGCCCTGCTCCAGGGGCGCAAAGAGCAGCTTCCGGAGGGCTCCTACACCACATACCTCTTCCAGAAGGGTCTGGACAAGATCCTCAAGAAAGTGGGTGAGGAGTCCACGGAGGTCATTATCGCCGGAAAAGCAGAGGACAAAGCGGAAACCATTTACGAAATTGCAGACCTCATGTACCATGTCATGGTGCTGATGGTGGAGATGGGCATTTCTGTGGAAGATGTGATGAAGGAACTGGCTTCCCGCCATGTGATCGACCATAAAGTAAAACAGGAGAAAATGACCAAATGATACGCCAGAATCTTCACACCCACACCACCTTTTGCGATGGTCACAACACACCGGAGGAAATGATCCTGGGAGCCCTCGCCTGCGGCTGTCAATCCCTGGGATTTTCGGGTCACGGCCCCCTGGTATACGACAGTGAGGGCTGGACTACCGCCATGGAGGATGTGTCAGCCTACCGTCAGGAAATACTCCGCCTGCGGGAAAAATACGCCGGTCGCCTGGCTGTCTATCTGGGGATTGAGCAGGATATTGATTCCCCCGACCCTGGGCCCTATTATGATTACCTCATTGGCTCCGTACATAGCGTAAAGGTCGGAGAGCACCACCTGTCTGTAGACAACAACCTCCGTATCTTCCAGGAGGCTGTGGATCAATATTTCGGAGGTGATCCTCTGGCCTTTGCAGAGGCCTACTACGGCCGGGTAGCCCATGTGGCAGAGCATACCCATTGTCAGATCGTGGGACACTTTGATCTGGCGACCAAATTCAATGAAGGCAACGCCCTATTCAGTGAAGATGACCCCCGCTATCGGAATGCAGCACTGTCTGCGCTGGAGGCTCTGTGCGGGCAGGGTCTGATCTTTGAGATCAACACCGGTGCCGTGGCCAGAGGCTACCGGACACTTCCCTACCCCGCCCCCTTCCTGCTGCGGGAATTGAGCCGCCGGGGCGAGGCAGTATGCATTACCAGCGACAGCCACAGCACAGATACGATCCTCTTTGGCTTTGCCCAAGCAGAGGAGCTGGCCCGCTCCTGCGGTTTTTCTGAGACTATGGTTCTAACGGATCAGGGTTTTGTGCCGCAGAAACTCTAAGCTTCGGAAAACACCCAGGCTGCCTGACCGCTCCCAATGGTGCCGGCCCGCCTAAGAAGTACATGAGAAAAGGACTGCCGCAGGGAATTTCCCTGCGGCAGTCCTTTTGGGTTTTCTATCAAGTTACCGATCAGCCCGGAGGCCAGGTCATATCCCGGCCTGCCAGCACATGGAAATGCAGGTGGGGTACGGTCTGCTGGCCCTGCTCTCCGATATTGGAGACCACCCGATAGCCGGGGCCCGCAAATCCCAGCTCCTCCGCCAGCTTGGCGATCACTGCGAAGATATGCCCCACAATATGGGCATTCTCCTCCGTCACCGCACTGACCGACTGAATATGGGCCTTGGGCACCACCAGGAAGTGGGTAGGTGCCTGGGGGGCGATGTCATAAAAAGCGTAGCACAGGTCATCCTCGTAGACCTTGTTGCTGGGGATCTCCCCGGCAATGATCTTGCAGAACAGGCAGTCGCTCATACTATCGTTCTCCTTTCCTCAGGTGATCACTGCTCCGGCACCACCGCAAAGAACACCAGGTCTGCGGTGCTGTCGTTGATGAGGCTGTGAGCGTGGCCCTTGGGGCAGTAATGGCAGCTTCCAGCAGACAGGGTTTCATACGCCCCATCGTACAGGACCTTGCCCTGGCCCTCCAGCACATAGATGATCTCACTGTTAGTCTCGTGGGTGTGCAGGCCGATGGACGCACCGGGGATCAGACGCCCCTTCATGATCTTCCCCAGCTCATCATTATAGATGCGCATGGCGGCTTCCTTCTCGCCGCCCCGCATATGGGGGATGATCTGCTCCTCCATGGCTGCAAAATCGATCAGCATAGGCATTCTCCTTTTCTATCTATATTTGTAATCATCAAACAAATTGATTGCGTCCGGAATCGTAGTGATAATCCAGTGCAGAAAGCGCCGCGGAAATAGCGGCGGGATCCACATCCAGATCCGCACACAGGTCATCCAGGCTGCTGTAGCTGTCCCGCAGCTTCATATTCACGAAGCTCAGCAGGATCGCAGGGTCTTTGGGTATCAATGCTGGTGCCTCCTAATAAAGCTATTTACTTGATCTTCTCCGCCACGAAATCATCCAGCGCAGCCAGCGCGTCGTCCAGCTTGAGAAGATCGCTGCCGCCGCCCATGGCGCTGTCAGGCTTGCCGCCGCCCTTGCCGCCGCAGATGG
>UROF01000002.1 GCA_900549475.1 uncultured Eubacteriales bacterium
CGTACTCGCACCAGCCGTAGCCCTCGCCCTCTATGCAGTCGGGTGAGCGGATCATGTCTGAAAACCCGCGGCCAATCAGCTCCCGGAATCTCGCGTCTATGCCGCAGTCGTGCGGCTTATACACGAAACGCCCCCGCTCCGTCACAATGATGCAGGTGCTTCGGCCGTGGAAATGCAGGTCTCCGGAATCACCCTTTATCTCCGTCACAAGCCCAAAGTCCTCCCCCGCGAAAAAGCGGCGGCATATCTCGGACCGGTCCCGGCGAAGCCTCTCAAAAAGCTCGCGGCATACCTGGATGTAATTCTCCGTTCGGCTGTCCAGAAGTCCGCGCAGCAGGGGATACTTTTCAAACACACGCCCGCCGCCCGTGCGCTCCAGCTCGAGCAGCAGCTTCTCCGACGCCTCCGCCTTCATCTCCGCCGTCGCAAGCCCCGGGTCGATGGCCATAAACGGGTTTTCCTCTACTATGAGGGCATTTTTCTCAGTCTTGAAAACATCCTCGCATATGTATCTCAGCCGGCTCAGCAGACCCACGAGGCAGAGCAGCGCCGCCCTTTCGGTCATCGGACCATCCTCGCCCAGTTCGGCCTTCAGGCCTTCCTCGGCCCTGCCCGTCCATGAGAGCAGAAACAGCGCCTCCCTCTCATCCGCCGGCAAATTCAGTCGTTCCCTGACGAGCATCGCCATCTGTCGTCGCCCCCATGATCAAGTGTTTTCATTTCTTTATACGAGCGCCGGGCGCGGAGGGCTAAAGTTTTTTTAAATTCTCACGCTATGATAAGCCGCAGGCTCCCCAGAGCACGCTTGTGTATGAGCTTCGCTCCGGAATAGGAGATGCCCATTTCCTGCGCTATCTCCTTCAGGCTGCAACCTTCTCCCTGTATTCCAAATAAACGCGCTCCCTCTGCCATTCAGTCATCTTCCAGACCCTTCGACAGCTGCGGCGGTTGAGGGCCGCCCCCCACACGCAGGCGCCGATGAGCAGCACAACCACCGCCGCCAGAACTATCCATATTTTGGGTGAAAAAACTTTCATATGGTCGTTGATCGCCTCAGAATACGACACCCGGTCAATGGTTTTCTGTCTGAACAGTTTATTATCCGTTTTGTTCCTGCTCCGATGTCATGTAAATTTCAGCTCATACAATTAAACGCGACCTGTCATAATTTTTGAAATTATACTATGCGTCCCTTACCCGCGCAAAATATTATATCACGACCGTATCCCACCTTCCCCTGCTAGGCCGGCGGAAGACCAGGCACGATGCATACGCTATTTACATTTTCCTCTAGCTATAAGGTGCAAGAAAAAATTGTGAGTTTGGGCAGTATATGCAATAATGCTGCCAAGGCTTGTTATGGAAGGACAGTGCGGCCTGTGAAACACAAGACCTTTTACACTGCCGTGGTCGCGGGCGACGGGGACGAGCTGCATGAAACTGTTTGCAGCATGATCCCGTGAGCGAACTGCGGCTTCCAGCTGGTCGGCAGCGTCAACTTCTTCACCTCCGGCAAGGTCATAACCGTCCTTCTCGGCTCGCCCTCGGACATCGACAAGTACCTGCACATCCCGGCCGACGAGCTGCCATAGATGGCCGACCGCGTACTCTGCCGTCGCGCCCTAGAGGCATTCTATATCAAAGAGGTACTTCTTGTCGGCATCGGCAGTATATTGTAGTCGGGACACCTGGTCAGGTCGTACTTATCCGAAACGTGAATTTCAGAAAGAAGATTTGGAATGTTTTAAAATTGGAGGCTCTTTCAATATCAACCATGATACAATAGAGTTGTTCCTAATCGGCAAGGGGGGCGGCAGTGCATACGCTGGGAAATGGAAGCCTTCCAACCCCGCCGATGAAAAATTTATTGGTAAACAGGCTGAAGCAAAATAGTCTTTTACCAAAAAGGGAGACTTGTATGAGACTCATATCGGCCCAGATGGAAAGGCTGATTCCTAGACTCATTATTTTGATCACAGAACTCCAAAATTTCACGATAATCCTCACACGCACGATGCCTATTGGGATGAATTAGGACCTCACCTCCGTAAGATCGAACGTTCTCAAAAAGCATTTGACCGTGAAAGGAGACACTATTTTATGAAGACAGTTGTACCAACCAATACATTTGAGGACGATCGATTCAAAACAATCAGCGATTTTAAGTGGTGTATGAGGCGCGGCGGAGAAATTCAATTCGAATGGAACGGCATTATGTATTGTTGCTTTGGCTGCATTTCTCCCACAGCAGGCGCAGCAACTAAAATGATGATCTGTCAAGCTGGCCCTGCGGAAATAACCACTCGGACCGAGAAATGGTGTGATACCGCCGACGAAGTTCTGGAGTATATAATTGGTGGTGATCGTCTGCGCGATGTAATCACACAAGTAAAAGTGTGGGAGCGTACAATTTAAGGTGAAACCTTTTACCGACTGCTTACAAGCCATTGATATTACTGGATTTTCATAGATCACTCAATGACACTCTGGCTAAAAATCCGATGTTTTTATTGAAAATCGGTGGATTTTCAACTTGTTCAAAACATTTGGTTGAAATCCAATTTCCCATTTTCACTACATTTTAAAGGTAAGTTGGCCCTAATACGCCACCCCATATTGAGCTATATTTTCAAAACTTAATTATCTTTTTTTCAAGCTCTATATTTCTTCTTGCTGTTTCCTCCCTTGCAGAGCCGGGAACGCGAAAAAAAGTGGGACTTTGGAAAAGCGCCGGGACGGAGATCATATTCCGTCTCGGCGCTTTCCTTAATCATATCACAGCTCCAGCTGGCAAAACTTCTGCAGCATTACCGCCACCTGGGCTCTTGTAACCTCACCCTGAGGGTCGAGGGTGGTAGACGTGGTTTCGCCACCAATAATACCCTGCTCCACACACCAGGCCATAGCCTGCCGGGCCCATTCGCTGATGCTGGCAGCGTCCGCATATCCGCTCAAGTCAGCGACGGTCTCGGGACTGCCCGCGTACCGCCACAGCATGGCAGCCAGCTGCTCCCGGGTAATCGTGTCATCAGGGCCAAACCGTTTATCACCGTAGCCGCCCGCGATACCCTCGCTGGACGCCCAGCGGATGGCCTCGCCGTACTCAGCCTCCGGGGCAACATCCGTGAAGTCCATCAGGTAATTGACCACCGGGCTGCCCGCCATGCGCCAGAGGCTTTCGGTTACCGTGGAACGAGACGCGGCTACATCGGGACTGAACGTGGAATCACTGGTGCCGCTCATCAGGCCGGCGGCGCAGACATCCTCCACCGCATCGTAGTACCAGCTGTCTGTCGCCACGTCGGTAAAGGACAGTTCATCGGCACTGGATGTAGAGCGGGCATATTTCATACCGCTCAGCAAATCGCTGATGTCAGTCTCTTCCTGGAAGGGCGATCCATCGACAGCCGTTGCAGTGTCTTTATCTGCGCCTGCAGTCATGGCAATCTGCTGTCCCTCCTGGGGAACAACGACGACATCGCCCTCTTCGGAGCAGAAGCCAGCCGCTTTGCCGGTTGTAGTGACTGTGCCGCCACTGATAGCAACGTTGCCAAATTTGACGTAGACGCCATATCCTCCATCCTCGGCAGCGGTGGCGCTGATTGTGCCGCCCCTGATGATGTTGGTACGGGCATAGATGCCATAGCCGTCCTCATCAACGGAGGTGGCAGTGACGGTACCTCCTTCGATGATGATATCACCGTCATCGCGGCTGTGGGTAAAGATACCGGCATAGTACCCGGTTGCAGTGATTGTTCCGCCCTTGATGACAGCCCCGCAGAAGGAATCGATGCCAAATCTGTTTCCGTATTCTCCAGTGGCGGTAGCCGTTAATTCTCCACCGGAGACGGTGAAGCCGTCATCTCCAAAGACAAAGATGCCGCATGTGGTAGTGCTATAGGAAGAAGCAGCATGACCTGTGGCCGTCACCTTGCCACCGGAAATGGTGCAATTACCCTCGACATAGCATCCGTAGGCCAGACTGCTCTCAGAGGCGGCATGGAAATAGCTGCCGGTAGCTGTAGCTGTCACCTCACCACCGGAGATGGTAAGATCGCCTTCATAGGTAGCGATGCCACAGGACCCACCCTCGGCCATCACCTTGCCGCTGAGAATAGTCATGTTACCGCCTTGGGAGGAGATGCCATCGTAGCTGCCCGTGGCCTTAAGACTTCCGCTGCCGGAGATCGTGAGATCGCCCATGGCAGCGATGCCGTTGTTGAGGTCGCCGTCGGAGTCAGGGCCGGTGACAGTATTCTCCCCTACAATTGCAATCTCAAAGGCACCGTCGCGGTAAATGGCAGTGCTGTTAGGATCACCGTAAATATCGATGTATGAGTACCCACCATGTACGTTGGCGCCATTGAGCGTGAGTGTCGTGCCATCCCATTTGACATGATAGTTATCCTCGCTGCCGCCGGGTGTCACTTTGCCGCTCTCATCCGTCATAGCGTAAGCAGGCGCATCCGCACTGCCGGTGAGCTCCACACCGCCCACATAGATGTGAGAGCCGGAATCTGCCGCCAGCGCCGCCGCAGACAGCAACCCCAGCATAAGGAACACACAGACCGCCAATGCAAATGGCCGCTTTTTTGTTCTTTTCCCCCTTTTCTTCGTCATCGGGTTTCCTGTATCCCGCTGAGCAGAATCTCTTTTCCCGGGCTGATGGGAAAGGTTCAATCAAAATGACTTTGATTTCTCCCTCCGCACTCAGCCACATCAGCGTTTCTCCTGGTCACACATTTCCAACAGAGAGCAGGACGGCAGCCGGTATACCGCGTC
The DNA here is from genome assembly GCA_900549475.1 of uncultured Eubacteriales bacterium. Classification (GTDB taxonomy): domain Bacteria; phylum Bacillota; class Clostridia; order Oscillospirales; family Oscillospiraceae; genus Pelethomonas. The sequence goes on from UROF01000002.1 coordinate 4,783, forward strand.
CCATCCGCCGTCTCAATACCATGCCGTCTCGTCCGCTTCATGCCGCCTTCCCTCCTTTTCCCTGCCCCTGGGCTCTCCCCTCATGGTTTTGAATGGTAATTATTTTACCACAAAAATGTCCCCTTGTCATCATCAGCCGGAACGGAGAGGGTGAATTTTCGTTTGCAACCGCAAGAAAGGTGTTGCCATCAGAAATTAAAATTGTTATTTTACAGCAACTGTATTACAATAGATTTGAATAAGTGATCAGATGCAACATCCAAGAGCATAAGGAATAAGTTAGTTTACGTCATAAAGAATTTTCCGAGCGAGCAGACTTATCTTCCCAGCATATCAGGAGAAAAGTGGTTTTTCAGTGTGCTAATTGAGTCACCACAGTCGAACTGTTTTCTGAGAGGTGAGTGTATGAAAAAAGTGTTTAGCTTCCTTATATCAGCTGCTCTAGGTGCCATCTTCTTAATTCCTAAGATGATTACTTTGTCTTCTCAGGAATTACTCCTTTTGTATAGTCTATTACCTCTGCTGGCAATTCTCTTCGGTTATAATCAAACACGTTTCACATACCGTGAAATTCGTGGGCAGAAATTTCGTTGGACCGTATACGGTCTTTCTGTTGCAGTCTGCAGCCTTTGCCTTCTTTCTTATTTTAATTTCCTCCCCATCACCTACATAGCACCGGGCATGCCAGCATACCGCAAAAAAATCATTCTTGTTCTAATCGTATCCATCCTTTTGCTAATGCTATTGAACCTTGCCATTTCTATACGAGACATCAACAAAAGAGAAAACGAACTGCCTTTATAGGATGAAATATACGGGGAAGATCAACTAAGCGGTTTTTCGAATAGTTGACCTTCCCTGCACATCCTGATTTCAGATAAATTGGAATAAGCGCACTGGCCCAGGCCGCCTTTTTCCCACCCTCGACATCAGCAGACAGTATCACTCTGTCCGCTCTCTATACGCCCGGGCTGGGCACCGTTAAAAGAATAAACTCCCCCAGAGGTGATCCAATGGTGAAATGGCTTCAATATTTTGGCCCTGAACGAGGAAATAGCGCTTCTTCAAATGTGTTGCAGCTTCGACAGCTTTTGGAAGCCTGCTGGCCGTCTGTTGATGAACTGACACTTTCCAGCTACTTTGATCTTATTCTTTCTCCTCGCTTTCCTCAGGCCTGGGAGAGGAGGAATGAGTGGGAAAAGTATAAAACTGCACTGCACCCTTGGCTGGTTGGCACCACGATCTCCGATCGCTGGTTTGGCTATGGCCGAGGCAGCACAAAAATGGGTAGATACCTCTATCATGCAGATGAAGGCCTAAAAGAAGCGCTCTGTGCACTATATCAGGATATTTTCCTTCAGGAAGCAATTGGTCAACCCGCCGGGGAGATTATTCCTTGGTTCTCGGATTTGTGTCTCTTTTCTCATGGGGAGCTGTTCTTTGGCAGTATTTCTCATGAAGGAGAAGCATATCTCTATCCTTTGAATGATGAAATGCGGAATATCTTTTCTTCTCTCGAGAGATGGGAAGCGTGTCCCTGGCGAGATGAACGATCACGAACACACATCAACGCTTTTTTCTGGCAAAACGATGTTTAAGGCAAATCGGTTTTCCCACTGCCTTCCAGCAAGTCCCCAGAAAGCATAGCGTGCAGCAGAGATACCCTTCCTTTGGCCATAGCAATAGCTACCAGCCTCCTTCTGCATAAGATGGTACTACCCCGTCAAAAACTCAATGACAAGAGGCGGGGACCTCCATCAGGAATCCGCCCGTATCCACTCGCCCTTTCTGTAAAAGACTACGGAACAAGCGCAGGCAATCGACCAGCCGATGGGCCACGCGCACCAGATACCCAAGGAACCCAGCGCCGTTTGCGGGAGAAGAAACGCAAGGAGCACCCGCAGCACCAGATCCGTAAAGGTTGCCACCATGAACTGCTTCATCCTTCCGGTACCGCGCAGGATGCCATCCGCCACCAACTTCACCGAAATGACAAAGTAGAAGGGGGAAAGAATCCGCAAAATTTCAATTCCAGTCTGCAGGGCCTGGGAGGAGGGTTCGTCCATGAAAAACGAAACCAGTGTCCGGCCACAGAACATATACAGCAAAAATAGAGGGATACAGAGCAGCCATACCATTTTCATGCCGGCACGGAAACCATCCCTTATCCGCGAGAGCTTGCCAGCACCGAGGTTCTGAGCTGTGTAGTTGGAGATGCCGTTGCCCAGCGTCGTAAATGAAGTGATCACCAGATTGTTCAGCTTAATTGCCGCGGAGTATCCTGCCATCACGCTGGAACCAAATCCATTGATGACGCTCTGTATCAGGATATTTCCGACAGAAATGAAGCTCTGCTGCATGATACTCGGAACCGCTATGACGGCTATGTTTTTCAGCATTTCAAAGGAGAACAACTCACCCTTCTCGTCGGTGGGAATGCTTTGCAGTCGTCTCAGCACGAACAGCAGCGCCAGCAGGCAGCTGACCCCCTGGCAAAGGAAGGTCGCCCACGCAACACCTGCAACCCCCATGCCAAATGCCTTTACAAAGAGGATGTCCACAAAGATGTTGGCCGTGGATGACGCAGCAAGGAACCAAAACGGCGTTTTGGAGTCGCCAAGGGCTGAGAAAATTCCCGTGGAGATATTATAAAAGAAGACGAACGGAAGCCCCCACACATAAATATCCAGGTACAGCTTGGAATCGGAAAAAATATTGTCCGGCGTACGAATCAATGCGAGAAGAGTCCCACTACCCAAAATGCCGGCTGCCATCAGGACAAGGCACAGCACAGCGCTCCCGATCATCGCTGTCCTAACTGCGGTCTTCATTTCACCGTATTGTCTGGCGCCAAAGAGCTGTGATACAACCACAGAGCAGCCGATATTACACCCGAAAGCGAAGGCAATAAAAATCAACGTGATCTCATAGCTGTTGCCCACTGCGGCAAGGGCGTCCTCACCTACAAATTTCCCGGCCACAAGACTATCGGCAATATTATAGATCTGCTGGAAGATAATGCTTCCAAACAGCGGGAGGCAGAACTGCCATAGAACCGTGGATGGCTTCCCGACGGTCAAATCCTTATTCATGAGAACACACCGCCTTTCTGTAGGAGAGACTCTCGCGGATCAGCTCTACACATCCTTCTATTCCCAGAGCACTGCTGGAAAGCATGAGATCGTAGCTCTCCGGCTTCCCCCACCCCGTGTCAGAATAGAAGTCGAAATACTGTCTGCGCAGCCTGTTGATCTGCTTGAAACGCTTGCGCGCCTCCTCTTCCGAGATATGGTTTCTTTCCTCAATGCGGTGCAGGCAATCGGCATCATCCGCATAGACAAATACCGACAGCAGCGGCAAACCAGACAAGAATACAGATGCGCATCTTCCGATTATTACGCAGGATTGCTCCGCCACAAGCCGCTTCAAAGTCCTCTGCACAGCATAAGCGGCCTGCCCATCAGAAAAGTAAAAATTCTGCATGATCGCCGCAGTATCCGCGAATGCATTGCCCGACAGGATCGCTGCAGGCAGTCTCTCGTCCAGTTGGTCCGAGACACCATCCCTGACGCCGTCTTTTGCCAGCTCCTGCTTGATCAGCAGTTTGTCATAGCACGGGATATTCAGCTTATGAGCCAGCGTTTCCCCCACTTCCCTGCCGCCGCTGCCATATTCGCGGCCAATGCAGATTGCGAAATTTTCCATACTCGCACCCTCCTCGTATAGACTTTTCCATTCACATAGAATATAATCATTTCATCACCATGTAAAAAGTATATATTACATGGCCGATATACGGATCGTGTATGGAGGAAGCACATGGACAAAGTCTCCTATGATTATTACAGGATTTTTTATTATGTGGCCAAGTATGGCAGTATCTCTCATGCCGCAGAGATCCTGCACAGCAACCAGCCCAACATCACAAAATATATGAATAACCTGGAGAGCCAGCTTGGCTGCCGGCTGATGACGCGTTCCAACAAGGGCGTCACCCTCACACCGGAGGGTGAAAAGCTGTATGCCCATGTGCAGATCGCCTACTCTCAGCTGAGAGAAGCGGAAAACGAGTTGTCCGGCGTTGGAAAGATGCGCACAGGCACCATTCGGATCGGGGCTACGGAAACCGCGCTGTATGGCGTCCTGTTGGACGTGCTGGCAAAATTCAGGGCGGCATATCCGGGCATCCGCCTTCACATCACCAATGGATCTACCTCCAGCACGGCAGCGGCTTTGCGCAAGGGGCTGCTGGATCTGGCTGTCGTCACCTCCCCCATCGATTTTTTGCCCGATATACAGAGCACTCCCCTTTTAGCCTTTAAAGAACTTCTTGTCGCTGCGGCATGCTCTGATTATTCTAAAGAGCGGCGGATCACTCCAGACGAAGTCTTTATTTACCCTATCGTCAGTTTGGGACGGCATGCAAAGACCTACGATTTCTACTCCCACTTGTTCCTCCCCTATGGCCTGGAGTGGCAACCGGATATTGATCTGGCCACCTCCGACCAGATACTGCCGATGATCAAAGCAGGGCTTGGTGTTGGTTTCGTGCCGGAATTCATGGCCAAGCGGGATCTCGAACAGAAGACGATCGTCCCCATCGAAGTGATTGGCTTGAAACCTGAAAGGGAAATCATCCTGCTGGAAGATAAAACAAAATGCCTCAGCGCCGCAGCCGCGGCGCTGAGGCGGATGATGCTCTCGAAGGCAGAAAGCTGACACCATATCATGAAGCTTCATACTGCCATATGCAATCAGCAGAAGCGATTACTTTTCTCCAGATTACACTTTGCATATACACATGCTCTGGAGGATTGCTCTGGTCATGATTCGTGTTGGTCTGGTCAATATTCATCACCGTCTTTCGCTGCATTTCGTGAGCGGACGGATACTGCGGTCACGCAGTTTCATCCCTGCGTCTGAAGAAAATGAAAGGCCAGCCGTTGGTATCTACCAATGGCTGGCCTTTCATTCCCATATATAGAGACACCGAGATGGAACATTACGCTTCCGCAGTGACCAGGAAAACTGACATCACGCTGTCCCCTCCGGATATTTGACCTCTCTCAGCCACTCTTTTTCCAGTACCCACACAGCCGCCTGCCGATACGTTTCCGGCGGCAAAGGCGGCTCAAACAACCGCTTCCAACTCTGCCGGACCGCCCGCCGCTGCAGCGGATAGTACGGGGTCTGGAATAGCGGCATGGTACTTTTCAGACCCAGCCGCTCCAGTTCCCGGGCAAAAGCCTGCTCCTCCTGCAGATCTTTTCCTAGAAACTGAAGATTCAATATTCGGTTCCAAAGGCGCAGGTCGAAAAAGATGGCCTGCTCCACCGGCACCTCCAACCGCAGCAGCAGAGAATCCGCAGTTGCTCCGGCCCACCGGAGATCCTGATAGAGCCAGATCCCCGACTGAGCTTCTTCTGGAGGCGGCAGGATTGAGGACGCAGTCTCCCGGAAAAAGCTATAGGCCTCCCGGAATATCCATGCTGTCTCCTGATATTTTTCATCAATATAGGTCCGCTTCACCATATATACGCCATCACGGATGAGCGTATCCAGGACTACCTGCCGCTGAGCCGTCCACAGTGTCACGGTTGCCCTGTCATGCACCATAGATCTCCACCTCTCTCACCCAGTCCGCCTTTATCTCCCAGACGGTGCCTACATTGGCGTCCGGGTTAGCAGAGGGACCGGCAAAAAGCCGGTCCCAGCTGCGGATGATCTTCTGCCGGAGCATTGGGTAGTAATTTCCCTTGTCCGTCATAATCAGCAGTGCCTCGTTGTCAATGCCGCAGCGCTTGAGCTCTTCGTTATAGCGGCGCTCATCCTCCGCGTCCACTGGAATATACCAGTGGTTCACCCGGTAGCCCCACTTGTCATAGTCCATAATGAACAGGCACTCACTAGGGACCTCCAGAGTGAGAGAGATGGTATTTTCCGCCGGTGGAAGCCTTGCCTCCTCTATCAGCGCCAGCCAGATAGGATAGGACAATCCCTCCGGGATGGCAAGATAGCTCCGGCAGCGAAGGGTATACCAGCGGTACAACTCCAGATAGTAGTCGGAGATAGGGCCGTTTTTGCTCCGAATATACGCCTCCCGCACATAATAAGTGCCAGTATTTTGCAGCTCGTCCCACACCTCCGGGGCCTGCCGGGTCCAGGCAATTATTGTATTATTCATACTGCTGTGAGGCTGTATTCGGTTTCTTTTTGCGGGAGTCGGAATAGGCCTGATCAATGGCTTCGGTGTCCTCCGACATCAGAGCCTTTTGGAAAGAGGCCAGGGAGAGCACCTTGATAACAGCAAAGGGGAATCCAACGACAATGGAAAGGATCTTGAGCATGTCCAGACCGTTTTCGCTGAAGAGCATCAGCGACAGAGTCAAAGCCGCCAAAAGAACTCCCCAGATGACTTTGCTCCGATTGGAGGGGTTCAACGTGCCGTGCTCCGAATACATGCCCAGAACAATAGTGGCAGACGTGGCGCTGGCACAAAAAAAGGTGCACACCAGGACAAGCATAACCACAGAAAGGATTTTTCCCAGAGGATATTGGGACAAGACAGTAAACAGCGCCGTGGATGCGGACTGAACAGCTTCCTGGGCAAAATCCAAACCTAAATCCATTCCCAGGGTACCAAACACGGCAAACCATACCATGGAGCTGCTGCCGGCAATAGCATGACTCCAGCGATCAGCTCCTTTACCGTTCTGCCACGGGAGATTCTCGCAATGAAAGAGCCGGTAAAAGGCGCCCATGCAATCCACCAAGCCCAGTAATAAATGGTCCAGCTGCTGTACCACTCCTTGTGTTCAAAAGCCCCCAGAGCAAAGCTGTCGTAAATAAAGCGGGAGAGGTAGAGACCGGTTCCTTCGGTCAAATTGTTGAGGATATCCACCGTAGGACCCGCCAAAAAAAGAAACACTACCACTGCGGCGGCAATCATCACGTTGGCATTGGAGACCAGCGCACTTCCCTTTTCCACCCCTGCTGCAGCGGTAGCCACATAAATCACCGAGAGGACGATGACTGTTCCCACCACCAGCACTGTGGTAACAGGAATACCAAAAATAAAGTTCATACCGGAGTTGATCTGCATAACACCGAGCCCCAGAGTGGTGCACACCCCGCCAGCAGTCGCCAGAAGAGCCAGCACATCGATACATTTACCCAAGCCCCCTCTGGTACGCTTCTCACCTACCGCAGGGACAAAGAGAGAACTGATCAGGGCGGGCTGGCCTTTCCGATACTGCATGTAAGCCAGGGCCAGGGCCATTACGGCATAGTTGGCCCATGGGTGGATCCCCCAATGGAGAAATGCCTTGGCAAAGGCAAACTCCTCTGCCGCCGCTGTTCCTCTTTCTGCCCCAAGAGGCTCCACGTAGAATTGCAGAGGCTCCGCCACACTCCAGAACACCAGCCCCACGCCCATCCCAGCGGAAAACAGCATAGCAAACCATGCGGTATTGCTATATTCCGGCCGGGAATCATCAGGGCCCAGGCGCATGTGCTTATATTTACTGAAAAATCCGATCCAAACAGCAAAGCCGGTAAACAGAGTCATTGCCAAAGGATAAAACCAGCCAAAGCCGCCGGTGATGCCCTGAAACAGAACTCCTGCCGCCGCCGCCAGCTGCTCCGGGCGCAAAAGCCCCCACAGCGCTGTCACTGCAACCAGTGCCGCCGCTGTCAGAAATACCATATTGACCTTTTCTCTCCTCACGCAAGCACTCCTTTCACAATCATATTGAAAGGCGGGCAAACGGGAGTAAAAGCGCTCATCCGCTTATCATAAACGCGATTATATTATATATGGAAATCAGAACAAATGTCAAACGCAATTATTGATCTATATAAAATAACTATAAAATAATTCACCTTGATTTTTTTAATAATCTATATTATAAAAGTAACTAGCAGATCTATCCAGAGGAGGGCGGCCTCCCCTTTTTCAAGGGTGCCTAAATGATATGGGAAGAAACCGATATACGCCGCAGGAGCGCAATAAAATCACCGCCAATTTTATCCGCTGTGCCAGAGAGATCATTGATCTGGAAGGAATTCAGCAGGTATCCATCCGAAAAGTGGCTCAGACCGTCGGGCTCAACAGCGCCACTTTGTATCTATATTTTGATGACGCGGACGATTTGATCACCCTGGCCAGCATGAGCTATCTGGAGAATTACTGCCGTATGCTGGCAGCGGATATTCCTCACCTACAAAGCGCATATGAAATTTATCTACACACATGGAAAGTTTTCTGCCTCCACGCTTTTTCCCATCCACTGATATTTTATCACCTATTTTTTCGCCCCCACAGCAAACCTTTAGCGGAGACGGTGCTGCGGTACTACGAAATCTATCCCGGACAACTTGCAGTCACAGACGGTCCCGTGCGGGAAATGCTGCTGGCAGGAGATCTGGAAGCCCGTAACCAGAAGGTGCTGGCTCCTCTGGCCCAGGAGGGCTTCTTTCCGGCAGCGCATCTGCCCCTTATCAACGACCTGACCATATGCTACTTCCGGAAGCTGCTGGAGGAATGCGATGCCCAGTCAGGCACTCTGGCCAATCAGCAGCAGACAGATCGCATGTTGGCGGCTATTCAGTTCCTTACAGCAAAATCCGAATAATCAGTGCAGCAAACAGCGGTACACCATAGAGTGTACCGCTGTTTTATGTTTTACGGTCCCATGTATCCCTCCCTCCTGCCCCAAATTTTTATAAGTCACTTGACAATTCATTTTCAAAATATTATAATCGCGATTAGTAAAAGACGGACAGCTCATCCACTACTCTGTACGTGCCTTCTGTATGTTAAAGAATGTAAGAACAGAAAGTGAGGAGTGGTACATCAGATGAAATTGAATATCGGAAATCTGTATGTCAAAGACGTCCAGCTGAGTCAGCGGGACGCTTTTGAGGACGGCATTCTCTACATCAACAAGGATGCCGCTGTCGCCTATCTGAAAGATTGTGACGAACATATCACTGACCTGGATATTGTCATTGCCAGGCCAGGCGATGACACCAGAATTGTGCCGGTCATCGAAACCATTGAGCCCCGCTGCCGTATGGACGGCCGCTGTCTGTTTCCCGGGGTCACAGATGATGTGGTCCCTGCGGGAGACGGAGAGTTGAAGGCCCTCAAGGGCTGCTGCGTCACCGTGGTAGCCAAGAACTGGGGCTCCTTCGGAGACGGCGTTATCGACATGGGCGGCGAGGGTGCCAAGCACACCTACTGGTCCAAGCTGGTCAATATCTGCCTGGTTGGCGATACCGATGAGGAATTCGAGCGCCACGAGCAGCAAAAGTGCAACCACGCCCTCCGCTGGGCAGGGCACCGGCTGGCGGAGTATCTGGGTAAAATCGTCAAAGCCCTCCCTGCCGAGGACACAGAGGAGTACGTCTTCGATCCCATCTTGAAGCGGAGCTCTGCGCGCAATGATCTGCCCAATGTGGCCCTGGTCATGCAGCCCCAGTCCCAAATGGAGGCCTTGGGCTACAACGATCTCCTCTACGGCTGGGATATGAACAAGTATCTGCCCACCTTCGTCAGCCCCACCGAGGTGCTGGACGGAGCTATCATCTCCGGATCTTTTATGCCCTCCTCCTCTAAGTGGTCCACTTACGAGATGCAGAACTTCCCCATCATCAAGGAGCTTTTTGCCGAGGACGGAAAGAGCCTTAACTTTGTGGGCGTGATCATGTCCATGCTGAACGTAGCCTTGGATCAGAAGGAGCGGGCTGCTGTCATGGTACGCAATATGGCCCTTAACCTGGACGTGGACTACGCCATCGTAACGGAAGAGGGCTATGGTAACCCGGATACGGACTATGTCCGCTGCCAGGTGATCCTGGAGGACGCCGGCATTCCCGTGGTAGGCGTGTCCAACGAGTGTACCGGCCGTGACGGCTTCTCCCAGCCCCTGGTGACCCTGGACGAGAAGCTCACCGCCCTGGTATCCACCGGTAACGTCTCAGAGCTGTCCCGACTGCCCGCCTGCAAGACGGTGATCGGCTGCCTGGAGGCCATGAACCGGGACGGCATGTCCGGCTCCTGGGGCTATGACGAGGTACTGGGCAAGTCCGCCCGGGATGACGGCTCCATCATTATGGAGGACAACAACTGGTTCTGTGGTGACCATATCTCCGGTCTGTCTGTCAAGACCATGTTGGAATACTAAGAGAAGGAGGTGCATCCATCTATGAAACATGTCATTTGCTACATCAATCAGTTCTTCGGCGGCGTAGGCGGCGAGGAAAAGGCAGATCAGGAGCCCTATATCGTGGAAGGGACTGTAGGTCCCACCATGGCCATCAACGGAGCCCTGAAGGATGCCCAGGTGACCTACACCATCGTCTGCGGCGATAATTTCATGGACTCCCGCACAGATGAGGCTGTGGACCGAATCCTCCAGCTTCTGGAGGGCAAGCAGGCGGATCTGTTCATTGCCGGACCCGCTTTCCAGGCAGGCCGCTACGGCGTAGCCTGCGGTACCATCTGCAAAGCCATTCAGGCAAAGCTGGACATTCCCGCTGTAACCTCCATGCACGTGGAAAACCCTGGCGTGGAGATGTTTAAAAAGGATGTCATCATTTTTGAAGGCGGCAACGGCGCTGTAAAAATGCGTCAGGACGTATCAAAGATGGTAAAGTACGTCAATAAAGTGCTGGCTGGCGAGCCCACTTTGGGAGCCAAGGCCGAGGGGTACTTCCCCCGCGGCTGCCGTCATGAGTATTTCCTGGAGGATAAACGGGAAAATACAGCTGCCTACCGGGCGGTCCAGATGCTGATCCGGAAGATGAATGGCCTTCCCTATGAAACCGAACTGGCCATTCCAAAGAAGGAATTGGTACCCATCGCACCTCCTGTGGCAGACCTGTCCAAGGCCACCATTGCCATGGTAACTACCGGCGGCATCGTCCCCGTGGACAACCCCGACCGGATTCAGTCCGCTTCCGCCACACGCTGGGGCCGCTATGATATTTCCGGCATGGACCGGCTGGAGAGTGGCGTATTCAAGACCATTCACGCCGGCTTCGACCCCGCTGCCGCTAACGCCGATCCCAATGTTATTATGCCTATTGACGCCATGCGAGCTTACGAAAAAGAGGGTGTCATTGGTCGTCTCCATTCGTTCTTCTACAGCACCGTGGGTACCGGTACGACAGAGGCAGAGGCCCGGCGCATGGCCCAAGAGATGATTCCCTATTTCAAAAAGGACAAGGTAGATGCCATTATCATGGGCTCCACCTGAGGTACCTGCACGCGTTGCGGTGCAACGATGGTAAAAGAGTTTGAAAAGGCCGGGTTCCCGGTGGTCCATATGTGCAACCTGATCCCGGTATCCACCACGGTGGGCGCCAACCGTATCGTTCCCACCATTTCGATCCCCTACCCCTTGGGCGATCCCAACAGTCCTCGGGAAGAGCAGTGGAAATTGCGTTACCACAGAGTAGGTGTGGCACTGCAGGCTCTGGCTACACCAGTCAGCGAGCAGACAGTGTTCATAACCAGAATATAAAAGATCGCGTCCCAGCATCCCGGCTGGGTGGGGTGATATAGCCGCCCCGCCCAGCCAGGAAGATTTAGACATATCCTGGAAGGAAAGGAGGAGCTTATATGGGCATCTTAAAAGACAAGAAAGTGATCATTATCGGTGATCGGGACGGCATTCCCGGCCAGGCTATCGAGGCCTGCGCGGAGAGCGCCGGAGCAGAAGTTGTATTTTCCTCTACTGAGTGCTTCGTCTGAACGGCCGCTGGTGCAATGGATCTGGAAAATCAGAAGCGGGTCAAGGAGTTTTCCGAACAGTATGGCCCTGAGAACGTCGTCGTTCTCCTGGGGGCAGCTGAAGGAGAAGCTTCCGGCCTCGCCGCTGAGACAGTCACCAATGGTGACCCCACCTATGCCGGTCCGTTGACAGGAGTCTCGTTGGGACTCAAGGTATATCATGTCTGTGAGCCTGAGATCAAGGGCGAATTTGACCCCGCCATTTATGATGAGCAGGTGGGCATGATGGAAATGGTTCTGGATGTAGATGACATCGTCCAGGAAATGACTTCTATTCGCGAGCAATTCTGCAAATATTGATCTACACTTCCCTGTCGGAACTATTTTTTCTGGGGAGAGAGGGAAAATATATTTCCGACAAAATATATCAAAGCCGGCAGCCCCCATCGGGCATGCCGGCTTTGATTTTTGCAAGATCAGTTACCCCTCTCACAGGTGCAACACAAATTCAGGATCAAAAATAAATTTCCAATGTCTCTTCACAAGAATTATTTGACAAAGTAATCCGCCAAATTAGCGCCCTCATCAATAACGGCCTCAATAAGAGAGGTCTTACATGTCATAAGGGTGGTAACGCCGGGGCCGTGGCCAGACAGTATACAGTCAGAGTGGACCACCACACCGATAGTAACAGCACCGGTAACAAAATTGCGGCCAAAACGGGTATCCGCATCCAGAATGGCAACAATATCACCGAAGCGCAACTTGTCCAGGCCGTACTCAGCAGTCAGCTTTTTGTCATGCAGGGTAATGTCATAGTCGCCGTAATAGGATGTGGATGCCCCCAAGCCGGAACCCATAATGCAGCCCGGAACGATCTTGGCCACGCCAACCCGCAGCTTTCCATCCACCTCAGTAATGTTCATTTTCTCCAGAAGCTCAGGGCTCATATTCCGCAGCAGGATATCAGGGTAGTCCAGCAGTTTCATGCCCTGTCCCTGGCTGCGCACATCGATCTTGTCGCCAATAGACATTTTCTCCATGGTCTCCTGGTCAAACCAGCACAGCAGGTGCTCGCAGCCACCATGCTTGCCGGTAACAAAGCCCCGAGCGCCTTTGGCATCGCCGCTGGTAACGATGGCGGTGTTGCCGATGCAGCTGAGTCCCTGAAGCGCAGCGTTGTACTCATCATTCTCATTTCGGGCAGTAACACCAGGCTCCAGGTGGTCGGCGGCCCAACCCACACACCGATCGCCGATCTTAGCATTCAGGGTGATCCCGCCGGTACCCGGTAGGGTGAACGGTTCACCATCGATGGTGTGTCGGTAAGCCATACTTCCCTTGGAATGACGTACCTGTCCCTGAACCAACAATATGGGAAGATCTTCCCGGTTTGTTTTGAGCATGATACCTTCTCCTTTGCTATATTGAATCTCTCTGCGGTTACGCACAGCACCGCTACTCATGCCAGCAGGCCAGCATTTTTTTAGTACCCACTGCCTATTTCTTACTGCAATACTGCTCTACACACTTTTTGATGACATAGGCATATCTGTCCTCTATCACTACTTCGGTTCCTTTCTTTTCCATAATCGGACCCGTCCGGTAAGCGTTCCCGATATTCTCCGCCAATGGATACAAATTATGTGCCTTTGCGGGCGCAAGCATGATATCCGCATCAAACAGAGTAGAAAATGTGGTCAGCGCATTTACATAAGAGCCATAGTAAGAGGCGTGTTCTCCATCTTTCCAATAGAGAGGAATTTCCGGCAGTTCTTCCTTGAGCTTCTCAAAAACATAGCCGACAGGATTGAGTGTCACGCCCGTTTTCCGTTGCAGTTCCTGGTAGATCTTATTGATCTTTTCCTGGTTTTGCGGGAATCTTTCCTCCGCCCATGGTATGGTCTGGATCGGCGTTACGCCATTTTTTCTAGCCAGCTCAATGATTTCCATGCCATCGCGCAATGTCTCCTCCATACTTGGACACGGGCTGTGGGATGCCTGCTGCATAATTATATACTGATAGTCCCCATACATCAAGGCAAATCTAAGGTGATACCGCTCCTTAAGATGCCAACCATATGTCACCCCCGGGAAAGCCAGCATTGTCACATCTACCTCTATTCCATAGGCTTGGCAAATTTCTTTGAAAGTTTGGGGCATGTCATTAAAATAGGTATGACTATTTCCCAAAAACAATATTTTTATCATCTTTCCCATTACATCCATCCCTCCTCTTTCCATCTAATTCCCGGAGAAAGTTCTTTCAGGATGTGGTGCAGTCGCCTTCCATTCCTCCGCTTGATAGGTTTTCTTCCCACCCATCACCGTAAGAAGAACCTTTGTATCGCGTATCTCATTGGGATCGATCTGGAAAATATTCCTGTCCAAAACTGCAAAATCCGCAGCATACCCTATGCGCAGCTTTCCTTTTTTCCCTTCCTCAAAGGAAGCATATGCCCCCTCATAGGTATAGCAATCCACTGCCTGGCGTACCGGAAAACGCCCATCGGGATAGAATCCTCCCTCTGGCCACCCATTGAGATCCTGACTGGTAACAGCACAGTACAGATTGTTGAACGTGCTGATCTCTTCCACCGGGCAGTCTGTACCAAAAGACACATGGATACCGCTATCCGCCATCCGCCGGAAAGCATAGGACGTCGCCGCCAGTGCTTCACCAACCCGCTCCCTCACAATGTGCATATCGTAATGGAGAAATATCGGTTGAACAAACGCCAGAATATTCTCTTTCCGTATCTCTTCTAAAATATCCTCCGACGTTATTTGTGCATGCACAATGCCATGCCTTAGCGGATTGCCCGGAGAAGCGGTGCGCTTTATAGCGTCAATCACCATCCTGACAGCTCTATCTCCTATAGCGTGCACAATCACCTGTACCCCTTTTTCCTCTGCCATCCGAAAAAAGGTATCCATTTCTTCCTGCGACATCACCTGAACTCCACTGGCAGATGGATCATCTTTGTATACCCCGCTCAAAAGCGCTGTGCGCCCACCAAGAGAACCGTCAGCATACAATTTCAGCGGCCCTGGCCGGTACAAATCGCTGCCCTTCAGCCCTGCCTCCTCTTCCAGATATTTCTTAAAACCTTTTGCAGATGTGAAACAGTTCTGCATCGTCACACGAACCTTCAGATTCCCTTCCTGTTCCAGCTCCTGATACGCAGCGTGAATCAGAGAAAAATCATCGTTGACATCATTGGTTTGGATCGATGTAACGCCAAAAGATACCGCCCAATTCATAGCAGTAGTAACAGCGTCCTTGATATCCTGAACGGAAGGCGGCGGAATGATCGCTTCTATTTGTTCAATGGAGTTCTCGGTAAAAATTCCAGTGGCGTTTCCTTCTTCATCCCGAAGGATCTGTCCTCCGGGTACAGGCCGTGTATTGTTGCCTATCCCTGCCATTTTCAGTGCCAACGAGTTACACACCGCAATGTGCCCACACACTCTTCTCAGGATAACAGGGTGCTCCGTCGATATTCTATCCAGGTCTTTCTTTGTGGGAGATCTCCTCTCCAGGGAAAAATAATCCTCATTCCATCCCCGGCCTGTTACAACCTTTCCCGGAGGGATCTGATTGTCCTTGATAAACCTTCTGGTCCTCTCAATCATATCCTCTATACTGCTGCATCCAGCCAGCTGAACCGACCTAAGATATTTTCCCAAACCATACAAATGAAGATGGCTGTCATTGAACCCAGGAATCACCGTTTTTCCCCGGAGATCCACTCGTTCTACTTCATCTGCGGATCGTTCCGCAGCGCTCCCTATCTCCGTTATCACGCCATCCTCAACCAGTAAAGCAGTTACAAAATCATCACCGGTATAAATATTGCCATTGAAATATAATGTTTTCATTCAGCTCACCATATCGTCGTGTTTTACTTGGACTTTTTTAATCGTCACCAGTTTCTGTGACAGCAGATACTGCAAACCAATTCCATAATTCACCCTTAAGTGTAAAAAATTATAACACACCTTTCCTTAAATTTCACATTATCCGCTGTAAAGAATTTTTCTATATTTTGTTCTTACATTTTATTATACTTTCGCGCTATTGCTTCACACGTTAAATCTCAATATCATAATTTTTTTCAATAGTAAAAATTAATAGATAACTGTAATTTAGTATGGATTTGCAATTGGACTTTTGCCAAAAGCAGGCATAGAATGTAAACGCTTTGCGCCTTAAGCAATTTTGTGTTGAGGAGTGTGGAAACTTGAAGATTAGAGGAAGCAGATTACTTTTTTTATGTCTGGCCTTCTTATTGGTTTTCCCAATAAGTGCATGTCAATCCAGTCCAACTACAGACTTCAGCAAACTCGCCACAGGGCAAAAAAACATTAGATTTGGAAGCTTTACTTGGGAAGTATTGGATGTACAGGAGGACAAAGCCCTTCTGATCACTGAAGATGTAATCGATCAAATCTCATTTAATGATGCACAGCGAAGCATTGACTGGAGTGGTTCTGATGTGAGACATTATCTGAACAACAAATTTCTGAATCAAAATTTCAGTGATGAGGACGCAGCAAAAATCGTTGAAGTTATGAACCGAACCTATGAAAATGAATGGTTTGGTACCAGCGGCGGAGGCGATACCCTGGACAAATTTTTCTTGTTGAGTATTGATGATGTGGTCCGTTACTACGGTGACAGCGGCGTGCTGGCAAGCGGTTCATCAGAAGGAGGAACCAGCATCAGCGACGAATTTGACCAGGCACGGATCGCGCAATACGAAGGGAAAGATACAACGTGGTGGCTGCGTTCACCAGGGGATCATGCAAAATCCGCTGCTGTTATAACCAAAGAAGGTGTGATTGAAGTAGGTGGTTATGAAGTACAGGAGCAACATGGTCTTCGGCCCGCTGTTTGGGTCAAGACTTCTTAACTTCTGTATGACATAAAAAATGAGAAGTGTGTTTGAGGAGAGACTTGCTGATGAAACGAAAGAAAATAACCGTTGTGTCCCTAATAGCAATGATGGTTCTGATAATAACTGCATGCCAATCAGAGCCAACCGGAGATCTGAGCAGCCTGAGCGTCGGCCAGGACAATGTTCAATTTGGCCCCTACATCTGGCAGGTATTGGATGTTCAGGATGACAAAGCGCTGCTTATTACAAAGGATATTATTGAAAAAGCCGTCTATCACGAAACGTATGAAAGCATCACCTGGGAAGACTGTTCCCTGCGGGAATATCTCAATGGTGATTTTTTCGAGAATTCTTTTTCAGATGAAGAGAAAGCAAAAATCATTGAGGTGACAAATCCTAATCCTGATAACCAGTGGTTCGATACCAAGGGCGGAAATGATACTCAGGATAAGGTGTCATTGCTGAGCGTGGAAGAAGCGGTAAAGTATTTTGGTGACAGCGGCCAGCTCTCTGGTGGCCAGCAGGAGCATCACTATAATGTCGATGACAAATTCAATCGTGACAGAATCGCTCAGTACGACGATGAAAATATATGGTGGTGGCTCCGCTCCCCCGGAAACTCTTCGAAGTTCGCTGCCGTTGTAACACATAAAGGGATCATCGAGGTTGGCGGTTACTTCGTGCAAACAGAATTCGGTATCCGGCCTGTGATTTGGGTCAAAACTGCGTAGCATTTTATTTTACTACAGAGGTTTTAGGAGGATAATTTTACGATGAAACTCGCAAAAATCGCAGCAGCTATTGCGGCAATGGTCATAATACTCACCGTTACTGCATGTCAGTCCAATACTTCCTCGGGCCTGGATGATCTTTCCGTCGGACAAGAAAATGTACAATTTGGTCCCTATTCCTGGGAAGTACTGGATGTTCAGGATGGCAAAGCTTTATTGATCACAGAAGACATACTCGAAATGATCCGCTTTAATGAAGAATACGAAGCTATCGTTTGGGCAGACAGCTCTATCAGAAAGTATCTCAACGAAGACTTTTACAACGAGAACTTTTCTGATGAGGAAAAAAGCAAGATCATCGAGGTAACAAACAGCACCCCGGACAATGAATGGTTTGGGACAGAAGGCGGGCCCGACACGCAAGATAAAATATTTTTGCTGAGCATTGAGGAAGTCGTCCGCTATTATGGCGACAGCGGCCAGCTGGAAAACGGAAATCCAGACAGCAGCTACAGCATTGAGGACGAGTACGGCAAGGCCCGGATCGCTCAATTTGAAGATGCTAATGAACGCTGGTGGCTCCGCTCTCCGGGTATCGAGCCCGAGTTTACCGCAATGGTAGCCAGATGCGGCATGCTGGAAGTGGGCGGATATTTTGCAGAAAAAAGAGAGGGCCTGCGTCCGGCTCTCTGGATCACACTGGACTAAGCAATATTTTATCAAATACTTTTATATTTTAGGAGGATATCGCAATGAAACTGAAAAAGGTAATGGCTGTATTAATGGCAGCAATGATGATTCTTATGCTGGCTGCCTGTCAGAGCAACTCGTCAAACAACGGACAGGCTGAAGATAATCAGAATACCGTTTCCGAAAATGAAAACGAAAATACATCTGAACCCGCAGAGGACCCCGCAGAGAACACTCCCGCAACCGATCTCACAACCTTGACTGTTGGGCAGGAAGATGTAAAATTTGGTAACTATACCTGGAAAGTCCTTGACGTACAGGATGGAAAAGCTCTTCTGCTTACGGAAGATATTATTGAGTTCAGACCGTATCACAAATCCTGCACCGAAATCACCTGGGCTGATTCTGATATTCGCAGTTATCTCAACAGCGACTTTATTACCAATAATTTCAGTGAAGAAGAGCAGCAGAAAATTATTGAGACAGCTGTCACTACGCCTGATAATGAGTGGTTCAATGTGGAAGGCGGAGAAGATACTCAGGACAAGGTGTTTCTGCTGAGCATTGAAGAGGTAGTCAAATACTTTGGCGATAGCGGTCAGCTGGAAAACGGAAATCCCGACAGCGAATATTTCATTGATGATGAGTATAACGAGGGCCGGATCGCATATAACGAAGGCGTTGCGGAATGGTGGTTCCTGAGATCCCCCGGTGGTGAAGCAGGCCGTGCTGCGGATATGAGCGATGTGGGGACAATAATTCTCTACGGTGACTGCACAAATGCAGGCCATGGGACTCGTCCCGCCCTTTGGGTCAGCATGCAGTAAGATTCCTTCAAATACTCTGTACATATCCATAATCTGAAAAGCAGCTATGCCGCCAGCGGGGTGATCCCGCTGGCGGCATAGCTTTTCTGATGTATCGTCTGATGTTTTTGTTTAACATAAAGATATGGTATAATCAAATGGTCATATACCCAGGTCATAAAAAAATGGCAGGCTATAGTTTACCAGGAAAGGACGGATAGGCCTTGTATGCTATTGTAAGGAAAGACCGCGGCGGATTTTACACCTCTGTGGTATTCGGTTTTTTCTGTAAACCTCAGGCGGGAGGGCTGTTCAAGAAGCCCAGGAAAAATCCAAGCGATTACTTTTATCTCGTCCTTAACGAGGACAAGACCTGTCTGGTCAAACACTATCTCTTTCCCCAAAAATCCAAAAGGCTAGATCCCCGCATATTGATCGTGGAGGCAGATCAATCCGACTGGGTACTGGACTCCGAAGGACAAGGCTGCGTTTCATTCCTCCAGTCCCCCGATCTTTCTTCAGATGAAATAGCACTGGATACCACTTCTCTGAAAAGATGTATTCAGATGGACGCAGAGCATGTTTATCACGCATATGTTGACGTGACCAGCAATGACGATCTTGAAAACCTTATGTTCGCCTCACGCTGCTTCCATGACGCCTACATTCTGGCATTTCACCAGGAGGATGACAGCATATATGTTCTGTTTGACGGCGTATGGGGTTGTCGGATCGAAATATGGTTTGCGGGGGATGCTGCCTGTAACGCAGAAATCCGTAATCCGCAGCAATGTGACATTTATTGGTACAGCGCCTCGCTGCTCCGAAAAGGCGATTTTATCTACCTGATCGACGATGAAAATGCAACGCCTGAGGATTTAGATGATGGTCACTACTGTTGGTTTAAGGCACGGCAGATGCGATACCATATCATTCCAAACCCTTAATCTCTTTCAGCATTCCCCTGCTTTTCTTATGCTGCCAATATCTCCTTACAGCCGTTGTATACTTCTAATGTTACATTATCCTGCACCACAGAAACCGCTGCACGATAAAATAAACGCCGGGTTCATCAAATGATAACCCGGCGTTTATTTTCTTTTTGTTCGCTGTTACCGTAGAAAATCTTACTCCACGTTATCGGGGTACGTCTCCGTCCAGGCAGTAAATCCGCCCTCCAGGGTATAAACCTTGGACATGTCATAGCCGAGAGCAGAGAGGACGTTGGTAGTAGCCTGCGCATAAGACTTGCCGGAATAGCAGATGACGATGAGGGTATCATCCACACCATCCGTTGCTGCCTGCATGGTAGCTACACCCGCATCAAAGTCGCCGTTCTTGGCGGCATCCATATCCGCAGACACAGCACCGGGAATGTGAGAAGCATCATAGTCCTCCGCCTTACGTACATCCAGGAACAGATAGCCATCTGTATCCAGCACACCGGCAGCATCCTCTACGCTCATATACTGCATCTCCACATCACTTTCCGGTGCAGTGATGCCATCATTCGCAACAGAGTTGTTGCCACTGGAACTGTTGTCCTGATTGTTCTGTGAATTGTTTCCGCAGGCAGTCATAAATGCCAAGATGGACACTACACACAAAACAACAGCAAGAAACTTCTTCATAATAGTTTTCCTCCCAATATTTATTTGCTTTATATATAAGCGTCACAATAATAATTCTAATTATTTATTTTGTCAATATATATTCACTAAAATATTTTTTTATTTTTAGCCAAGAATCGGCAAATAATTTTGTTACATATTGTTTTTATATATCAATATAAGTATAAAACGAAGTGTTGACATTATGACCTTCAAATGGTACTATCATTTAGCATATAGATTTTTGCTATTTATACCAGAAACAAAAGTAAGATCGCGCAGAGCTTTTCTCTTCAAGCCGGCATCGATACGACAGCTAGTCGTCCAGGAGAATACACTGGCTTCTCCGTTGCGGCCGCCTTACGGTGTAAGGCGGCCGCTTCAGGCGTTCATACCTCCGCGGAGGCGCAGGCTCCGTAAAAGCCGGATCCGGCGTGATTATTACCCTGACCGTCACACTTGCACCGACTGGTCAGCTAAAGTGAAGCCCATATCCCCAGGAAGGAGGTCATCTCCGTGTTTCAAACCAAAAAAGCGGCCATCATTGCCGCGCTCCTTATTACCGCTCTGCTGGCCTTCTCCTGGTGGTGTGCCCGTGCAGTTTCCCCCCAGGATCTGCAAGCACTCCTGGAACCCAGCGGTTCCCTGGCTCCGCTGGGCTACATTCTTCTTTTTACGCTGCTGCCGGTATTCTTTTTTCCCGTAGCCGTCCTTGCTCTGGCTGGCGGGCTTCTCTTCGGTCTGCTCTGGGGAAGCGTCTACACCTTTCTTGGGGCGATGCTCAATTGTACGCTGATGTTCCTTCTCTCCCGCTATGCAGGACGCGAAAAAGTCAAGGGATTTCTCAGCCGCAAGCTTTCCCCCGCCTGGCAGCAGAGGCTTTTTGCCAACAGCGGGCGCAGCGGCTTTCTCCTTCTCATCGTACTTCGTCTGATCCCTGCTGTCCCATATAACCTGATCAATTACGCCTTTGGCCTTACGGATATCTCCCTGGCTGCTTACCTGCTGGGTTCCGCCATAGGCATCATCCCCGGCACGCTGGTCTTCATCAATATCGGCGACAAGGTGATGGATACCACATCCCCCCACTTCTGGATCGCCCTCGGACTTCTGGCTTTGCTGCTGGCAGTCACCTCTCTGCTGAGCAAACGTATTTTCCCCCAAAAACAACACGAAATGGAGAATAACCATGGAAAAGACTAACCGCAGGTCTCTGATCCGTCTGATCGTTCTGCTTGTACTGATCTTGCTCTGCCTGACGTACTTCTTTGTCCCGACTGTCAAGAACTATGTCAACGAGATCTCCGCCGTACTGGGCTCTGCCAACGTAGATGCGGTGGTGGAATTCATCCGCTCCTACGGGCCCTATGCCATGATCGTATCCTTCCTGCTCATGGTATTCCAGTCCGTCCTCGCTCCCCTCCCCGCCTTCCTGATCACCTTCGCCAATGCGGCCATCTTCGGCTGGTG
The DNA here is from genome assembly GCA_900549475.1 of uncultured Eubacteriales bacterium. Lineage (GTDB taxonomy): Bacteria > Bacillota > Clostridia > Oscillospirales > Oscillospiraceae > Pelethomonas. The sequence continues at coordinate 26,728 of UROF01000002.1, forward strand.
GCAAGGCGCTATCCTCTCCTGGACCAGCGCCATGGCGGGCGCTGTGCTGTGCTTCTACATTGCCCGAGCTCTGGGCCGGGATACGGTGGAAAAATATGCCGGTCGGGGTGCACTGGCCAGTGTGGAGGGTTACTTTGAAAAATACGGCAGCCGGACGATCCTCATCTGCCGACTGCTGCCCTTCGTTTCTTTTGACGCGGTGAGCTACTTTGCAGGCCTCACCCCCATCAAGTTCCTGCCCTTCCTGGTAGCCACCGGTATCGGTCAGCTGCCTGCCACCATTATCTACTCCTATGTGGGCGGCATGCTCACCGGCGGCGTCAAGTACTTCGTCACTGCCCTGCTGTGTATCTTCGCTCTGAGCATCGCTGTTATGATCATCAAACGGATGTATAATGACCGTCAGGCCGCAAAGGCCCAGAAGGAGAACCATGAATAAGCTGAGTATGGCCGTTCATCAGGCCGTCTCCTTCAGCTCTCCCATGATGCACTGCAGCCGCAGTACCGCTGTCTTTTGGCCGGGATGCGCCCTGATGAAACTGGAACCACATATCATTTCCCATATTATGACTATCCTCCGCCGGGCAGAGCCCGGGATCGGGCTGGCCGCCGCCTGCTGTGGGCAACCCACCCACTATCTTCAGCCCCAGCGCCTGGCAAAGCGTCAGGAGGCCCTTCTCACCATGCTGCGGCGAAATGGTGTGGAGCGGATCTACACTGCCTGCCCCAACTGTACCTTAGAACTTCAGAGCCTCCCTGGTTTTCAGATCATTTCTCTCTGGCCCGTCATGGCGCAATATATCCAGCCCGAGGATCTTTGTCCTCAGATTCAGGATGTGGTGCTCCATGACCCCTGTCCTACCCGCAAGTTCCCAGAGGTGCAGCAGGCGGTACGTCACCTGCTGCAGATGGCTAGTGTTACAGTGACAGAGCCCCGGCACTGTTGGGAGAAAACTATCTGCTGCGGCAATTATCACATGATGCCTGCTACGGACCCAGAGAAAAGTCTGTCGATCCGCCGCAGAAGAGTGCAGGAATTTCCCCAAGGTATGACGGTCACCAGCTTCTGCGAGGGATGCCTGGATGCTTTCCGCTCCGAAGGCCTGGAGACCGTACATGTCCTTGAACTTCTCTTCGGCCCCAGCAGAACGCGCACCTGGCGCAACCGAGTGGCCAACGTCAAAGCGAAGGAGAACCCATCATGCTAGACACCCACGCAAGAAAATATACCAACCGTCTTTTTTCTGCCATCGCCGCCCTTCTGCTCCGGCTGGAGCTGACCCCCAATCAGGTGACAGCCCTGGCTTTTATCCTGGGCATTACCAGCGGCGCGGTACTCTACGGTGAGCATCCAATGATTGCTGTGGCCCTCCTGTGGCTCTCCGGCCTGCTGGATGCTGTAGATGGAGAGATGGCCCGCCGTTCCGGCCGCAGCAGCGTCCGGGGTGCGCAGATGGATATCATCAGTGACCGGCTGGTGGAGCTGTCCATCGTATGGGGGCTCGCTCTCCGCCGGCCCGACTGTCTGCTGCCACTGCTGGGATTGGTATCTGCCATTTTGATATCCATGACCGTATTTCTTACCACCGGCATGCTGACCCCTAAAAAGGGCAAAAAGAGCTTTTATTACCAGGCTGGTTTGATGGAACGCACCGAGGGCTTCCTGGCTTTCACGGCCATGATGCTTTTCCCAAGCGCCCTCTCTGTTCTCACCTGGATCTATGCCGGACTGATCGGCATCACTATCCTCCAAAGGCTGATAGACGCCCACCGCATCATAAAAGAAATGGAAGAGGAGGCCCACCCATGAAACGACATACTTTATTTCTTTTGGCACTGGGCATCTTGTTTCTCAGTGCAGGCTGCTCGCATACGGATGATACGGTCAATACGGAGGATATCACTGTAGACTATGAACAGTGGGATTCTGTCCTATCCGCCGCAGCGGGTACCACCGTGACTTTCTACGGCTGGGGCGGAAACGAGTTGGTGAACGACTGGATCGACGACACCCTCATCCCCTACTGCCAGGAAACCTACGATATCACGGTAGAGCGGGTAGCTATGGACATCGACATGATCCTCAATAAACTCTCCGGTGATAAGGCCGCCGGAAACACCAACGGCAGTATCGATCTGATCTGGATCAACGGTGAGAACTTTGCCACCGCCAAAGAGAACGGGCTTCTTTTTGGCCCCTTCTGCCAGTATCTTCCCAACTTCAACACCTATGTAGACGCCACTTCTCCCGAGGTCACCACCGACTTTGGCATGGACATTGACGGCTATGAGGCTCCCTACGCCAAGGCCCAGCTGGTACTGATCTGTGACAGCGCTGTTGTGCCCGACCCGCCCACTTCCGCACAGGCGCTTCTCGCCTTCTGCCAGGCAAATCCCGGGAAATTTACCTACGAAGCCCCTCCGGGGTTTACCGGCAGTGCCTTTGTCCGCAATATCATCTATGAAATTTGCGGCTATGAGACAGTGGCGTCTCTGGACGGTGACGCGGATAAAGAGGAGGTCCGCTCCGTTATCGCTCCTGCCATGGAGTTCCTCCGACAACTCAATCCCTACCTCTGGGAAGGAGGCCGTACTTTCCCTGCCACCGATGCCCAGGCCGACGCCATGTTTATGGACGGACAGCTCCTGCTTTCTATGAGCTACGACCCCTACCACGTCTCCTCCATGATGGGAAACGGCCAGTATACCGATACCTGCCAGGCTTTCGTCTTTGATAATGGCACCATCGGCAACACCAACTATGTGGCCATCGCCGGCAACAGCGGCAACATTCCCGGTGCCCTGTGCCTGGCTGACGCCATTTTGTCCATCCCTATGCAGGCCTCCAAAATGGAACCTACCGTCTGGGGCGCCCTGCCGGTACTGGACATGGACCGGCTCTCCGAGGAGGAGTTGGCTGTTTTTTCCGCCATTGACACCGGCGCAGGGTCTCTCTCCCAGGAGGAGCTGCTGACCCACCGTCTGCCGGAGCTTCCTGCCGGGCTGGTGCCTGTCATTGAGGAAATCTGGCTGGAGGAAGTGCCGGGAAAATGAAAAAAGCTTACCCCTACCTGCTTCTTCTGCCGGTCTTAATGCTGATGCTCCTCTTTATCGTTGGCCTTGCGGACGGTGTCTTACAGAGTTTCGGCATTTTCCCTGCCGCAGGATTGACCGAACCTACCTTGTCCTACTATAGAGAAGTCCTCTCCCAGGGCACTCTCCTCTCCTCAACGCTCTACAGTCTTTATCTCTCCCTCACCTCGGCCCTGCTCTCCACGGGGATCGGGGTGGGGGTCAGCGCGTTATTGGTCTGCACCGGAAAGCGAGAGCATTTTCTGTTTAAAGTGCCCGTTACCTTTCCTCACACCGTAGCGGCATTCCTTATCATCACCCTTTTTTCCCAGACCGGCTTCTTCTCACGACTGGCCGGCTCCGCCGGTCTGATCTCCGCCGCCGGGAAATTTCCCCTGCTGGTACAGGACGGGCTGGGGGTAGGGATCATCCTGGCCTACCTTCTCAAGCAGGCCCCCTACGTGATGAGCGTCGTCCTGCTGCTGATGCGCCGGGTCTACGCCCGGTATGGAGAGGCCGCCCGCTCTTTGGGCGCCAGCCCTCGACAAACCTTTTTGTATGTGATCTTTCCCCTCTGCCGACCGTCTATCAGCAGTGCTTTCCTTATCATTTTGGCTTACTCCTTTGGCTCCTATGAACTGCCATTTTTGCTGGGCGCTACCCTGCCGCGCACTCTGCCGGTAACGGCATATCTTGCGTTCCTGTCTCCGAATCTGTCTGACCGCCCTTACGCCATGGTATACAACACTTTGATGCTGGCTTTCGGCGGTCTTCTGACCATACTGTATCTACTGGCTTTCCGGCGTGCCGCTGCTGCGGGAAAGGAGATCTGAGATGAAAAAATTCGTCCTGTGGCTCTGGCTCCTTGCCCTGGCTCTTCCACTGCTGCTTCTCCTCATGAGTGCATGCGCAGCCCGCTGGGCCTGGCCGGAAATCTTGCCCAGCACCTTCTCTTTACAAGGAATTGCCTCCGTCTTTTCCGACAGCACACTGTCCATACTTGGCAGCAGTATCCTTCTCTCTCTGACCAGCGCGGCGCTGACCACACTGCTCTCCCTCCCGGCCGCCCGTGCCCTGGCTCTGCTGGATTTTCCCGGGAAAACTTTCGTCCGGGCACTGCTTTTGCTGCCGGTCCTTCTGCCCTCCACCGCCTACTTTATCGGATTGCAGACATTGTTCACCCGCATAAGGATCATTGACACCGTAGGTGGGGTTATCCTCTCCCACTGCATTGTCATCTTACCCTATACCGTGTGGACGCTTACCGATGTAACCGGGAGTTTGGGCACCCGGTTGGAAGAGCAGGCCCGGACGTTGGGCGCCTCCCCCTCCGCCGTGCTACGGCAGGTGACTCTCCCCCTCCTTATCCCCGCTATTTTTTCTGTCACTGCACTGGGTTTCGTTGTCTCTTTCGGACAATATTTTCTGACACTGATGATCGGAGGCGGGCAGGTACAGACCTTTGCCATGATCGTGGTACCATTTATCCAAAGCGGCGACCGTCTCCACGCCGCCGCCTATTCCCTGGCTTTTGTAGCTATATCAGCGCTGGTATACGGCGGCTTTTCCTGTCTGATGAGCCGCCACTACCGCTGCGCCGCGGAGAAAGGAATCCTATGAATCGATTTGTACTGCAGAAGGCCTGCCTGGGTTACGAGGGACACGTCGTCCTCCATCACATCGATCTGTCCCTGGAAGAGGGAGAGTTTTTCTCTCTTCTGGGGACTTCCGGAAGCGGCAAAACTACCATGATCAAAACCATCTCAGGACTTCTTCCTCTGATAGAGGGGCAGCTCCTCCTGGATGGCAAAAATGCCGCCGGGATACCGCCGGAAAAGCGGGGTGTATCTGTTCTGTTTCAGGATCTGCGGCTTTTCCCCCATTTGACGGTAGAGGACAACGTGGCGTTTGGCCTCCGTATGCAGGGTGTCCCCAAAGAGGAGCGCCGCGAAACCGCCAGGGAACTATTGGCAGCTGTAGGCCTCAGCGGCACAGAAAAACGTATGATCCATACTCTCTCCGGCGGCCAGCAGCAGCGGGTCGCCCTAGCCCGAGCAGTAGCGGTGAAGCCTCGGCTTTTGCTGTTGGACGAGCCCTTTTCCAGTCTGGATCTGGATCTTCGCCATGCCATGCAGGAGCTTGTCCGGGATCTCCATCGCAAAATGTCCCTCACCACGCTGCTGGTGACTCACGACATCGGGGAAGCCCTCCTCCTCTCTGACCGGGCAGCCATCCTTTCCCAGGGACGTATTGCATGCTGCGGTACACCTCAGGAGATCCTGGACGCCCCGTCCGCTCCGGGTCTGGCCGCATGGAAAGCCGAGGTAAAAAGGCATCAGGACCTGCTCAATACATCTTCCTCTCATCAGATATCCATCCCCCATGATTGATACCCCCATACTACCGGTGCTGCAGGGATGCCGGACACTATAATAAAAAAGGTAGGACAGCATATGCTGTCCTACCTTTTTTGTGTTTTTCTGCATGGTAAAAGCGCCGCAGATGCACAGCTGCTACCTTTACTTCTCTCTGGCAGCTTCCAGCCACTCCCAGGCACACGCCGCATATGCGGCAGCACCGTTTTTCATGCAGCTTTCGTCAAATATAACCTTTGGATGATGCTGACCATAGGGAAAACCATCCTTCTCATGACCTGTGCCAATAGACAGATACACGGATGGGACCCGGAGAGAAAGTTCCGCAAAATCCTCCGATCCCGCCAGTTTCATGTCGATCTTATGTACGCAATCTTCTCCAAAATGCGTTTTCAAAGTCTGTGCCAGCGTTTCCGCCATGGCAGCATCATTAAACAGGACCGGTATTCCAAACGAAAATGTCAGCTTTGCCTCTCCGCCAAAAGCCTTGGCAGTATACTGGCACACCTCATCCATCCGGCGCTTCAGTTTTGTTCTGGTCTGCTCAGAGTGGGTACGCAGTGTCCCCTGCATCGTCGCTGTCTGAGGTATGATATTTCCCGCAGTGCCGGAATGCAAAGAACCAATGGTAAGGACCGTCACCTCCGCAGGAGGCGCCTCTCTGGCAATCAATTCCTGCAGGCCAAGGTGGATGTGACAGGCAATGTTGATCGGATCAATCGAGAACTGCGGCCCTGCGCCATGGCCTCCTTTTCCAGTGATCTCAACAGTAAAGCCATCACTGGAGGCCATTGTAGACCCTGTTGCATAGTAAAAGGAGCCGGAATCCCGGGCAGCCGCCGTGTGCATTCCAATGGCGGCATCCACTTTCGGATTTTCCAGGACGCCTGCATCAACCATAGCCTTGGCGCCTTGTCCCCCCTCTTCATTTGCCTGGAACATGAACTTTATTGTACCGTGCAGTTCCTTCTTCCGGCGGGCCAGGATCGCCGCTGCGCCCAGCAGCATAGCGGTATGCATATCGTGGCCACAGGTATGAGCTTTTCCATGATTTTCTGACCGGAAGGGAAGATTATTTTCTTCCTCCATGGGCAGTGCATCCATGTCCGCCCGCAGCAGAATACAGGGACTTCCCTCTCCCAGCTGAGCGACGATCCCCTGCCCCATCTCCTTTGGCGCATACCCCAGCTCTTTCAGGCGGCTGATGACATATGCCCTGGTTTCCGGAAGATCAAAGCCTACCTCCGTATGCTGGTGGAGAAACCTCCGGTCCGCAATGATCTGCTGCTCTATATCCCGGCTTGCTGTTATAAAATCCATTTACTTATCGCTCGCTTTCCCCAGCCAGCCCTTCTTATACATAAAGTAGGAACATACGCCGGAAATGACCATGAATACAGGCATCAGATAGGTAGAATAGGTAGAGAATGTGGCAAGGCCCATAATCGCCACTGCCAGGAAGGCGATGACCAGAGGCGGTACCGCTTCCTTGATGGATTTGATGATAAAGGGCACACCAAAGGCACCGATCAGGGCAGGCCGCATGTTGTCAAAGGCAGGCTGCAGCACTGGATGCTGCAGGATCGGCAGCATGGCGCTGAGGAACAGCATACCCAGGAACACCACAGTAGTCGTTACGATAGAGGAAGCGCCTACCGCCAGAATGGCAATGACCTCGGCCTTTTTGCTGCCCAGCTTTTCGTTGGCGTTGTTCACTGCCGCAATAGCAGCCGGCAGCTTCATACCGCCGATGTTTCCCGTAATAAAGGCCAGGTAGGTACCTCCTGCCCCCAGATACGGCGCATAGGACATGACTTCCACGATAGATAGCGGGACAAACAGTGCACCTACACTCAGCAGCGCCATTCCCAACTGGCTCAAGCTCACCTCTGCGCCAGTCACCAGCTGACTGACAATAGGGACTGCCAGCATGGCCGCAAGGGTAATGAGCATAGAGATTCTTCCCAAGCGGTGAATGGAGTTGAAATAGCGGGTATCCTGTTCTTCTGTACCGGTATTTTCAACAGCGGTGATCTTTTCAGATGTATCCATAGCAGCCTCCTATTACAGTACGAATTGCAGCAAGACGGCACAAATCATGCCTGTCAGCATACTCAGCGGGAAGGAAAAATCGCGTATTGTTTTGACGCCCGTCTTTTTCGCAGCAAAATTCATGATCATCGCCGCAATACCTGCACACAGGAAAGTCAAGATCCCAAGGGGTGCAGAAACATCCATGGCGATAGGTGCGATAAACACGGACAGCATGCCGAAAAATGTGGCGTTGATCAGGAAGGGCATAAAGCTGTTCTTCTTCCCGGAGAGGGTTTTCAGCCCCTTGTCGTAGGATTTGAAAAAGAGCACAATAAACAGCGGCCCCACCAGGATGCCCAAGGTCATAGCCCAGACGATGGTAATGAAAATATTCATATTCATGCCCGGGTCTGTCAAACCGGAAAGCCCGGCAGCTTTTACCGTGAAATCTGCCGCCATGTACTCATAGGTACCACTTCCGATAACGGACAGACGCATCCAGGGAATATACTTGCCCAGGACAGGAATGAGCATCATCATCATGACAACGATGGGCAGCGAAGGAACAATGGAAAATACGGCGCTGCTGGTGATAACCTTTTTCATCTCACCTTTCGTCATGCCGAGCTCCAAACCTCGCCGCCAAGCCTTTCTCAGGAACAGCAGTGCCTGCACCACCGCGCAGACAATCACAGGGACGCAGAGCCAAAACAGGGTTGATCCATTTGCAAAATCAAAGTAGTTCTCCAATCCAACCGGCCTTCTTTTAAGACATATTTAAAGACGTTGTCTTTATTTTAAAATAGCACAGTAATCTGTCTGTGTCAATATCCGCTGGAGTGATTTTTGATTTTCGTTTGTTTATACGAAGTTTCATTCAATTTTTTAGTATTTTGACAAATATTCTGTAGCCGAGCCATCAATTCCTCAGATGTCCTTTTTTCCGCCGCAGTCCGCAGGCAGCATGTCCTTATACAAAGGAGATTGTCTTTTATTCCAAAATAGAGTACAATAAAATATATCGTAATACATAACCGCCATTGTTCCGCCAAGGAGATGATGCTTTGAAAATCGCAGTTGCAGCCTATGAACCTATGCTGTCCTATCTGAAAGAAAAAATCGGCGGCAGCTTTCCTGATATTTACTTTACCTATCTTCCCATCCAGAGCCCTAAAGATCTTGTTGCACATTTTATGGATCTTCGCGACAGTATGGACGGATTCATTACCGGCGGCCAGATATTGACCGCTTATATCCGCAACGCCTGCCCGGATTATCCATATGTGGAAACTCTGGATCTGGATGCGCTGGGTATCTGCCAGGTGCTTTTGAAAATGGCCAGAGAGCATCCGGGCATCCAATTTTCACGGGTATTCTTTGACTTTGTTTATGACGACAGCGCCCATGCCCTCCTCTCGGAGCTCCTGGGTGACACCGGTTTCTGTCATTTTCCTCTTGCCAGCGAAGGTGATGAACCCTACATCATTTCCAGCCTCCAGGATATCCCCCCTACACTGGAAAAAATTTATCATGAGCTCTATACCCAGGATAAAATCGATTATGTGGTGACCCGCTATACTTTCGCGGAAAAGATCCTGCAGAGCAACCACATCCCCTATTACCACGCTTTTCCCAGTCGGGAGCATATCCGCCAGGCAGTAGAACACTTGGTAAGTCGCGTCCAGCTGTCACAGCGGGAGGAAACTTGCCCCGCCGTGGTAAAAATCTCCCTCTCTTCCCCGGTCACTGACGATTCCCAGCGCCTGAAGGATACCAAACTTTTTGAACTGCTCCTGCTATTCGCCAGAGACTGCGGCGGAGACTTTATCGTACAAAACAGTCCGCAGGGCTACGAGGCTTTCACCACATTCCGAACGGTACTGCGTATAACGGGAGGATTGTCCCACTGCGGCCTGCTGCAGTACCTGACAGAAAACCACATGGAAGACGTCCAGATCGGCTACGGCGTAGGCAGCGATATGCAGGAGGCCCGCTTCGGTGCCTCTGCCTCCCAGACAGAGGCTATCCGCCACGGGAAAGGTTACAGCGGGTACCAGGTCTTTGGCAGCAAAGGCCTCCTTTCTGCCAACTCCGGCGTAAACCGGCGTGATGGTTCCTCCTATTATCTGGATATTTCCCAAAAAACCGGAATCTCTCTCCGCACTATTTCCCACCTGGCCACCATCGAATCCGGCCAGCCGGTCACCAGTCAAAGTGTTGCCGACCGTCTGGGGGTAACGGTAAGAAGCGCCAACCGTATCCTCAAACAGCTAACCGAGGAGGGCTTGGCTGAAGTAAGGACCGCCCCCTCCCAAAACCGACGGGGCCGCCCGGAATATCTCTATCTTTTGAAACTTCAGTAAGCAGCGATCTTCTTCTCGATGGCAGTGTCCCGTATAGAAGAAAAAATACAGAAAAGCGGCTCTTGTCCAAATCAATGGGGACAAGAGCCGCTTTTCTAACAGTATTCAAAAGCAGATTTACCGAACCGCCTGCAACACCTTATCTCCAGTTGAAGGTGATCATTCCGTAAAGGTAAATGAAAATAATCAACACAGGCAAGACAAACTGGTAGAAGGGCTTCATCCAGTTGCGGACCTTGGGGCCCCGGCCGGCATTGGCTTCCGCCACAAAATTGTCCCAGCCCCAGCCCCACTTGTTACAGCAGAACAGAACAAAGCACAGAGAACCCAGCGGCAGCAGATTATAGGAAACCAGGAAGTCCCACACATCAAACCATGCGCTGCCCTCAGCAAAGGGAACAAAGCCGGACCAGACACTGTATCCCAAAGCAGTAGTCAGAGACATCAGGAATATAACAACACCGCAAATGATGCTCCCCCGAGGGCGGCTCCATCCGGTCATTTCACGGACACAAGCCAGAATGTTCTCAAAGACGGCAAAGACCGTAGACATGGCGGCAAAGACCATGAACAGGAAAAACAGTGCTCCCCACCAGCGGCCACCTTCCATATTCTTAAATACGGTCGCCATAGTATCAAACAGCAGAGACGGACCGGAACCCACCTCCAGATCATAGGTAAAGCATGCGGGGAACAAAATCAAACCAGCCGTAATGGCCACAAAGCTATCCAGAAGGATGATGTTCACCGACTCCCCCATCAGAGAGTGGTCCTTACCGATATAACTACCGAAGATTGCCATGGAACCGATACCAAGACTAAGGGTGAAAAACGCCTGATTCATAGCCGCCACTACCGTGGAGCCGTTGATCTTGGAAAGATCCGGCTTGAGATAGAAGGACAGTCCTTCAGCCGCACCATCCAGCGTGAAGCTGCGCACAGCCAGGACAACCATCAGAACCAGCAGTGCCACCATCATATACTTGGTCACACGCTCTAAGCCGCCCTGCAGATTGAAGCTCAGGACAAAGAAGCCCACAGCCACCGTAATCGCCATAAAGAGCACGTTGACACCGGGGTTGGTGATCATGGGCTTAAAGCCCAGAGAAGCGATATCGCCAATCAGGAATTTATAGAAATAGTACAGCAGCCATCCTGCCACCACCGTGTAAAAGGCCATTAAGCAGGCATTGCCAAACAGCGCCAGATAGCCATGGAAATGCCACTTCTGGCCCGGTTTTTCCAACTTATAATACATCCGTACCGGGCTGGCCTGGGCAGCGCGCCCTACAGACAGTTCCATGATCATGACGGGAAGCCCCATAGCGATCAAACACAGCACATACAGCAGCACAAAACCGCCGCCGCCATTCTGGCCTGTCATCCAGGGGAACTTCCACACATTACCGCAGCCAATGGCACAGCCAGCGCTGAGCAGAATAAATCCCAGCCGGCTCCCCAGTTGTTCGCGTTGTTTCAAATTAAATCCCTCACTCCATTTTATTCTTTAACGCTTTGCGCAGCAAAAGCTAGCATAGTATACCACCATCTATTCCAAATGTCAAAAAAATCCATATCTTGTCTTAGCATGTCGGTATCAGCTGTCTTTTATTCATATACCGCTGATTTTCTCCCTTCAAAGTAGGAATGGCACGGCTTTTCGCCGTGCCATTCCCATCACCAGTATTTCGCTAGGAAACGCTTTTTATTCTCTTCTCCATCCGTGACACACACACAAGTCAACGGCCGCCATCGCCCTTATGCCAGGCGCTGCGGATGCCGGGAGAACCAGCGATCGATGATATGGTAAGGAGACTTGGGGGTCAGATAGCTGACCACTACCGTAAGAATCAGTGAGACGATCACGCCAATGACAATGGGTTCCATCCCCATCTTCCAGTCCACAAGCCCCATACCATTGATCAGGTAAGTGACCAGACCGCCTACCATACCGGCCAGCGCTCCCCACTCATTGGCTCTCATCCAGTAGAGGCCCAAAATCAGCGGGATATAGAAGGCGGATACCATGCCACCTACCGCATATATGACCACGTTCTGCAGATTATCGGGAGGCGTCAGGGAGAGGAAGAAAATGACCAGAGTGATGACGATAGTGGCAATATTGGTCATAGACTTCATGGTCTTGGGAGATGCATCCGGCTTGATCATGGTCTGATAGACATCCTTTACCACCGAGGCACTCATGACGATGACCATGGTACCCACGGTAGACTGGAGCGCGCCTACCACACCGGCCAGCGTCAGGCCTGCCACCCAGTGAGGCAGAGCGGCTACTGCCAGAGTAGGCAGCGCATAGTCGGAAACAGCCAGCTCCGGGAAGGCATTGCGGATCACGCCGGCCAGCAGAGACAGGGACAAGCTCCATACCGCCACCAGCACAACACCGATCTTAATAGCCGTATTCATCTTGCGGGTGCTGTTATAGGACATACAGCCAATGACCGCATGGGGATACCCGGGATTGAAAAAGCCGAAGGTCAAAAAGTAGCTGAGCATCATCAGGGGGCTGTAGAGGGCATCACCGGATACCAGGTCAGGATTCTGCTGGGCAAGATTCCGGAAGGCCTCCTCTCCGCCGCAGTAGCCAAAGCCCAGGAACAGCAGCAGGAAGCACGCAAGGGTCATAACACTTCCCTGCACCACGGTTGCCGCTGCCACGCCCTGCAGTCCGCTGAACGCTGCCAGAACGATCACGACCACCGTAAAGGCTACCAGACCAACCCAGTAAGGGATACCGGTCATTACCTCGAACAGACGGCCGCCGCCGATGAACTGAGAGGCGGTATAGTAGCCCACAAAAATCAGCAGGATCACAGCAGAAATCAGCGCCAGGATCTTGTTGCGGTTATACCGGTCATAGAGCAGGCCCACAAAGGACTGCACATTGGAGCGTCGGGAAACGATGGCTATCTTCTTGCCGATCACGCCCAGGACCATCAGGTTCATCAGCATCTGGCCGGGCACGACCGCCGCCCAGGACAGCCCGCCGCTGTAGATCTTTCCAGGAGAACCAATAAAGGTACCAGCACTGCAGATACCAGCTGCCACCATCATTGCCACCAGCAGTGCGCCCATAGCACGACCGCCGGTGTAGAAGTTCTCTACATACTTATCTTTTTGCGCATCCAGCTTCTTCTTGTAGAAATAACCCACCGCCAAGAGGGCAATGGTATACAGAAGGAATACAATAATAACGACAGTTTTGGTTGAACTTGATACTTCCACAGTTTTCCCTCCTCTATCTCTTACTTTGCCTTGTCTTCCAGCTCGCCCTCCGCTTCAAGACTCATATGACGGAAGAACTTGTCCAGAATAATAGAAACAACCACAGCCGTCACCGCACATACCACAAACACCCAGAAATACCAGGCAGGCATGCCCAAAATGTACGTATACTGCTGAGGGTCTCCGCCGCCTACCACAAAGACGACGAACAGCATCACTGCGGCAAACACCACAAAGACACCAAAGCTGATAAACAGCTCCTTCAGACAGACCTTGAACCGCGGATCAACATCAATATCTTTTTTGAAGTCATAATCCCGGCTGTTAGGGTCGATACGTTTCTTTTCTTCGCTCACATCTGTCCCTCCTGTTCTCTTTATTTTGATACGATGGCCCTCTCAATCCTGCCGCCGCAGAACACGTCCCACACAGATCGGATGGAACTGGCCGTCGTCCACCGCAATATGGCCGTTGATCAGTACATAATCAATACCATCCGAGCAGGCATTGTAGTTCTGATAGTCAGCATTATCGTGGATGCGGGACATGTCCAGCACCAGAACGTCTGCCTTCATGCCTTCTGCAATACGGCCACGGTCCCGCAGGCCCAGCTTTTCCGCAGGCATGCCGGTCATCTTGTAGATGGCCTGCTGGAGCGAGAGGAGGTTCTCCTCTCTTACATACTTCTCCAACACTCTTGTAAAGGCGGCTGTATACCGGGGATGATAGGGTCCAAGGCCCGGGAATCCATCGGTACATACGATAGAATTGGGGTCCTGCAGCACACGGGAGATATCCTCTTCGTCCATGGTGAACACGATCATCATCACATTGTTTTCGCTGTTCTTGATGATGTCCAGAGCCATCTCGTAGGGGTCCTCATTGTTTTCCCGGGCAATTTGCAGGACGGTTTTGCCCTCATAGTCTTTTACCTTACACTCATTGATCAGTACCCGATCCCAGGAACCGGCATACTGGAAGAAATTCTCATAGGTAGGATGCTCATTTTTGATATCCGCAATGATCTTTGCCCGGGTCTCCGGGTCAGACACGCGGGCTACCAGACGGTCCACGCCGCCTTCCAAGGCCCACGGCGGCAGGCAGGCACTGAACTGCGTACTGGCTGCATCATAGGGGTACACATCACAGTTGATGTTGGCACCCCGCTCATTGGCCTCACGGATGAGGCTCAGTGTCTCCTTTGTCTTTCCTTTGTTCTGAACGCCCTGGGCTTTATGGTGGGAGATCTCCACGCTGACACCGGTCTCCTCTGCAATAGCGATGATCTCCTGAACCGCCTCTACCAGCTCAGAACTCTCACTGCGCATGTGAGAAGTATAGATGCCATGGTGTGCCTCTACCACTCTGGCAAGATGGCGCATCTCCTCCTGGTTGGCAAAGACTCCGGGAGGATAAATCAGACCGGAGGACAAGCCAAAGGCACCTTCCTCCAAGCTGCGGCGCATCAGATCGTCCATCTGCTCCTGCTCTTCCGGCGTCAGCTGCCGAGCCTCAAAGCCGGAAACTGCAATACGCAGCGTACCGTGACCTACCAGGCCGGCAGTATTCAGCATAGGGTGATGGGCCTCCACCTCATCCAGATACTCCCCGTAAGACTGCCAGTTGTATGGGACGGGGACATTGGAATAGAAGGGATTACAATATTTACTCAGCAGATCCAGGTTCTTGGGATTTACCGGAGCCGCAGATATGCCGCAGTTACCGATGACCTCTGTGGTAAAGCCCTGCCGAAGCCGCAGCGGATTCTTGGCGTCATGGAATACGATCGCGTCCGAATGGCAATGGATATCAATAAAGCCCGGCGTTACGATCTTTCCCGCCGCGTCGATAACCCGGCCTGCCGGCTCGTCGATCTTGCCGATCTTTACGATCTCATCCCCCTGAATGGCCACATCCGCAAAATAGGGCGCGGAGTTTTGTCCATCGATGATCTTCCCGTTCTTAATCAGAATGTCATACATGCAGAAGCCTCCCTATTTACAATTCGACCGGCAGCGGCTCTTCTCCGGAGACGTCTCTCCAGGATGCCGTTCTTCCGGTATACTGGTGGGTCATGTGAAGTCGCCGGCATCTGAGAATGTTCCTTGATCCGGCTTGTCTGAAATGAGGAAAGGAAAAGACCAGTCTTTCTTTGTCACTTACTATATCGCAGTGTCTCTTCAAAAGGGTAATCCCAATTTTTAATACAGATTATCTAATTTGTGCATAGCCCAAATATGACTATCCTCTTGCATTTTTGTCGGATCAGGTACTATACTGAAGAGTGAAAATGGGTGGAAGTCGGCATTGTGCCGTAAGAACCCGGCATTTAAAACGTTTTCTTTCGTTTTTATCACAAACCGCGAAATTGCAGGTATGCACTGACATTATATTGGCTATCTCGAAGCAGCATAGCAAGGTATCTGGTGAATCATGCGGAGGTTTCAGTGATATGAACATCAATTACATTCGGTATGCTTTGGAAATCAGCCGGTGCGGCTCTATCAACCGCGCCGCCAAACAACTGTATATCTCTCAGTCATCCCTCAGCCGCGGCATCAAGGAGCTGGAAGAAGAAATCGGCATCAAAATATTTGAGCGCTCCAGCTCCGGCATATCCACCACCCACCAGGGCGAGGAGTTCCTGAAACATGCCAGCCGACTGGAAGCCCAATACAAGCACCTGGAAGAGTTGTACTTTACCGGATACAAACCAGATATTTTTCATCTGAGCGTCTCCTCTGTACGCTATGCCGTGGCCTGTCGGGCTGTGATCAATCTATGTAACCGAAATACCAGCCAGGCCTTCCAGAACGTCTGTTTTGAGGAGGGGTCTACTGAGGAAGTCATTGCCCATGTCTATGATGGTCTTTTCAATCTAGGTATCCTCATTACCCCCTCAGACAAGCGGGATTACTGGCGCGCAACAGCCATGAGTCACGACTTTTCCTATACGATCCTTGATACGCAGCAGGCCTGCGCCTTTTTCGGTCAACAGCACCCCCTGGCCAAAGAAAAGTTTGTGACGCCTGTACAGCTGCTGGAATTCCCTCACGCCACCATGGCCCAGAGCGACGTGGTTCCCACCAATTACTGCTCCGGCGTCAATAACTACGACTACCGGACAACTGCGCGGAGAATCCTGATCAGCGACCGGGCCGCTTTATATGACTTCCTGCGATCAACGGATTCTTACTACATAGGGCTTCAGTTGGGATTGAATTCCGACTGTACCCGCGGGATCTGCTTCGTCCCTATCGCCAACCCGGAAGTAAAAATGGACTGCGTTCTGATCCATATGAACCAACACAAGCTCACCGCAGTGGAGGAGGCTTTTGTAGAAGAGCTCAAACGTCTGATGCATCCGTGACCCACCACAATTCCATGGTATGGGGTACAAATACATACGCAAAAACACAGGCGCTGGTACTCCCCAACGAGTACCGGCGCCTGTACTTTTCCGCCTCAGCCGGATCCCCCCATGTCCACAGCTGACAGGCGTTTCCTCCGCATGCCCTTCAAGTGATTGACCTGGTCTGCGGATCATTTCTTAACGCTGTGCTCCGTTGGCCTTTACTTTTTCATTTCCTTTTCAGACAGGGAAATCCAGTTATTCGCATGTTCGCGAAAAAGAAAAAATTTTTTCGATTGCGTGAATTTGTTTTGTTTTCTCTCCGCCCGTTTCCTTGAACTTTCTCCAGAATTTCTTCCCTTTTTTCACAGTCTTTTATCATTTTTTCAAGTTAGCAGTTGCTTTCCGTATTTTTTGTGTTATAATTCAATAAAGATTTGTACAACTTAAATAAAATAACCGTTAAATAATTTGCCGTTTTTCTTTAACATCACAACGGGCAAACGCCGTCTGAAAATGGATAAAATTGCTGTTCCCTGTTTATCTCTCCCCCCAAAACCGCATAATAAAGGACCGCTGCCTTCTTCCAGCAAGCAACGCTGTTCCTTTTTTCGAAGATGGCAGTAAAAACAATCAAAATTTTTATTGATAGAGCACCCTATGTCCCCTGCCGACAACGGTCCGGTTAATATAAAAATGAAGAGAGGGAGTGAACAATTCATGCAAGGCATGCAAGGTTTTACTTACATCGATCTGGCTGTGCTGATCGTCTATCTGCTGGCGGTATTGTTTGCCGGTCTGCACTTCGCCAAAAAGGAAATGAAGGGAAAAGAATATTTCAAAGGTGATGGCACTGTACCCTGGTGGGTCACCTCGGTATCTATTTTCGCCACGCTTCTGAGCCCTATCTCCTTCCTGTCCCTGGCCGGCAACTCCTACGCCGGCACCTGGATCATGTGGTTTGCTCAGCTGGGTATGCTGCTGGCAATTCCCCTGACCATCCGCTTTTTCCTGCCCATCTACAGCAAGCTGGACATTGACACCGCTTACCACTACCTGGAACTGCGCTTCAACAGTAAGTTCCTGCGGGTGCTGGGCGCGGTGATGTTCATCATCTACCAGATTGGCCGCATGTCCATTATCATGTACCTGCCCTGTATGGTCCTGTCTGCCCTGATGGGGATCAACGTCAACATCCTCATTATCATCATGGGCGTCATCGCCATCATCTACTCCTACACCGGCGGCCTGAAGTCCGTGCTGTGGACCGACTTCATCCAGGGCTCCGTGCTGCTGATCGGCGTCACCTTCGGTCTGATCTTCCTGGTCTCCCATCTGGACGGTGGCTTCGGTGCCATCTTCAATGAATTTGCCAACAACCACAAGTTCCTGGCAGAGGATCAGCCCATCTTTGATGCCAACATCCTCCGCGACAGCGTGTTCCTGCTGATCGTAGGCGCCGGCTTCAACACCATGGGTTCCTATGTATCCTCCCAGGATATCGTACAGCGCTTTACCACTACCACCGATACCAAGAAGCTCAACAAGATGATGCTGGCCAATGGCTGCCTCTCCATCTTCATTGCCACGGTGTTCTATTTCATTGGTACCGGCCTTTACGCCTTCTACCAGACACAGGGTAATCCTCTGCCTCCCGCTGCTCAGCAGGACCAGATCTTTGCCTCCTGGATCGCTTTCGAGCTGCCTGTGGGTATCACCGGCCTGCTGCTGGCTGCCATTTACGCGGCCGCGCAGTCCACTTTGTCCACCGGTCTTAACTCCGTGGCCTCCAGCTGGACCCTGGACATCCAGGAACGCCTGTCCAAGAAGAAGCTGAGCTTTGAGACCCAGACTAAGATCGGTCAGTGGGTCTCCCTGCTGGTAGGTATCTTCTCCATCGTGGTGGCTATGGTCCTGGCCAACGGCGGCGTCACCTCCGCCTACGAGTGGTTTAACGGCTTTATGGGCCTGGTTCTGGGTATCCTGATCGGCACCTTCATCCTGGGCGCTTTCACCAAGGTGGCCAATACCTTCGGCGCTACTCTGGCGTTTATCGCAGCCTCTGCGGTGATGGTGTATATCAAATACGGTCTGCCTGCCGGCACCGTATCCATCTGGTCTTACTCCATTATCTCCATCGCTGTGTCCCTGGTGGTAGGTATTCCTGCCAGTATGATCTGGCGGGCTGTAAAGAAGGACACCAGCGTCCCCGACCCCAACACCACGATTTACAGAAAGTAATCCTTTGAAGCCTCGCCCCTGTACGGATCACCCTGCAGGAGCGGGGCTTTTCCCCCTCAAAATTAACTGTCAGATGAAAAGGAGCTTCCACTATGGTATTTGGCAATATTCGCGACCTGAAAGACTTCGGGTATCTGGAGGAAAATGTCCGCAAGTGCTTTGACTACGCCCGGGAGCACGACCTCCTCAGCTACGAAAAGGGCAGCCATCCTATTGACGGCGATGAACTGTTTGTCAACATCGTGGAGTATGAGACCACCACTCCGGAAAACCGGTTCTGGGAGGCCCACCGGCAATATCTGGACCTGCACTTCATGCTCCGGGGCCCCGAGCAGATCGATGTAAATTTCATTGACAATATGGAGCAGAAAGAATTCGTAGAAAAGGACGACTTTCTCCCCTTGGAGGGTGACCCCAACAGCCATGTAGTCCTTAACGCCGGAGATTTCCTTCTCTGCTATCCCGCCGACGCCCATCGCACAGCTGTACAGGTAGGTGCTCCGGCTACCATCAAAAAGGCTATCTTTAAAATCCGCATCCACTGATTTCTCCCCTAGTCCGTTTTATTGCTAAGCTGCACAGTAAAGCCCCGCCGCAACTTGCGGCGGGGCTTTTTTCTCTGTTTTTCAGTTGCTGTACAGGAAGTTTATCTTTACGCGAAAGGTACCCAATGGTAAAATATAAAATAAGTATTTACCAAGTATTTTCTTCTCTACGGAGGTGAATTGTCTGTGGAATTTAAAGTCATCGAAATCAAGCAAGGGGTTCTGTCTGCCAACGACCGGGATGCAGATGCCTTGCGGCAGGAGCTGAAGGAGAATAAAACCTTTCTTCTGAACCTGATGAGCAGCCCCGGCAGCGGCAAAACCTCTACACTGATGCAGACCATTCCCCGCCTGTCGGACACATTGCGGGTGGGCGTCATGGAGGCCGACATTGACAGCGATGTAGATGCCAGGACTGTCTCCGCTACCGGTGCGAAGGTGATCCAGCTCCACACCGGCGGGATGTGTCATCTGGACGCGGAGATGACCCGCCAGGGGCTCAACGAACTGGATTTGGCGCAATTGGACCTGGTGATCCTGGAAAACGTGGGAAATCTGGTGTGCCCGGCGGAATTTGACACAGGCGCCGTGAAAAACGCGGTGATTCTCAGCGTTCCCGAAGGAGATGACAAACCGCTGAAGTACCCGCTGATGTTCACCGTAGCTGACGTACTGCTGGTCAACAAGATCGACGCTGCGGCCTGCTTTGATTTTGACTTGGAACGCTTTACTCAGCGGGTCCACGCTCTGCGTCCTGGTATCCCTATCTTCCCCATTTCGGCCAAGACCGGCGAGGGGATCGAGCCTTGGTGCCAGTGGCTCCAGGGTCAGGTACGGCAGTGGCAGCAGTCATAAACCAGATGATCCGGACGAACATACACATACAAGGAGGGAGCAACCTATGGCAGTCAGGAAAAACATTTTGAAGCTGGCGCGAAAGATCAGCGGCCCGGTGGCCATGCTCATCACCCTGGATGAAAATGCCCCGGAATACAAAGTACTTAACTGCGTCGTCACCGATGAAATGGCGGAGGTAGCCCTGGCCATGGAACTGCGCGGTCCCATGCCTCTGGAGAAGATCGCCAAGCGCTGCGGCAAGCCTCTGGAGGAGACCAAGCGACTGGTGGACCAGCTGGCAGAGGCCGGCGTGTGTATCTTCCACTCAGAAAATGGGGTGGATGTCTTTGAGCTGCCGGTATTTGTCCCCGGTGTCATGGAAAAAATGATGAACAACCGGGCTCAGTGTGAAAAGCACCCGGAAATTCCGGCGGGCTTTGAGGAATACGCCCGGCTGCGGGGCGGCCTTCTCTCCCCTAAGCTGCCAGTGGGCGCTTCCCCTATGCGGGTCATTCCTATTCAGAGCGCCATCGACGGCGACAGCCGCAGCGTCCCCTATGAGGAGATCGCCACGATTCTCAACAAAAGCACCCGTTTTGCTGTGGCGGACTGCTCCTGCCGCACCTCCCGGCGGCTGCTGGGCGAGGGCTGCGGCCACCTGGAGAAGGATATGTGCCTGCAGCTCAACGCTGGAGCGGAGTACTGCATCCGCACCGGCCGGGCACGGGAGATCACCCGGGAGGAGGCCTTTGAGATCGTCCGCAAGGCAGAGGAAAATGGCCTTATGCACTCGGTACCCAACATCGACGGCGAGGAAACCTACGCCATCTGCAACTGCTGCGGATGCGGCTGCTATGCCATCCGCAACGCCGCCTACTACAACGCCCCGGATATGGTCCGCTCCAACTATGTGGCGGAAACCGACAGCACCAAGTGCGTAGCCTGCGGCCAGTGCGTGGAGAACTGTCCCGTCAACGCTCTGAAGCTGGGGCAGAAGCTCTGCGGAAACCCGGCTGAGGAAAAGCCGGAGACCATCTCTCCCCGGGACCACGTCTGGCCGGAGAAACGCTGGAATGTCAACTACCGGGAAAATCGGAAAAATGTTACCGACGAGGGGACTTCCCCCTGCAAAGCCGCCTGCCCGGCCCACATTGCAGTCCAGGGCTATGTCAAGCTGGCCTCCCAAGGCCGGTATCGGGAGGCCCTGGAACTTATCAAGAAGGAGAACCCCTTCCCCGCCGTCTGCGGCCGTATCTGCCCCAGAAGCTGTGAGAGTGCCTGTACCCGGGGCGATGTAGACGAGCCGGTGGCGGTGGATGAGATCAAGAAATTCATTGCCGACCAAGAACTGAAGGAAGAAAACCGCTATGTGCCTCCCAAGGCCCACGACTACGGAAAGTCTATTGCCGTCATCGGCGCCGGCCCCGCTGGTCTCAGCTGTGCCTACTTCCTGGCAGTAGACGGCTACAATGTGACCGTATTCGAGAAGGAGCAGGTACTGGGCGGTATGCTGACCCTGGGCATTCCCTCCTTCCGGCTGGAGCGGCAGATCATTCAGGCCGAAATTGATATTCTCCGGGATCTGGGCGTCACCTTCCGCACCGGCGTAGAGGTAGGTAAGGATGTCACTCTGGACGATCTGCGCCGTGAGGGCTTTGCCGCTTTCTATGTGGCCATCGGCGCCCAGGGCGGCAGATCTCTGGGAATTGCCGGCGAGGACGCCGACGGCGTGATGACCGGTGTGGACTTCCTGCGCTCTATCAACCTGGGCAAGGGACAGCCGCTAAACGGCAAAGTGCTGGTGATCGGCGGCGGCAATGTTGCCATCGACGTGGCCCGGGCCGCCGTCCGGGAACAGGCGGAATCCGTCGCTATGTATTGCCTGGAGAGCCGCAAAGAGATGCCCGCCCTGGACGAGGAGATCCAGGAGGCGGAAGCAGAGGGCATCACCATCCACAACAGCTGGGGCCCAAAAGAACTGGTGGTAGAAAACGGCCGCATCAAAGCCGTCACTTTCCGCCGGTGTGTCTCCGTATTTGATGACAATCACCGCTTTGACCCTGCTTACGACAATTCCGACACCATCACCGTGGATGCCGACTGGGTACTGCTGAGCATCGGCCAGGAGATCCGCTGGGGCAATCTGCTGGAGGGCAGCGCCGTAGAGCTTGGCCGCGGAAAGACCGCCAAGGCAGATTCCTTTACCTGGCAGACCGCCCAGCCAGATGTGTTTGTGGGCGGTGACTGCTGCACCGGGCCTAAGTTTGCCATCGATGCCATTGCCTCCGGCAAGCAGGGTGCCATCTCCATTCACCGCTATGTATGGGAGGGCGTGAGCATGACTGCCGGTCGGGACCGCCGGATCTACAAGCCTCTGGACAAGGAGTCCGCCGATCTGGAGAGCTTTGACCGGATGCCCCGCCAGCGGGTACAGCACAGGGAGCTGCCTAAGGACAGCTTCCTGGACAGCCGCCTCACTTTTACGGAGGAACAGATCCGGAAGGAGACCGAACGCTGCCTGGGCTGCGGCGCTGTAGAGCTGGACCAGGAGATGTGCATCGGCTGCGGCCAGTGCACCACCAAGTGCAAATTTGACGCTATCCATCTGGTGAAGAAATATAATGTCACCTACAACACCTACGAGCAGATCCCCCTGAAAATGACGCCCAATATGGTCAAGCGGGTGGGCAAGATCGCTGTTCGCTCCGTAAAGGACACCTTCAGCGGCAAGAAGGCGTAACGCCCCGCCTGGGAAAGGAGATCACCGGCCCATGCATGAATTAGGTCTGGTTTTTCAAATGGCCAAGGTGGTGGAGGAAGCTCTGTCCTCCGAGGAGGATATCACCGCCATTGATACAGTGGTAGTGGAGATTGGTGAGATTGCCTCAGTGGTGCCCCATTACTTCGAGGCCTGTTTTCCTGCCGCCGCGGACCGCTGTCCCCTGTTTGCCGGAGCCAAGCTGGTCATTGAGACGATCCCCGCCGTGGCCCGCTGCCGCGTCTGCGGCCGGGAATTCCCCGTGGTGGAAAACGAAGGCTACTGCCCTGACTGCGGCAGTTTCGACAAGGATCTGCTCAGCGGCCGGGAATTCAACATCAAAGAGGTCTCTGTGCGTTGATTCAAAGGGTAAAAGAGGGCCACGAATCGCATTTTCTTTGCAATGTCTAAAACAAAAAGCCGTCAACCTGTAAAGGCTGACGGCTTTTCATTTACCTTGTAGGAAGGATCACATGGATCTCCGAAGCTTAAGTATAGTAATATTGATCTCCCCGTCGATAGCGCTTGCCGAGCCCGAATAGTTCAGAGAAAAAGTGGTATCCGACGGCGCCTGCAGAACCAGGTACGCTGAGCCGTAGGCACTGGACCCATCTGTGCTCGTGGCAAAATAGATCCCTGTTTCCAGGTGGGCCGACCCATTGTATATGGGTGTCACCTGCATATAGTTGGCCGTCCGGAACAGTCCCGAAACTTTATAGGATATCAAATAGTACCCCGCGGTGAGGGAAATCGTTTGGGGATTGGTCAGCACGATATTTCCTGTTGGGTCAGATGCATCCTGAAATACCGCTATAGGACTTCCCGGTACCAACACATATTGGGTATTGATAAAAGAGGCAAACACATCGTACGGTATCTCTCCTGCAGGACCGGTGGGACCGGTAGCCCCTGCCGGTCCTGCTTCACCGGATGCCCCGGTTGGCCCTGTCTCCCCCACTGCCCCCGCAGGTCCTTGCGGTCCAGTCGGTCCGGTAGGACCAGTAGCCCCAGTGAGGCCGATTTGACCAGGCAAGCCAGTCGGTCCTCTGGGGCCAGTAGGGCCAGTGGAGCCGGTAGGGCCGGTGGGACCCGGCTCCCCTGTCAGACCAATAGGTCCTACAGGGCCAGTAGGGCCCGTGGGACCCTCTCCGGTACGTCCGGCTGGGCCCGGCGGACCGGTGGGACCTGTGGAACCAGCAGCTCCGGTAGGGCCTGTCGGCCCAGTGGGACCTGGTTCTCCTGTCAGACCAATGGGACCTATCGGGCCAGTGGGGCCAGTGGGGCCATCGCCAGTACGTCCAGCTGGACCAGGAGGGCCGGTGGGACCGGTAGGTCCGGTGGCTCCGGTGAGACCTGCCGGGCCAGGAGGTCCTTGTTCCCCTGAAGGACCGGTAGCCCCGACGGGGCCGTCACTTCCGGAGCGTCCGGCCGGACCGGTAGGGCCAGTAGGGCCCACCATACCAGTAGGACCTCTCTCTCCTGTTGGGCCAGTAGGCCCGGCTTCCCCCATACAACCCGTGGGGCCGATCGGCCCCATGGGACCGGGGCGTCCCACCATTCCCATCGGGCCAACAGGACCTGTAGGACCCGTAGGGCCCCGGCATATACAGCCGCATGTATTCTGCGGACACCCGCAGCGACGGCAAAAATGATCATTTCGGGACATTCTGCATCCCAACTTTCCTCATTAGACTATCTCAGCATATTCCGCACCCTTACGCAGCGTTACTGATATCAGGCTGCCCCATACCGCCGGCCCACCTCTTATCTTCCTTCCAATTTCTCTCTTTATCAGGCAAAAAGAAAAATTTCGATTCAATTCTTGCACGCTCAAGTTTTTATCGAAATATTTTCTTTTATATTCCTTCTCCTATCAATTGTCTTTTTTGATAAAACAATAGAAAATATAAGAGATTTTTCTCTTAATTGTGTTTTACTATTGATTTTTTTATTTTCCTCCGCTTTTCTCAATTTTTGCAATTTGCAACAAAAATAATTTTGACTTGCAAAATCGCTTGACAAATTGGTTTTTGTCGGTATAATTGTATACAATTATACAAGGAGGTGCGCACCATGCTGGAGCTTTCTCATTCCTCTCACCTGTTGGAGCAGAAATCCTATAAATATCAGCTGCAGGACGTGGCAGAGCCTGTTCTCTACCGCGA
Source organism: uncultured Eubacteriales bacterium (assembly GCA_900549475.1). Classification (GTDB taxonomy): domain Bacteria; phylum Bacillota; class Clostridia; order Oscillospirales; family Oscillospiraceae; genus Pelethomonas. Next base: position 51,716 of record UROF01000002.1, read on the forward strand.
TGCGTTCAATTATGAAGAGGCCCCCAAGATTGCTTTCAACCACCGCCGTGTACCTATGGCCATGCCGGAAGATATCTGGATCACCGATACTACTTTCCGCGATGGTCAGCAATCCATGGACCCCTTCTCTGTAGAACAGATCGTTACCCTTTATAAGCTGATGAGCCGCCTGTCCGGCCCCAAGGGTATTATCCGCCAGTCGGAATTCTTTATCTACAGCAAGAAGGACCGGGAGGCCTTTGACCGCTGCCGCGAGTTGGGCCTGCGCTACCCGGAGATCACCTCCTGGATTCGTGCCACTCCTCAGGACTTCAAGCTGGTGGCTGAGATGGGCATCAAGGAGACCGGTATCCTGGTCAGCTGCTCCGACTACCACATCTTTAAGAAGCTCCACATGACTCGTCAGCAGGCCATGGATACTTACCTGGCCACAGTGAAAGAGTCCTTTAACGCAGGTGTCATCCCCCGCTGCCACCTGGAAGATATCACACGAGCCGACTTCTACGGCTTTGTGGTACCCTTTGTCAACGCTCTCCAGGATCTCTCCCGTCAGGCCGGTATTCCTGTAAAGATCCGCGCCTGTGACACACTGGGTCTGGGCGTTCCCTACGGCGGCTCTACCCTGCCCCGCTGCGTCCCCGGTATTGTCTACGGCCTGCGGCACTATGCCGACGTCCCCAGCCAGTGCCTGGAGTGGCACGGCCACAATGATTTCCATCTGGCTACCGCCAACGCCGCCCACGCCTGGATGTACGGCGCCAGCGCCGTCAACTGCACTCTGCTGGGCATCGGTGAGCGCACCGGCAACGTCCCCCTGGAGTCCATGGTCTTCCAATATGCCGGCTTCCGGGGTACTCTGGACGGCATGGATACCACCGCTATCACCGATATCGCTGAATACTTCCGCAAGGACATCGGCTATGACATCCCCGACACCGCTCCCTTTGTGGGCCGCAACTTCAATGTCACCCGTGCAGGGATCCACGCCGATGGCCTGCTGAAGGACGAGGAAATTTACAATATCTTTGACACCAAGACCCTGCTGAATCGCCCTGCCTCCGTCATGATCAGCAAAACCTCCGGCTTGGCTGGCATCGCCTACTGGATCAACGAAAACTATGGCCTTACCGGCAGCGACGCCATTGCCAAAAACGACCCGCTGGTAGCACAGCTGAAGGCTTGGGTAGATGAATTGTACGATAACGGCCGTCAGAGCGGCATGTCCCGCCACGAGCTGGAGCAGAAGCTCAATGAGCTGGCTCCCGGCCGGTTCTCCAACTAAGGCGGTGATATCCTTTGGCAGAAGGAAAAATAACCACATCTCTGGCCGACGTGGTCTATGAGCAGGTAGAGCACGATATTCTGACCGGCGCTTATAAGCGCGGTGATATCCTTACAGAATTGAAATTATCTGACAGGCTCCATGTCAGCCGTACTCCCGTGCGGGAGGCTCTGCGCCGCCTGGAACAGGACGACCTGGTGGAATGTCAGGGAAAGAGCATCGTGGTTATGGGTGTCACCCACCAGGATCTGCTGGATCTGCTGGAGATCCGCCTGCGCCTGGAGGGTTTGGCCACCGCCAGGTGCTGTCAGAGGATCACCTCTCAGGTCCTGATCCGTCTGGATGAGGTCATCACCATGCAGGATTTCTATGTCTCCCGGAACCTTCCGGATAAGATTCAGGAATCCGACGGCCTGTTCCACCGGGCGATTTATGCCGCCTGCGGCAGCCGCATGCTGGAAAAGCAGCTGACCAATATCCACAAGCGTCTGGTACGCTACCGCAAGTTGTCCGTCAGCAACCGGACCCGGGCACTGCAGTCTACCGAGGAGCACAAGGAGATCTTTCAGGCCTTGACCAATCACGATGTTGCTCTGTCGGAAGCCCTGGCTTTGCGCCATGTTGAGCGGGCAAGAGACAACATCCTCCACGCAGAGGCCAAACAGTAGCCACTGTTTTCTCCCGCTGCAGACACATTCTTCATAAAAAAGTCCCCTGGGCCTTGTGACCCAGGGGACTTTTTCTTTGTTTGTCTGTCAAGTAATATACCAATACATGCCTTCATTTTAAAAGGAGAATAGAGCAATTTACCACTAAGGTCAGTTCTTTCCGCCCGATCTTCCGAAGTGGAGCTCCCGCATGCCCTCTACCTCGTCGCACACCGGTTTGAGATGGCAGGCAGAGCAATCCATGGGCAGGCCGTCCAGGATGGTACACAGGGTGCGGGTGATCTCCGTGGAGCGGCGGCCGCAGTCTGCCAGGGCCCGATAGGGACCATCCGGTGCGGTAATAAAGATCAGCTTCACCGCCAGGACATTGGGATTTTTCCGGTAGCAGCGGATAAAGTCACAGCCCACCCTTTGAAAACTGATTCCATCCTGCAAGACGGTTTTGCTGACCCGCACCTGCTCCCGACCACTCTCGGCAGAGAACCGCAGCATATAGCCCCGGGGAAACACATGGTAACGGACAAACTCCATATCCTTAATAGCGTTGTAGGCCACAGTGTCATCCCCGTCATCGCTTTCAATGTCCCCCACCCGCAGCAGGGCAATGCGGGCATAGGGAGTATCTCCCCGCAGCTCACGGAGATCCGGGCCCCACAGCAGGATCTCATCCCGCTCCACCAAGACCGGGCTGGTGGTAACACAGGTGAAGTGCACCGCCGGCTTTCCGCCGCCGCCCAACTCATAGGCGGCATCCCGCATCAGCACCAGCTCACTCTCCCCTGTATCCGGCCAGGACATACCAGCCTCATAGTCCCAGCGCCGGAAGGGCTTGCCTTCCAGCAAGCCCTCCGTCTCCCGGATCAGCTCATTATACAGCTCCATCAGAAGGCCACATCCCGTTCGCCGTCCCGCCGGTCATGGAACTTGTTGAGCCACTTATACAGCCAGCCCACCAGCTTCATGTCCAGGTTCAGCATGTAAATGGTAAACAGCACCCCAAAAAGGATAGCCCACCATTTGATCAGTTTTCCTATGACTTTTAGCAGTAGTTTCATGATCTCACTCCTCTTTGGCAAGGCCCTTCTGCCGTGCATACTCCGCCGCTCCCAGAGCGCCCATCAGCTGTGGATCGATGTCCAGATCGATGACCTTCAGCTTCAGCACATGCTCAATGGCCTTCTTCAGACCCGCGTTCTTGGCGCAGCCGCCGGTGAGGGTGATGCTGTCGGTAGCTCCCGCCTTCTTGCTCATGACAAAACAGCGCTTGGCCACTGCCATCTGGATACCCGCGGCGATCTCGTCCATGGGCTTCCCCTCGCCCACCAGGGTAATGACCTCGCTCTCAGCAAACACCGTGCACTGGGCAGTGATAGGAATAACATTCTTGGCCGTCAGGGACAGCTGAGAAAATTCCGGCAGGGTCATCTCAAAGGCGTTGGCCATAGCCTCGTAGAACCGGCCGGTACCGGCGGCGCACTTGTCGTTCATAGCAAAGTTCTTCACCGTGCCGTCGGTATCGATGGAAATGCCCTTCACGTCCTGGCCGCCGATATCGATGATGGCCTTCACCGCAGGGTTGGTCACATGGACACCCATGGCGTGGCAGGAGATCTCAGAGATATTCTCATCGGCAAAGGGCACCTTATTGCGGCCATAGCCGGTACCGATAAGATAGGTCAGATCCTTGGCGCTTTGAAGCTCCGGCACCTGGGCCACCGTCTCCTCCATAGCCATGGTGGCAGATACCTCGGAATTGATCTTGCTGCGGATGGTGGTATTGGCCACCATTTTCCCGTTTTCATCCAGAATCACACATTTGGTATAGGTGGAACCTACATCACAGCCGCCAAAATATTTCATGCTTTCTCACTCCTTCACGATCTCAGGCCTTACCAGGTCACATCATCTTCAAAGTCTACCAGAGAGGGATCAAGAGGCTCCTCCTGGAACACATTCATCATGTAGTTGTTCACCTTGGTGCGCATATCCCGGCGGGATACCGTCCGGGGATCCATCAGGTCGTGTTCCACCCAGATCATATGGATCCCCCGCTGGCGGGCCTGCTCATCAAAGAGGCCCTGGAGTCCCGCCATGGTCTTGCAGCACACATGCTGATACATAATGACGATCTCTACGTTGAACTCCTCCACCTGCTTCCACAGCTCATCCAACACATGGACATAGCCGCCGTTGGTGTGCTTGCGCATGACCATGCGCTCGTAGAGCCGGGCCAGATCCCGGATCGCCTCCTCCTTGTCCTCCGTGTTGAGCATCTTGGTGAAGTTCAGGCTCTCCATCTCCACCAGCACGTCGATGCCCCAGGCATTCTGCAGCCAGTTGGAGAAGTTGGCATAGTAGTGGGCGGGACAGCTCCACACGATGGCCCGGTGCCGGATCGGTGCCCGGTAGGGGTTCATCTTCTTCTCATAGGCCTGAAGCATAGCCCGGTTGACCTTGTGGAAAGTCTTCATCACGCGGGGATCCAAGCCGCCGTCCATCTCGTAGTTCCACTTGCGGAACAGCTCGTATGCAGGACCGATGACCTGGGGATAGGGGGTCTTGTTGACCTCCCACTTCTCCATCTCATACCGGGTCTGGTCGTTGAACCGACGGATGACAGTGAAGTAGTGATCCCAGTCCCACTTCTCTCCGGTAAGCTCCTCCACCCACTTGATGCACCGTTTCATATCCTCCGCGCCGCACTCCACCGTGTCCTCGTCGTCATAGCGCACCGGCAGGGTCAGCGGATAGGTGGGCAGCTTGAAGCGGCGGTCCTGATAGGAGGTGGCCATAGTGGAGCCGTCGCAGGGGGTAGAGGTGGAGATGAAGCCCAGGCCGCAGTGGGGCAGCGCATCGATAATAGCCGCGCCGCTTTCGCTGGTGGGCACCGGGCAGGTATCCGCCGGCAGGCCGTAGCTCTCCACCGCGTCTATGTAGGGAACGCACACCAGCTGGTCGATCTCCGACACCATGAACACCGGCATCAGCTGATAAGGAATGCCGATCAGGTTGGGGAAACCCGCCATCATCTGGCTCATGGTCATCTCGTCGAACATCAAAAGCTTCTTACGCAGCTTGGGATTGCAGCCGATACGCTCATCAGCCATCAGCAGCGTGGCGATGCTGTCGGCGCCGTAGCGCAGCACCGGACGGAATAAATCATGGGCCATGGTCAGGTGGGGCCCCCGCATACCCATGGTATTGCGGTCTACAAAGGCAGGAAGGGACAGATAGGAGCTGAGCCACCGGTACTCAAAAAGGCCCTCCGCAATGGAGACAGGGTCCTTCATGACCATCTTTGACATCTCTGCCCATACGCCCAGCCAGCCAACAAAGTCCCGGGCGGTACTCTCCACGCCCCGCCACTCCCGGCGGACAAACGCCATCTGTCCTTTCCGGTACAGCTTGCCCAGGTGCTTTTCGCCGTTGATGAGATGGTCCTTGCGCTCCTCCGGCGTCATGGCGGCCACTGCCTTCACATCATCCACGATGCGGTCTTTGGTGGCCTTCAGATTCTCCAGGGCGCTCTTGCCCGCGTCCTTCCAATCCACCTCGGAAATCAGCTCTTTCCAGATCTTCAGATCCCGGGGCAGGTTCTTCTTTGCCCATTTCAGGTTGGCTTTCAGCATGTCCTCTCCCCTCCTTGCTTCTTCTTCTGGATACGCTTGATCTCCAGGGACTCCACAAAGGCCTGCATCCGGGTCCGGAGCTGGCCGGAGGTCCTGGCATTATAGGGCCGGTCGATGGACAGCACCGGGTGGCCATACTCCTCCGCCTGGATGTGGCTGGCCAATGCCCGCTCAAAGCCCCAGAAATCGCAGAACTTGATCTGCTCGTAAATAATACCCTCCGCACCGTATTCCCGTGCCAGCCGGTCCGCTGTCTCCCGCCGCTGATGGATCTTTTCGTCGCTCATGAACCGGGGGCACTCAGATACCTTGAGATAATGGCGGCAGACCTGGGTCAGCGCGTCCTCGTGATCGTTCAGGCCGATGACCTCCCGTCCCGGGAAGGAACCGAAGCAGAACCGGTCCGCTACGATCAGGGCACCCGCATCCTCGATCAGCTTCGTCATGTCCAGATCGTCGATCTCACTGCCCACAATGGCTACCCGTGCCCGGAACCAGGGCTTGGTGTCCACCTGGCGGGTACGGATCTCCTCCAGAGTCTCCTGAAGCTGATCCACGATCAGATATTTGGGACAGCAGTAGGTCACCATATTCAGCACATGGAACTCATAGCCGGTGATAGGCGGATTGGGAAGCTTACGGTACTCCCCGATCTCCGTAATAATCCGGCAGACCCGGTTGTGCTCATCCACTGCCCGACGGATGGACTCCTCTGAGATGTCCACCCCATAGACCTCATGGAGCCGGGCAAGAACCCGGTTTTTGATCTGGGTCACATAGTGCTTGACGGTAAAATCCTCCACCTTATAAGGAATATCCGCATGGGTAACGAAAAATTTCTCTCCCGGCAGATCCGCTACCAGCTCAATATTCTCCATGCAGCGGTTCATTTCCGCACAGGCATCTACCCCCGCCAGAGCGTCCAGGAAGTTGAAGCCTCCCTCGATGGCCCGCTCCAGCAGAGCCCGGCAGTATTCACAGGTGTAGTTGGACATGTAATAGGTGGCAATGTCCATGGAACCGGTCTTGGGCGCCCGCAGCCGGACAGAAAAACACTTGTCCAGATTCAGCAGCACCTCCGGCATGTGGAAGCAGGTATAGCCCACCGCCAGCTTTCCTTCGCTCTTGGCCTGCTGGATCAGCTCGTTGTTGCTGTTTTCCAGCAGCTTTTCAAAGTAGATCAGATGCTTCAGGTCCTTCAACGATCACACCTCTTTCCCTTTCTCCTCCTCAGGACACAGGATGCCCAAATTTCTCAGGCATGCCTCCGCACCTCGCAGGACAGCCGCCGCAGGCGGCAGATTGAATACGCTCATGCCGCGGATATCGTTGTCCGCCTGATCCTTGTCCGCCGGGATACAGGCCAGCAACTCCAGATCTCCTAGCTCCACATACTGGGCCATGGACGGGTCCTCCATACGGTTAATCACCGCACCGCAGCGCTGGTACATCACCAGCTCCTCCGCTACCCGTTGGATGGTGGAGATCACCTGAGTGCCCCGGCGGCTGGGGTCTGTCACCAGGACCAGATGGGTCACCTTTTCCATCACCCGCCGGTTGATCTGCTCCACGCCAGCCTCGCCGTCCACCACCACGTAGTCAAAGTCCTTGGCAAGGAGGGTAATGACCTCCTTGAGATAAGCGTTGACCGTGCAGTAGCACCCCGCCGCCTCCGGCCGCCCGATGGCAAGGAAGGCAAAGCCCCGATCCTCTACCATCGTGTCCAAGATCCGGAACCGGGCCTCCCCCAGCAGTTCAATGGCCGCCCGGGGCGCGCCGTCTTCCACACTGGCCACGATGCTCTTCCGGATGTCGTCCAGCGTCTCCCGTACCTCTACTCCCAGTGCGGTAGCCAGGCCTACCGCCGGATCGGCGTCAATGGCCAGAATCCGTTTGTCAGGATATGCCTCCGTCAGCAGGCGCACAAAAGCCGCGGAAAGAGACGTCTTCCCTACGCCCCCTTTGCCTGCCACAGCGATGATCCTGGTCTGATGCTCCACCGGCTTCCTCTCCTCCTTCCCTGCACTGCACCAAGGGCATTTTTTCCATTCTTTCTCCGGCAGCAGCGCAAAATCACATGTTTATTTTACCATCCCCTATGGTTCATTGCAAGAAAATATTGGATGTTTTGTTCTATTATTTATTGCTTAACCTCTTATAATATGTTAAAATTAACCATAATACAAAAAGTGAAACAGAGTGGATAGTGGATGCGCCCTGCAATTGGAAAGGGAGGAAATCATTTGAAAAAGGACAATTTAATCCAGAAATTGGTAGATAGCTACGGTAATTGGGTACAAGGAGACTGCGAAAACCGCCCGGGAGGTACGGCAAGAATGACCAGTACACTTTATCCCTATGACATGCTCTTCTCCCCCATCCGGATCAACCGCCTGACCATCAAAAACCGGGTAGTCATGGCCCCTATGGGCAATCTGCAGATGGCAGAGGAGAGCGGTCGGCCCAACGATAAAATGCTTCAGTACTTTTTCGCCCGGGCCGCCGGCGGTGTGGGACTTCTCACCACCGGACTCATCCCCATCAGCCACGGCATCGATCCCACCGTGACAGAGCCGAAGAACCGCTCCTACTTCCCCCGGATCGACGGCACCCGCACCAACTTTGCCGGCTGGCGGGACCTGGCCCAGGGTGTCCATGCCCGGGGCAGCCGTATTTTCATTCAGCTGACGCCGGGCCTTGGGCGGGTAGGGGCACCTACCTGTCTGATCAATGAGCACAAGCTCCCGGTATCATCCTCCTTTAATCCCAACTTCTATATCCCGGAAGTCCCCTGCCGCCCCCTGTCCGACATGGCTCTGGACAAGATCATCAAAAACGGCGGCCAGGCGGCCATCGACGCCATGGCCATGGGCATGGACGGCATCTATCTCCACGGCCATGAGGGCTACCTGCTGGATCAGATGACCAGCCCAGCCTTCAACCGCCGGAAAGCCGGCAAATACACCAGCTGGCAGCGCTTTGGTCTGGAGCTGGTCAAAGAGATCCGCCGGCGCTGCGGCCCCCACTTCCCCATCATGTACCGCATCGACCTGTCATTGGCTCTCAACGAGACCTATGGGGAGCGGATGGAGCAGGTCCGGTCCCTCAAGCACTTCCAGAACGGTCGGTCCGTGGGAGACACTCTTGACTATATGGAAAACCTGGTGCGGGCAGGCGTAGATCTGTTCGATGTGGATTTGGGCTGCTATGACAACTGGTGGCTTCCCCATCCCCCCTCCGGCATGCCTGCCGGCTGCTTCCTGGAAGTATCCCAGGTGGCCAGAGCGTACTTTGGCGAGAAGAATATCCTATCCAATGCCGGGGTACCGGTGCCTATTGTGGCGGTGGGTAAACTTGGCTATCCCGATCTGGCGGAGCAGGCCCTGCGGGAAGGCAAGTGCGACATGATCATGCTGGGACGCCCCCTGCTGGCAGATCCCGACTGGTGCAACAAGGCCTACGCCGGCCAGGTGGACCGCATCCGCCCCTGCATTGGCTGCCAGGAGGGCTGCATCAATGAGTTCGTGGAGGGCGGCCATCCCCAGTGCGCCGTAAATCCCCGCACCGGTTTCGAAGATGTATTTCCCCCTCAGCCCGAAAAAGCAGACACCCCCAAACGCATCGGCGTTATAGGCGGAGGCCCCGCTGGCATCACCTTTGCCCTCACCGCCGCGCAGAGAGGTCACAAAGTAGAGATTCTGGAAAAGAGCGGCGCTCTGGGCGGAAAGGTCATCCCAGGCAGCGTGCCTCTGATCAAATTTGATTTTGCCAACTACCTCCAGTGGCTGCGTCAGGAGGTAGCCGCCCAGTCCAACATCACCGTAAAACTTAACACTTTCGCCGATACGAATTATCTCAAGTCCCAGGGCTACGACGCCGTGGTATTCGCCAACGGTACCCGGGAGACTACGCCCGCTATCCCCGGCATTGAGAAGATCCCCCATGTACAAGCCGTGGAGCTGCTGATGAATCCGGAGCTGCTGGGAGACGCCCGGCGGATCGTGGTGGTAGGCGGCGGCGTGGTGGGCTGCGAGACCGCCTACTGGCCGGCTTATGAGAAGGGCCGCAAGGTCCATGTGGTGGAAATGCTGCCCAACTTCATGGAGGGCACCTGCACCGCCAACCGGGGACATCTGATCCACTATCTAGAAAAAGCCGGGGTGGATCTGGTCAACTGCGCCAAGGTCATGCGCTTTGACACCGGCCTTGTCTACATCGAGCGCAACGTATCCGCCGGTGTACCCGATCCCTACAATACCTGGCAGCCGCTGCTGCCCAGAAATATTCCCAATCCTTTGGCTAAAAAGCTGGATGCCGACGCCTACCTGGATCAACTCAGTGCCGATCTGGTGGTACTGGCTATGGGCGGCCGGGCCGACGAACAGCCTTTCCTGGAGGCGCAGGTCCATCGGGTGGCTCCTGAAGTACATAATATCGGCGACAGCTTCCACGCCGGACGGGTTCTGGAAGCCAACCGGGCAGCCTACCATCTTGCCTGCCTGATATAACAATAGGCCTACGCTGTAGCGATCATGCGACAAAAAGGAAGGATCAGGTTTTAGACCTGATCCTTCCTTTTTCATACTTTATGCGCCTTAGGCCGCCGCAGACGTCCCTGCAGCGCCCTCTATATCAGATGCTCTCCACCTTCAGGAGGTTTGTGGTACCGGACTTGCCATTGGTAAGGCCGGCCGTAATAAGGATCTCATCCCCGGGCTGAAGTCCCAGATGCTCCTTGGCCACCTTCTTGGCGGTGTAGAACAGCACATCACTGGAGGGAACCTCCTCACACATCAGCGGGGTAACGCCCCAGCTGAGGGCCAGCATCCGCCAGGTACGTTCGTTGGTGGTCAGGCCCAGGATCGTCACCGGGGGCCGGAACCGGGATACCATACGCACCGTCATGCCGGACAGAGAGCAGGCCACGATAGCCTTGGCCTGGATATCGATAGCCATGGCACAGGTGGCATGGGAAATAGCATCCACCGTGCTATGAATGGGAAACTCCGTTTTCCAGAAGCGGCGGTCGTAATTGATATCTTCCTCCGTGTTCTCCACGATCCGGGCCATGGTCTCCACCGCCTCCACCGGGTACTTGCCCGCAGCAGTCTCTCCGGAGAGCATGACCGCACTGGTACCATCGTACACCGCATTGGCCACGTCGGAGATCTCCGCACGGGTGGGCCGGGCATTGTAGATCATGGACTCCAGCATCTCTGTAGCGGTGATGCTGCGCTTGCCCATACGGCGGCAGGTGTTGATGAGCTTCTTCTGGATGGCAGGCAGCTTCTCAAAAGGCACCTCTACACCCAAGTCTCCCCGGGCCACCATGATGCCGTCGCAGACCGCACAGATCTCCTCCAGGTTGTCGATGCCCGCCTGGTTCTCGATCTTGGCGATAATACCGATAGGTTCGCTGGTATGCTGGGCCAGGAAATCCTTCACATCCAGGATATCCTGACGGCAGGAGACGAAAGAGCAGGCGATATAGTCCACCCCGTTCTCCACGCCCAGCAGCAGATCTGCCTTGTCCTGCTCGCTGAGGTAGACCTGGCTCATGACCTTATTGGGGAAGCTCATACTCTTGTTATTGGACAGCGTGCCGCCCACCAGCACCCGGCAGTGGGCCTCTGTCTCTGTCAGCTCCTCCACAACAAAAACCATCAGGCCGTTATTCAGAAGGATCTTATCTCCTACAGAAAGATCTCCCATCAGTCCGGCATAGCTTACCGCCACTCGGTGCTGATCGCCCACGATCTGCTCCGTGGTAAAAGTAAACGGATCTCCCGCCTTCAGTTCCACACTGCCGTCGGCAAAGGTACGGATGCGATACTCCGGTCCCTTGGTATCCAGCATGATGGCAATAGGAAGCTTCAGCTTTTCCCGGACCCGCTTTACAAGATCCATTTTTGCCTGCTGCTCCGGATGGGTGCCGTGGGAGAAATTCAGCCGCGCCACATTCATCCCGGCCAAACACATCCGCTCCAGCGTCTCCTCATTGTCGCAGGAAGGACCGATCGTACATACAATCTTTGTCTTTCTCATAAAAGGAACACCCTTTCTGTCTTTCAATCATCGTGTACGATGTTAGTATACCCCAATCCTGCCGGGAAGTAAAGTTAGAGTCCTGTGAAGCCCTGGTAAGAAGTTCCACAAATTTTCTCAAAAAAGCCTGTCTTTTTCCCGTGGTTTTTCCCTATGCCCTTGACTTTTCCCTCTATCGTGCTATCATGTACGGGATTCTTGACCTGATGGGAGGTCCCGCTTTATGTTCCTCTCCTTTCTCCGCCGTGAGCCGGTGCTCTGCGCCGCTGCCGCCGCCGCTCTTCTGTCCATGATCGCCGTGCCCCCCAGCGCCGCGTATCTGGGCTATGTGGACTTGCGGGTACTTTGTCTGCTGTTCTGCCTGATGGCTGTGGTGGCCGGGCTCCAGTCCTGCCAGCTTTTTTCTTTGATGGCCCAGCGCCTGCTGTCCGGAAAGCGCAGTTTCCGTATGGTTGCTCTCTTGCTGGTACTGCTGCCCTTTTTTACTTCCATGCTGGTGACCAACGATGTCTCTCTCATCACCTTTGTCCCCTTCGCTATCCTGGTGCTGCAGACCATCGGACGCACAGAATATCTAATCCCCGTTATCGTGCTGCAGACTGTGGCCGCTAACCTGGGCAGCATGGCCACCCCTGTGGGCAACCCGCAAAATCTGTTTCTCTATGCCTCCTACAGTCTGGATGCCGCCAGCTTTTTCGGTGTCATGGTCCCCCTCACGCTGCTGAGCCTTTGCGGTCTTTTGGCCTCCTCACTGATCTTTCCAAAAGACGCCATCCAGGTGGACTTTACCCAGCGGTGCACCATTACAGGAAAACGTCAGCTGATCCTCTATGTGGTTTTGTTCCTTCTGTGTCTGCTGTCTGTGTTCCGGGTGCTCCACTATGGTATCCTTACTGCCATTGTAGCTGTCCTTCTGCTGATCACAGACCGGAAGATCCTTAAAAGAGTGGACTATTTTCTCCTGCTGACCTTTGTATGCTTCTTTGTCTTTGCAGGAAACATCGGCGCTATCGAACAGGTAAAAACGTTCCTGGAGGCCCTTCTGGACCGCAGCGCTGTTCTCTCCTCCATCCTGGCCAGCCAGGTCATCAGCAACGTGCCTGCCGCTGTGCTCCTGGCCGGTTTTACGGATGACTGGCACGGCCTTCTGGTGGGGACCAATCTGGGAGGCATGGGGACCTTGATCGCCTCTCTGGCCAGCCTTATCTCCTTCAAGTTCTATGCTGCCCTGCCCGAGGCCAAATCAGGCCGGTACCTGGCAGTATTTACCCTCGTGAATGTAGTGGGACTGCTGATCCTTGTCCCGCTGTCCTTCCTACTGTAAGTTCAGCAATATAAAAAAGGCCTGCTGCCATTCCCAAGGCAGCAGGCCTTTTTCTGCTCACTTCCTCCCTTTCGCCAGCCAGCTCCGGGGGAGTTTTTTCTTGACAAGTCCAGGTCTCTATGGTATAGATACTATCAGTTCATTTTTGAACTGTTCTGTTTTTAACTATTGGGGGTGAGACATGTGGACAGCGGCACCTTGGCGCTGCTGCAATTTCTAAGCCGCACTTCCCGGCTGCTGGACCAGCTGCTGAATGAAACAGCTGCAAGCTGGCAAATCTCCCCTCCGGAGGTCCGTATCCTCCTGTTTCTTTCCTGTTCGCCACAGTCGGATACCGCCAAAGATGTAGCCTTCCACTGCGGTATGTCAAAGGCTTCCGTCTCCGGTAATGTCCTCAAGTTGGTCACACGAGGACTGCTGACCGCTGAAATGGACCTGTCAGACCGGCGTTTTCAGCGTCTGACTCTTACCGAACAGGCCGAGCCGGTGATCGACGCTGTGCAAAACGCCGCTTGCCGTCTCCAGGAAGAAGCACTGGGCCCACTTTCTCCGGAGGACCGCGCGCAATTCATCAAACTATTGCTCAATATCACACCAGCCTCAGAGGGATAACCCGTTATCTGCCTGGTTTATATAGGAAAGGATGATCGATATGAACATCAAAATCACAACTGACAGCACATGTGATCTGTCGGCGGAGCAGCTGAAGCGTCACAATATTGAACTATTTCCCCTGTGTATTTCCATGGGAGACAAATGCCTCAGAGATGGTCTGGAAATCACTCCCGATGACATCTATGCCCATGTGGACGCCGGCGGAGATATCTGTACCACCTCTGCTCTGAACATTGCCGACTACTCCGATCGTTTTTCCGTTCTCAGCAAGGAATACGACGCCGTCATTCACCTCAATATCAGCGCCGAATTTTCTTCCTGCTACCAAAATGCTGTTCTGGCCGCTCAGGAATTTGACAACGTATATGTGGTGGATTCCCGAAATCTCTCCACCGGCCACGGACATGTGGTCCTGCGGGCAGCGGAGCTGGCAGAATCTGGGATGGACGCCCAGGAAATCGTGAACACCCTCAACGTCTTTACCGGCAAAGTGGATGCAAGCTTCATTCTCAGCCGCCTGGACTACATGAAAAAAGGCGGCCGCTGCTCCAGCATCGTTGCTCTGGGGGCCAATCTGCTTCACCTGCGTCCCTGTATCGAAGTGGTAGGCGGAAAAATGCAGGTAGGGAAAAAATATCGCGGCTCTTTCGAGAAATGCATCGACCAGTATGTGAGGGACCGTCTGGCCCATCCCGATACCCTCGACCTTTCGCGGATCTTCATCACGCACTCCGGAGTGGAGGAAAGCGCCATTGCCGCCGCGCGAAAAGCCGTGGAGGACTGCGCCCAGTTCCAGGAGATCCTGATCACCCGGGCAGGCTGCACGATCTCCAGCCATTGCGGTCCCGGTACCCTGGGTATTCTTTTTATCAGAAAGTAAATATTTTTTCTGTATTCTCCCCCTGCCACCGGCTATTTGGCATGGGGAGAGTTTTATTTTTTATGCATGGCCAAAATTTATATTCCCTAAATGTTTAAAACGAGAAACCAGCTTTTTCCTCTTTTCGACCATGTTATATGTGTTTTACAACAAAAATTGCAAGTATTTTCATCAACAATCTGGCAAAATCATACCACAAATATCAAAATGTGTGAATATAATATCAATATTAATAATAGCACGATGTATAGAAATATGAAATAATAAAACCAACGCAGGAATTTTTATATTATCAGTTTTGCACATTCATGCGTATTCTTACAAAGAGAGGTGTTCCGTTTGGTAGAAATAGGCCAAAAAGTCCGGCAGCTGATGGAAGAGCTTGCCCCCAAGATGATCCAAGATTTCCATTGGCTGCACGAGAATCCGGAGATGAGCTTTCAGGAACATGACACCACTGCTTTCCTGAAGAAGGAAGTCGAGTCCCTGGGCATCGAGATTTTGGACAGCGGTCTTGAGACCGGTTTTATTGCTCTCCTCCGCGGCAGCAGCGATGGTCCCTGCATTGCCCTGCGGGCCGATATCGACGGCCTGCCGGTCATGGAGGAATCCAGCAGTCAGTATCCCTCCAAGCGTCCTGGATATATGCACGCCTGCGGACATGATACCCATTGCGGCTCACTCCTGGGCGCGGCCAGAATCCTGTCCGCTCTGAGAGACGACATCCACGGCAGCGTCAAGTTCATCTTCCAGCCTGCCGAGGAGGTAAACCTGGGCGCCAAAAAGCTGATGGGCCTCAACTGCCTGGAAAACCCCAAGGTAGATGCCATTTTCGGTATACATAACTCTCCCGAAATCCCCCTGGGCACGATGGCGGTGAAAAACGGTGCTCTGATGGCTTCCGTGGACCGCATCAACATTACCATCACCGGTAAAGGCGGACATGGCGGCGTTCCCCAGCGCAACGTGGACCCCATCGTGGCTGCCGCAGCCATTATCCAGGCTGCCCAGACCATTGTCAGCCGTAATGTGAGCCCCATCGATTCCTGTGTCGTCTCCATCTGCAACGTACGGGCCGGCGAAGGCACTACCAATAACGTCTGCCCTGATACGGTCAAGATGTACGGTACCGTCCGCTGCTACAAGGAGGAGACCCAGCATCTGGTGGAGCGCAGACTCAACGCCATCATCAGCAGCATCTGTGAGGCGTATGAGTGCAGCGGTGAGCTGGAATACATCTATGAGCTTCCCGTTACCGCCAACAATCCCGCCCTCTTCCAGGCTGCGGACAGCGCTGTCCGCGCTGCCGGGGCCGAACCGGTGGACCCCATCCCCTCTACCGGCGGCGAGGACTTCTCCATTTATCTGCAGACCGGTGTGCCGGGCTTCTTCTATTGGCTGGGCACCCGCAATGAGGAGAACGACTGCGTCTACTCCTGGCACAGCCCCCATTTCAAAGCAGACGACCGCTGCATCCCCATTGGCGCCGGCGTATACGCCATGTCCGTATTCGAGGGCATTCGCGCTATGCAGAAGTGATCCCTCACAATAACAAACAAAGCCGGGTATGTGCCCCGGGCAGGAAGGAGAACTTATGGAAAAGGCAAAAACGATCCTGAAATTCTGGCCTCTACACCTCACTGTTCTGGCAATCACTTTGATCTTTGAGTATATCAACACCATCACCATTCCCACTCCCCTGGGAAACATTCTGTTCCTCCCCATGCTCTTCGCCATGGTGGCAGGTCTGATCATCTATCTGATCAAGCCCATCAAGTGGGTCAAGGATGAAGCTTCCAATGTTTCTGATACTTTCGTAGTAGTTGGTATCTCTGTTTTCCTGGCCAAGGTAAGTATCACCAGCGGTATCGAGCTGCCCAAGATCTTCGCTGCCGGTCCCGCCCTGATCCTCCAGGAGTTCGGTAACCTGGGTACGATCATCCTGGCCCTCCCCTTCGCTCTTCTTTTCGGGTTCAAGCGGGAAGCTATTGGTATGACCAACTCCATCGGACGTGAGCCCAACGTGGGCCTGATCGCCAGCAAGTACGGCCTCAATTCCCCCGAGGGCCGCGGTGTTATGACCACTTACATCGTTGGTACCCTGGTCGGCACCATCTTCATGGGTGTTATGGCAAACTTCCTGGGCGTCTCCGGTATCCTTCACCCCTATGCTCTGGCCATGGCCTGCGGCGTGGGCAGTGGTAGTATGATGGCCGCGTCCAGCGCTTCTCTGGCTGCTTCTTTCCCCGAAATGGCAGATCAGATCACCGCCTATGCCGCCACCAGTAACGTGCTGTCCACGGCAGACGGCATCATAATGACTGTGTTCCTGGGACTGCCGATGTGCGAGTGGCTGTATAAAAAGCTCAGCCCCATCATCGGCAAGGATAGATCCAAGAAGGGTTAATGGGAGGATTGACGATGAAAAAACTGACGCTGGATACTGTTGTAGAATATGTTCTGATCTGCACCATCTGCATGGTCATCAGTCTGATCGGCAACTGCATCAACACCATTACCGATGCCAACCCCGACGTATATGTGTCCATTCTGGAAGGCCTGCCCGGCATGCTGATCCTGCTTGGTATTGCCATCGCCGGCATTACACTCTCCAAGCTGGTCCCCAAAGTTCCTTCCGTCGTATGGATCACTGTGATCGGCATCCTGCTGGCTATGCCCTACAGCCCCACCGGTGCCTATGTGGCAGAGCAGGTGAACAAGATCGGCCTTCTGCCCTCTGTTACCCCTGTTCTGGCTTACGCCGGCGTATCCATGGGTAAGAGCTGGGTGGACTTCAAGACCATCGGATGGCGCGGTATCGTAGTTGCTATCTTCGTTATGATCGGTACTTATGTGGGTTCCGCAGCTATTGCCCACATCGTGCTCTCCATCCAGGGCATTATCTGATAGAGTCAACTACTTAATTTTGCACATACTCCTCTCTCTATAAGGGAAGCGTACCGGACGGCTCGTCCGGTGCGCTTCCCGCTTTTTATGGAAAGTCCCTGGATACTATTTTATTTCCAGCTCTTGCCTCTTGACTTTCTTCCCTGCTTGCCTTATATTTTATTTAGAACGTTTGTTTTGTTTTGAGAGGAGGCCGCACTGTGGATGTCATGGAAAAACTGACGATCCTGACTGACGCTGCCAAATATGACGCCGCCTGTACCTCCAGCGGCGCCAGCCGGGGAAGCAGGGCTGGATACATTGGAAATACATCCTCCTCCATAGCTGGCTGCTGCCATACCTTCTCCGCCGATGGCCGCTGTGTTACGCTGCTGAAGGTTCTCATGACCAATTGCTGTGTCTATGACTGCAAATACTGCGTCAACCGCTGTTCCAATGACACCCGCCGGGCAGTTTTCTCACCGGAGGAACTGGCTGATCTGACTATCCAATTCTATCGGCGCAATTATATTGAAGGGCTGTTCCTATCCTCCGGGGTGATGGTGAGCCCCGATTACACCACAGAGCGAATGATCCGCTGTTTGGACCTGCTGCGCAACCACTACCGCTTCAACGGGTATATCCACGCCAAGGCGATCCCAGGCACATCCCCGGAATTGGTGACACAGCTGGGCCTTCTGGCCGACCGGCTCAGCGTGAATATCGAACTTCCCTCAGAACAGGGGCTCCAGACCCTGGCCCCCAATAAAACCAGGAAAGCCATCTTCCGTCCCATGAATCAGATCACCCATACGCTGAAAGAGAATAAGGAAGAGCTGGTGAAGTACCGTCATACGCCCCGCTTTGCTCCGGCAGGCCAGAGCACCCAGATGATCATCGGTGCCACACCGGACAGTGACCGGCACATCCTGTCCCTCACCCAGGCGCTCTACGACAAGTACCGCCTCAAACGGGTGTTCTATTCAGCCTATGTGCCGGTGGTGGAAAATACCCTTCTCCCCTCCCTGGATACCAAACCACCTCTCCTGCGGGAGCACCGCCTGTACCAGGCGGACTGGCTCCTCCGGTTTTATGGTTTCCGGGCGGAGGAGCTGCTGGACGAGGACGATCCCAACTTCAATCCGTTGGTGGACCCCAAATGCAGCTGGGCCCTGAAACATCCCGCCTTCTTCCCGGTGGAGATCAACACTGCCAGCCGGGAGGAGCTTTTACGGGTACCGGGGGTCGGCGTGGTCTCTGCCCGCCGTATTCTCTATGCCCGGCGGGCCAGGAAGCTGGAACATGAGGATCTGAGGAAGCTGGGTGTGGTCATGAAGCGGGCCCAGTATTTTATAACCTGCAAAGGCAGGGTCCTGGACGGCGTCAGCCTCAGGCCGGACAGCGTTCTGCGAAGCCTCACTGCTCTGGAGCGCTCTGCGTTGCCTGCCAGCGAGGGGGAACAGCTGAGCCTGTTTGATCCTGCGTGAGGACATACTCTGTATCCTTGTACTTTCCGTTCTTTTTCTTAGAAGAAAAAGAACCAAAAAGAATTTTCCGCGAAACTTCGTTTCGCTCATCAGAAAGCAGCAGAGCGATGCGCCACACCGTTAAACAGGGAGGAAACATCAAGTAGGAGGGTGTGCAAGACCATGGAAGTTATTTACCGCTATGACGGCAGTTTTGAGGGGTTCCTCTGCTGCGTCTTTGACAGCTATGTGAATCGGGAACGTCCCTCAGAGTTCCAGGACGAGGCACATCTGGTCCAGTCCCTCTTCCCTGCCCGCTGGGTAGGAACGGATCTGCGCCACGCCCAAAGGATACTGGTCAGTCTGGAGAAAATTGACCCATGGGCCAAGGAGCTGGTGGCCAAAGGCTTTCTCACCTGCGCACCGGATCGGGAAATGATCCTATACCGTTTTATACGTGCCCTGTACCACGTAGGAAAACCACTCCTGCGACAGCTCAGCGACGACGCCGTGCTGCCTCTTCTTCAGGCGGTACGGCATCTGGATGGAGAGGTACATTTGCTCAAAGGTTTTGTCCGATTTTCGGAATTTGAGGGGATGCTGGCCGGAGAGATCCGTCCCAAAAACCGTGTTCTGCCCCTGCTGCGGCACCACTTCTGCAGCCGCTTTTATAATGAGACATTCCTTCTCTACGACCGCACTCACCGGGAAGCCTTGCTCCATCAGCCGGGCAAATGGGCTATTCTCCCGCTGGAAGAGTTTAAAATGGCCGCTCCCTCTGCCGAAGAGGCCCAGTACCGGCGGCTATGGAAACGGTTTTATGATACGATCGAGATCCGGGAACGCCATAACCCCAAACTCCGCCGCACCCACATGCCTCAGCGCTACTGGGATACCATGACAGAGTTCCAGGATGATGCCTTTTTTGAGCCCGCACCAGGCCCGGATACAACAGCTTCCGGCCAATGCCCGGAAAGCACGGTCCAGCTTCCCGGCCAACGGGATCTCTCCCACTCTTCCCGGTCTCTTTCCCCCCTTTCTCCCGCTCTGTTCCCTCATCACCAATGAGTTTACCCTTTTGCTTTCATTTCTCCCTTTCTTCTATAGGCAAATCATCTATTTTTTCCAACTCAAACAAAAATTATACTGAAATTTCTTCTGGATTTTTCCATAATCTCATTGACATTTCGACATAAAACATATATAGTATGCTTGCCTGTTTTTCCGGGGGAAAAGTACTCAGGAAGGACAGGCAATTTTCTGCGTCCTGAAGCAGAAATTTGTCTGTATATGCGTCTTTAATGATAAAAGGGAATGGGGGAGGATAAATGTCCAAAGAGTTGATTCGCCTTGTGAATTGCAGCATGGCGTTTGACGGCGAGCTTGTTCTCGATAACATGAACCTATATTTCAATGACAGTGAATTCCTCACACTGCTCGGACCCAGTGGCTGCGGCAAGACCACTACCTTGCGCATCATTGGCGGCTTTATCACGCCCACTTCTGGTGAAGTGTTGTTCGACGGGGTGAGGATGAATGATATTCCCCCCCATTTGCGACAGGTCAATACCGTTTTCCAGCGCTATGCTCTCTTCCCTCATCTCAATGTATTTGAGAATGTGGCCTTCGGTCTGCGCATTGGCAGAACTGAGGAAAAAGAGGTAAACGGCAAGAAGAAAAAAGTCAAGGTCCGCATCCCCCAGGACGAGATCCGGGAGCGGGTTTTAGAAATGCTGGAAGTGGTGAGCCTCAAGGGCTTTGAGAACCGCCGCATCAATGAGCTCTCCGGTGGACAGCAGCAGCGTGTGGCCATTGCCCGCGCCCTGGTGAACCGGCCCAAGGTCCTTCTGCTGGACGAGCCTCTGGGCGCTCTGGACCTGCGGCTGCGCAAGGATATGCAGAGCGAACTCAAGCGTATCCAGCAGCAGATGGGCATCACCTTCATCTATGTCACCCACGACCAGGAGGAGGCCCTCGCCATGAGCGATACCATCGTGGTCATGGACCAGGGCAAGATCCAGCAGATCGGTACCCCGGAGGACATCTACAACGAGCCGAAAAACGCCTTCGTGGCAGATTTCATCGGTGAAAGCAATATCCTGGACGGTATTATGCACGAGGACTACGTCGTGGAGTTCTTCAACCGCAAGTTCAAGTGCCTGGACAAGGGCTTTGCTCCCATGGAGCCGGTGGATGTGGTCATCCGGCCGGAGGACATCGATATCGTTCCCCCGGAAAAAGGACAGCTGCGGGGCACCGTCACCTCTGTCACCTTCAAAGGCGTCCATTACGACACCATCGTGGATTTCAAGGGCTTCAAATGGCTGATCCAGACAACGGACTACCATCCCGAGGGGGAAACCATCGGCATCATCCTCAACCCCGACGACATCCACATCATGCACAAGAGCCAGTATTCCGGTATGTTCGGCGACTATAGCTCCTACTCTGAAGAGTATGAGGAGATGGACGACGTAACTATGCTGGACGAGGAGGAGGACGGCCCTCGGGAGGACGGCCATGAAGAATAAGCGCGCCCTCTTCGCCGTCCCCTATATCGTCTGGATGGCCTTCCTGGTGGTGATCCCCATTATCATCATGGTGGTCTACGCCTTTACCACCGGCACCACCGACGGCTCCCTGGGCTCCTTTACCCTAGACAACTTTACCAGCATGGGCAGCTACACCGTGGTCTTTACCCGCTCCTTCAAGCTGGCCTTGATTGCCACTTTGGTCTGCCTTCTGATTGGGTATCCTATCTCCTACATGATTGCCAAAGAGGGACCCCGGTTTCAGCGGATCGCCATGGTGCTCATCATGCTGCCCATGTGGATCAACTTCCTGCTGCGGACCTATTCCTGGATGTCCATTCTGGAGAATAACGGCCTGCTCAACCAGTTTTTCCGGGCTATCGGCCTCATCGATCTCTACAACAGTATCGCTATCCACTTTGCCGCAGACCCCAGCGCCTATGTACCCATTACCTATTTCCAGATGATGGGCACCTCCGGCGCAGTGGTGCTAGGCATGGTGTATAACTATCTGCCGTTCATGATCTTGCCGATATACTCTGTCATCGTCAAGCTGGATCACTCCCTGATAGAGGCTGCTCATGACCTGGGCGCCAACTCCCTGGTCGTGTTCCGCAAGGTCATCTTCCCTCTGAGCCTCCCCGGCGTCCTTTCTGGTATTACCATGGTGTTCGTCCCTTCTGTTTCCACCTTCGCCATTTCCCGTCTGCTGGGAGGCGGTAACCAGATGCTTCTGGGCGACCTCATTGAACTGCAGTTCACCGGCGGAGCGTACAACCCCCACCTGGGGGCTGCCATCGCCATGGTGATGATGGTCATCGTCGTCGTATGTATGTGGGTCATGAACCACTTCGGCGAGGGTGAAGAACAGGCGGTGATGCTATGAAACACCGTAGTCTCAACCGGGTCTTTATGGCCCTGGTATTTCTGTTCCTCTATGCTCCCATTTTCCTGCTGATCATCTTTTCCTTCAATGCTGGAGAGAGCAGCGTGGTATGGAAAGGGTTTTCCCTCAAGTGGTACGGTGAACTGTTCCGGGATCGTCTGATCATGCAGAGCGTATACACTACCCTGCTGGTATCCCTTCTCGCCACCGTCATTTCCACCATTGCCGGCACCTTCGCGGCCATCGGCTTTTACAGTATGCGTCGGCGGGTACGGGAACCTCTGATGACGGTGAACAGCATTCCTATGATGAATGCGGATATCGTCACCGGTGTCTCCTTGTGTCTGTTCTTTGTGGCCTTTTTCAACCTGTGGGGAGATTTTGCCTCCTGGATCAACAGCATCCAGAGCCTTGTCTACCTCCCTACCCGGCTGAATCTGGGCTTCGGTACCCTGCTTCTGGCCCACATCTCCTTTAACATTCCCTATGTGATCCTGTCCGTCGGTCCCAAACTCCGGCAGATGGATCGGAACCTGGTGGATGCTGCCCAGGATCTGGGCTGCACCTGGATGCAGGCCTTCTGGAAGGTGATCCTGCCGGAGATCAAACCCGGTATCGTATCCGGCGCCCTGATCGCCTTTACCATGAGTGTGGATGACTTTGTCATCTCCTATTTTACCGCAGGTTCCGCCACTTCTACCTTGGCTATGCAGATCTACAGCATGACCAAAAAGCGTATCAGCCCCAAGATCAATGCCATTTCCACCCTGCTCTTTATCACGGTGCTGGTGCTGCTGGTGATCGTCAACATCCGAGAAGCCAGACAGGAGCGTGCCGCTCTGGCCCGGCAGTCCGGGAAAAAATAGTGTGGTTTTTGCGGCAATGCCGTAAAAATAAATTTATTTGTTTTATTGGAGGAATGATCAATTGAAAAAGAAACTTGCCTTGGCGCTGGCCACTGTACTGGCCTGCGGACTGCTCTTCACCGGCTGCTCCGGCGGCTCGGGTCGTGTTGTCAACGTGTGCAGCTGGGGCGAATACATCGACACAGACCTTATCACACAATTCGAGGAGGAAACCGGCATCACCGTCAATTATCAGACTGCGGATAGCAACGAGATCCTCTATTCCCAGCTGAAAAACGGCGGAGCTAACTACGATGTCATCGTCCCCTCTGACTATATGATCGCCCGTCTTATCGATGAAGGTATGCTGGCGGAGCTCAACTACGACAATATCCCCAACTATGCCAAGATCGACGAGGCTTACAAGGGCCTGAGCTTTGATCCCGAAAACAAGTATACTGTCCCCTACTCCTGGGGTACCCTGGGTATCATCTACAACAGCACCATGGTGGATGAGCCTATCACCAGCTGGAATGCTATGTTTGATACCGCGTATGCGGATAATGTCCTGATGATCAATAACTCCCGTGACGCTCTGGGTATTGCCCTTATGAGCCTGGGTTACTCCGTCAACACCACTGACGAGGCTCAGATCCGGGAAGCTTATGAAAAGCTGGCCCAGGCCAAGGCCGATGGCGTCTACCAGGGCTGGGTCATGGATGAGGTGTTCCAGAAGATGGAACAGGGCAATGCCGCTATTGCTGCCTACTATGCCGGTGATTACCTGACCATGCTGGAGAGCAATCCCGACCTGGTGTATGTTGTCCCCGATGAGGGTTCCAACTGGTTTGTGGATGCTATGTGCGTACTGAAGGATGCCGAGCACAAGGAAGAGGCTGAGGAGTGGATCAACTTCATCTGCGGCACTGAGGCCAGCCTGGCTAACATGGACTATATCTGGTACGCTTCCCCCAACGCCGAGGCGCTGGAGCAGTATCCTGCCTACTATGAGGAGACTTACGGCGAGCCCCTGGATCAGGAGCTTTACAACATCATGGCCGCTCCCCAGGATGTGCTGGACCGCTGCGAACTCTACGAGAATATGCCCGCTGAAACCCTGAACCTCTACAACGATCTGTGGATCGAACTGGGCGTGGGCAACTGATTGTTTATCTATAAAAAAACAAGCTGTTCCAATGGAACAGCTTGTTTTTTTATGAATCAGACCGGCCCTTCCGGTAGAGTACGACAGCCAGGATAACTCCTCCTACTGCAATAAGCACTCCCACCGCCATGGCAATGGCAGGTACCACCAGGACCATGCGTCCCATCCCCAAACCAGGCCTGGCTATAGACCAGAGATCATTGGGGAACATCCGCCGGAAGTTGTACCAGCCCAGTGCCCCCACCAGCAAAATACCAAGCCCGCTGAAGGTCATATACAGTCCCGCCAGCCAGCCATGGCGGCGGATGAGCCGCCCTAAGCTCCGGAAGGCGTACTCTCCTGCCGCCGGAGAGGTGTCTGGACCCATCCCAGCTTTGTCAGTCCGAGATGCAGTCGTACCCTCATCACCAGGTAGGTCTGGAGAGAGCAGCTCATCCGTGGTAACGGAAAAGACTTGCGCCAGTAACCGCAGCTTTTCCACCTCCGGAACAGCATCCCCCAGTTCCCATTTACTTACTGCCTGACGGCTGACACCCACCCGGGCAGCCAACTCCTCCTGGCTGAACTTATTCTTCTTTCGGTACCAGCAAATCTTCTCTCCCAATGTCATGGCAACCACTCCTTTCGTGCTTTCAGTCTAGCAAATCGTGCGGTTGCGCACCACCAGCACGGCATGGAACATTTCGCAACCAATGGTTGCGGCCAACTATAAAAGAGCGATCAAAGGATGCCCTGCCGCCCGGCGCTGTCAGAACAGAGTGATCTGACTGGTATCCGCCATACCAGCGAAAGCTCCCAGGCCACGGAGCTGGTCAATATGAGTCTTGGAAAGCTTGTTGCAGCAGGCAGCAAACTCCTCTACCGAGATGAATTCCTTTCCCTTCCGCTTTTCTACGGTATCCAAAGCAGCCGTCTCTCCCAAACCGCGCACAGCTGTGAAGGGCGGGATCAAGGCGTCATCCCCCTTGATGCGGAACCGGGTGGCGTCAGACTCGTAGATATCGATCGGGGCAAACCGGAATCCACGGAGGTAAAACTCGTAGCAGACCTCCAGTGTCACCGCCAGATCCTGCTCTACCGCCGTAGCATCTTTATTGTTCCAGATCTCCAGGATCTTCCGCTTTACCGCATCCAGACCGGCACAGCAGTATTCCGCGTCAAAGGCCTTGGCACGGATAGAAAAGAAGGTGGCATAGAAAGCCAGCGGGCGATGGGCCTTGAACCAGGCAATACGGAAGGCCATCATAACATAGGCCACAGCGTGGGCTTTGGGGAACAAATATCCGATCTTAGCCAGAGACTCGATATACCAGTCCGGCACGTCGTGTTCCCTCATGGCCTCTTCCCAGCCGGGCTCAAAGCCGCCCTTCTTCACCTTTCCCTTACGGACCGCCTCCATGATCTTGAAGGACATCTTGGGCTCCAGACCCATGGAGATCAGATAAAGCATGATATCGTCACGGCAGCCCACCGTCTCTGTAACGGAGGCGGTACCGCTGACGATCAGTTCCCGGGCATTACCCAGCCACACATCGGTGCCGTGGGAGAAACCGGAGAGCCGCACCAGGGTATTGAAATCCTTGGGCTGGGTGTCGATGAGCATCTGCCGGGTGAATTTGGTGTTGAACTCCGGTATAGCCACCGCGCCGGTGGGACCAAGAATCTCATCATTTTCAAATCCCAGTACTTTGCTGCTGGTAAAAAGGCTCATGGTATCGGGATCGTCCAGAGGAATCTGCCGGGCGTTGACACCGGTAAGGTCCTCCATCATGCGCACCATGGACGGGTCATCGTGACCCAGCATATCCAGCTTCAGGAGGTTATCCTCCATGCAGTGATATTCGAAATGGGTGGTGATGATATCACTGTCCGCAGCATCCGCCGGATGCTGCACCGGACAGAAGTCCTCCACATCCAGATCATCGGGCACTACCACCAGGCCGCCGGGGTGCTGGCCAGTAGTGCGCTTCACACCCACGCAGCCCAACGCCAAGCGGTTTTCCTCCGCATGGCCCGGATTCAGTCCCCTGGCCTCCAGGTACTTCTTTACATATCCATATGCGGTCTTTTCCGCCACGGTACCAATAGTACCCGCCCGGAACACCTGGGTCTCGCCAAACATTTCAATAGCGTGTCGGTGGGCCTTGGCCTGGTATTCTCCGGAAAAGTTCAGGTCAATATCCGGCACCTTACCGCCGCCAAATCCCAGGAAGGTCTCAAAGGGGATATCAAAGCCGTCCTTTACATACTTCGTCCCACACACCGGACAGTTTTTATCCGGCATATCAGCTCCGCAGCCGTAGCTGCCGTCGGTAATAAATTCATTGTGCTTGCATTTAGGGCAGCGATAATGGGGCGGGAGGGCGTTGACCTCGGTGATACCGGACATATAGGCCACCAGTGAGGAACCTACGCTGCCTCGGGAGCCCACCAAGTAGCCGTTCTCCAGGGAGCGCTGTACCAGCTTCTGGGCAGACATATAGACCACATCGTACTTGCCCAGGATGCCTCCCAACTCCACGTTCAGGCGGTCTACGATAAGCTGGGGCGGATCGTCGCCGTAAAGCTCGTGGACCTTGTCCCATACCAGGCGGTTGAGGTCCTCCTCAGAGTTCTCCAGCCGGGGCGGGAACAGCTTTCCTTTGGGCAGCAGGTCAAAGGTCTCCACCTGCTCCGCAATAGCCTGGGTGTTGGTGACTACCACCTCCAGGGCCTTCTCCTCCCCCAGATAGCGGAACTCCTCCAGCATCTCATCGGTGGTCTTGAAATAGATGGGAAGCGGCGCATCACAGTCAGCAAACTTTTTGGTATCCAAAAGGATATGGCGGTAGATCTCGTCCTCGGGGTCCAGGAAATGGACGTCGCCGGTGGCACAAACCGGCTTTCCCAGTTCCTCCCCCAGCCGGACAATAGTCCGGTTGAACTCCCGCAGCTCCTCCTCGTCCTTGGCTTTCCCCTCCCGCAGCATAAAGGCGTTATTGCACAGAGGCTGGATCTCCAGGTAATCGTAAAAAGAGGCGATACGCTTGAGTTCACCCCAGTCCTTGTATTCTGCCACTGCCTGGAACAGTTCACCCGCTTCACAGGCAGAGCCCACAATGATTCCCTCACGATGGGCAATCAGCTCGCTTTTGGGGATTATAGGAACACGCTTGAAATACTTAAGGTTGGACGCGGAGATCATCTGATAGAGGTTCTTCAGCCCTACCTTGTTCTTTGCCAGCAGGATAATATGTTTGGGCCGGCGATTGGCATGGCCCTGGGAGCGGAGAGCCGGCATGGCAGGATTGATCTCCTGGAGGGTATGTATCCCCATCTCCTCCAGCTTGCGGAAAAAGTGCGGCAGGAACAGGCCGCAGGTGGCCGCATCATCACTGGCCCGGTGGTGCTGAAAGGCAGGCAGCTGTAAATACTCCGCCACGATGTCCAGCTTATACTTTCCCAGCTCCGGCAAAAGGTTCTGCGCCAGGATAAGGGTATCCACATAGGTGGGAGCGAAAGGCAGCCCTGCTTGCCGGCAGCCCTCCCGGATAAAGCCGATATCAAACTCCGCATTGTGGGCCACCAGAGGGCGATCCCCCACAAAATCAAGGAAGGCTTTCAGAGCCTCTGCCGGTTGCGGTGCGCCTTTCAGCATGTCATCCGTAATTCCCGTAAGAGAAATGATCTCCGGGGTCAGATGCCGGCCCGGGTCCACAAAGGTCTGGAAGCGTTCTCCTACCTTACCATCACGGATTACCACAGCGCCAATCTCTGTAATGGCATCTTGCTTTACATGTAGCCCAGTGGTCTCTATATCAAAAGCTACATATTCATCGGTAAAAGAGGACTCGCCATCCCCATGTACGGCCACTCTGTCATCCAGATTATTGACAAAGTAGCCCTCCATGCCATAAATGATCTTGATCTCTCCGGCGGAATGCCAGGCATCTGGAAATCCCTGGACTACACCGTGGTCTGTGATGGCGATGGCAGGATGGCCCCAGGCCTCTGCCCGCTTGATAATATTCCCTTCAGGACCAGCCTTGGGACTGAGGGGAGACAAAGCATCCATATTGGAAAATGAAGTGTGCATATGAAGCTCCACCCGCTTGACCTCTGCCGTATCCTTCCGCATTTCATGGGGATAGGTGGAGATGTTCCGGGGGTCCAGTACGATGTCGCTGCCGTCCCGGTTGAGCTTGATATAGCCCTGAACCTTCAGCCACATACCGGGCTTGATATCCTTTTTCAGGGCCTCCTTTTCCTCCTTCTGCATGTACTTGGTCACCCGAACGGAGGTCTGGAAATCCGTCATATCGAAGGTCAGGCAGAATACACCAGGCCGCCGGGTCTCGTACATATCCGCAAAAAACACCCGGCCTGCCACGATAACACTGCCCATCTTGGGATTAAGCCCAGTCATAGGTTGGACGGCGCCTTTGATGGCGCCGCCCATTATGATCTCACCACTGTCCTTCTTCCCGCCGGAGGCCTCTGAAACCGGTCGGACCACCTTGGCATGGATCTCCACCTGCTCCAGGTGATAGGCCGCAGCAATCTCTGTCTGAAGTGCCCCAAGCTGCTCGCTGATATCTGTATGGGAAGTCAGGTCCATTACCATCGCCCGGCTCTCCCGATCCACCTCCACAGCGGTCAGATACGCTCCATCCAGGGCCACCCGCAGCTCCCATGGTAAATTTACCGTATGAAATAATTCGAAAAAAGGTATCTTCTGCGCCATCTCTATCTTCCGTTCCATAGGGTATTGTCTCTACCCTTTTCTTTTGAAAAAGAGAAGGGTCAAAAGAAAACTTTAGGGCAAAACTCTGTTTCGCCTGAAAATGACCGAAAGGCTAATGTAAGCTGTGAAAGATTACAGGAGGCTCTCATACAGCGCTATTCCAGGCGAAAAGTCTACAGTTCCTCAATCTCCGCCATCAGAGCATCCACCAGCTGATCCTGGGGAACTTTCCGCAGGATCTTTCCCTTGCGGAACAGCAGTCCCTCCCCTTTTCCGCCGGCAATACCTACGTCAGCAGAGGAGGCTTCCCCGGGACCATTCACCGCGCAGCCCATGACCGCCACAGTAATTGCCTTGGTACAGCCCATAAGCCGCCGCTCTACCTCCTCCGCCATGGGGATCAGATCGATATTAGTCCGTCCGCAGGTGGGACAGGCGATCAAGTTGGGGCCATCCTGTCGGAGACCTGCTGCCCGCAAGATCTTCTTGGCGGCATAGATCTCCTCTACCGGATCCGCCGTCAGCGTTACCCGCAGCGTATCTCCGATGCCCAGACACAGAAGGCCCCCGATGCCCATAGCGGACTTGATGATGCCCATGGAGGGTGTTCCCGCCTCCGTGACACCTAGGTGCAGCGGGTAATCACACCGCTCACTAAGCAGGCGGTAAGCAGCCATGGTCAATGGCACTGAGGAACATTTCACGGAGATGCAGATATCATCAAAATCAAATTTATTCAACAGCGCCACATGGCCCATGGCGCTCTCTACCAGAGCCTCTGCTGTGACACCGCCGTACTTCTTCCGCAGCTCCGGCTCCAGAGATCCGCCATTTACCCCAATACGGATGGGGATATTCCCCGCCCGACAGGTATCGGCTACAGCCTTCACCCGGTCCTCTCCGCCGATATTGCCGGGGTTGATACGGATCTTGTCAGCCCCCTGGGCGGCACACTCCAGAGCCAGCTTGTAGTCAAAATGGATATCTGTCACCAGAGGGATATGGATGCGGCTGCGGATAGGCCCTACCGCCTTGGCTGCCGCCATATCCGGCACCGCCACCCGAATGATCTCGCAGCCCGCTTCCTCCAGGCGGAGGATCTGCTCCACGGTAGCCTCCACATCATGGGTCTTTGTGGAGCACATGGACTGGATGGACACCGGAGCACCACCGCCTACAGGGACATTTCCTACCATGATCCGCTTACTCATGTCTTTTCCTCCTTAGCTGAACAGGCGGGCCACATCGTTGAAAGTGACCACCAGGATCAGCACCATCAGCAGAGCAAAACCAGCAAAGTTGATGCCCGCCTCATACTTCATGGGTATCTTCTTTTTAAATACCTTGAAAGAGATAGTGGAAATCACCAGGAAAAAGATCCGTCCACCATCCAGCGCCGGGATCGGCAGCAGATTCATCACCGCCAGGTTCACTGTCAGCATGGCGCCAAAGTAAGCGATGTTCTCCAGAGCTGCCCACACCGTGGCGCTTTGCTGGCCCACCTCAGTAATGGTGGTGACAATACCAACCGGACCGCTGAGATCCTGCACACCGGCGCCGCCGGTCAGCAGTTCCTGAAGGCTGTAGCGGACAATACGGACAAAATCTACCGCATTGAGCCACGTCATCTTCAGCTTGACCCCCAGCGTAGCCTCCACGGTAGCTCCGAAGTACAGGCCGTATCCGGTATAAGTGGTCTCACCATCATTGGAAGTATACTCCTGGAGCGTCAGGGGAAAGTCGTCCAATACTACCTTTTCCCCGTCGCGGAGAACTACCAGATCAAAACCGGTTCCATCCCCGCGGGACAGGAACATGCTCACATCATTATAGAGATAAATCCTCTCACCATCAATGCTGTAAAGGATATCTCCTTCCATCAATCCATCCTCCCCCTGGAGGGTAAATTCCGGGGCAAAGCCGGTAATTTCCGGCGTATAAAAGGCTCCGGCATCCATAAACAGGAGGAAAATAATGATCACACCCACGATAAAATTCATGAGCGCACCGGCAGCAAAGACAAATACTTTCTTCCAGAAGCCCTGATTGTTCAGGCTGTGGGGATCGTTTGATTCCTCCTCTTCCCCTTCCATGGCGCAGTAACCGCCAATGGGCAGAGCACGAATGGAGAACTGGGTCCCCTTCTTCCCGGTACGATGCCAGATAGCCGGACCCATTCCGATGGAAAATTCGTGGACGGTGACACCGCAGAGCCGGGCAGCAATAAAGTGACCCCACTCATGAGCAGCGATCAGGATGCCGAAAAGAAGGATGGCGATGATAATATACATAGTCTTGGGTTACCTTTCTTAGTTGGACTCCTCCGGTCAGCCGTCTTTCCGGCTGTCACACACCACCTGACGGGCGGCCCGGTCTGCTTCCAGTATATCCTCCAGACCGGGATTTAATTGCACAGGAATTTTGTCGAGAGCCCGTTCCACCAGCTCCGGGATTTTTCCAAAAGGGATCTGGTCCGCCAGGAACAGGCCTACTGCAGCCTCGTTGGCCCCATTGAGCACCGCACAGGATGTTCCCCCCGTACTGGCGCAGTTCATAGCCAACTTCAGGCAGGGAAATGCCTCCGTATCCGGCGAGGCAAAGGTCAGAGGCGGACAATTCAGAAGATCCAAAGGCTCCGCCGGGGACTGCCCTCTCGCCGGGTAGGTCAGAGCGTAGCGGATGGGCAGGCGCATATCCGGTGTGCCCATCTGGGCCAGCACCGCCCCATCCTGGAACTCCACCATGGAGTGGATGATGCTCTGCCGGTGGATCACCACCGACACCTGTTCCGGCGGTACAGAAAACAGCCGCATGGCCTCTATAAACTCCAAACCTTTATTCATCAGAGAGGCACAGTCTACCGTGATCTTGGCTCCCATATTCCAGTTAGGATGCCGCAGGGCTTCCTCTCTGGTTTTATGATATACAGTCTGCCGGTCCAAGCCATAAAAAGGCCCTCCGGAACAGGTCAGGATGAGACGGCGGACCTCCCGACGGTCCCTGCACCCCTGGAGACATTGAAAAATAGCGGAGTGCTCACTGTCCACCGGGACGATCTCCGCTCCGGTACGACGGGCCTCCGCCATCACCAGTTCGCCAGCGCACACCAAGGTCTCCTTATTGGCCAAAGCAATGCGTTTCCCCTGGCGTATGGCGGCCAGAGTAGGCTGCAATCCGACCATGCCTACCATTGCTGCCACCACGGTATCGCTCGCCCGCAGAGAGGCCGCTTCTACAAGGCCCTCCATGCCGTAGCTCACCCGGACCGGCAAACCAGCCAATCGCTTAGCAAGCTCCAGCGCCGCATCCATATCATACAATACCGCAAGGTTGGGCTTAAACTCCCGGACCTGCTCCTCCAATTGATCTACACTGTGGTGCGCCGCCAGAGCTTCCACCCGAATTCCCATCTGCCGGCACACATCCAGTGTCTGCCGTCCAATGGAACCCGTGGAACCCAGCAACGTGATCGCCTTTTTCATGGATAACCTCCACAAACCGCCCATAAATTTTTCTCCCGCTGGCAGGTACTCTTTTTCTGTCTTCTGTCACATCAGTGCAGGCAAAAACGCCGCCAGCACGGGAGCTACGAAAATAACGCTGTCAAAGCGGTCCAAAACGCCGCCATGCTCCAGGAAAATATGGCCATAGTCCTTAATGCCAAATTCCCGTTTGATCAGGGAGAAGCTGAGATCTCCCAATTGGGCGATCACGCTGCAAATCACACCCAGAGCCACGATCCCGGGATAATCCAGTCCCTCACCAAGCCCCAGATTCATGATCAGAGCAAAAATGACCGCACCGACCGCATTGCCCAAAAGGCCGCCCACAGCGCCTTCTACCGTCTTATGGGGGCTGACCTTCGGCGCCAGCTTATGACGTCCAAATGCCCTGCCGGCAAAGAATGCTCCGGTATCGCTGCAAAAACTGAACAGCAGCGGCAACAGCAGGTATGCCCGATGGACGCCCATCTCATGGAGCCGGAGGAAGGAAGAAAAAGCATAGGGGATAGCGTACATGGCAAACAGTGCCGCCATGATCTGCTGGAATTTGATCTCCCCTGCCCGGTATACCGCATAAGCAAAGATAAGCAGTGTGTAGATCACGATCAGAGCAGCATAGTACTCGTCGTATCGATACTGGACAAATACGGCGCACAGTGCACCAAGAATCGCCGCATTGCTGAGAACACAGCTCTTCCGGGGAGAATCGACTACTCCCACACACCGCATCAGTTCAAAAGCAGCGATGGCCGACAACAGCGCCAGCGCCACCACCAGCACCATCACCGGTGCCCACAAAATCACTACCAGGATCACCGGCACGCCTATTACAGATACCAGCAGCCTTGACCGCATTGAATACCCTCCTTATGGAGATAATTTATCCGCGTCCCACACCGCCGAACCTGCGGTCACGGTGCTGATACGCAGCGATGGCCCGATGAAGTTCCTCTTTGGAAAAATCGGGCCAAAGCACGTCTGTATAGTAAAATTCCGCATAGGCACACTGCCACAGGAGAAAATTACTCAGTCGCTGTTCCCCGCCCGGACGAATCAGTAGCTCTGGACTGGGGATCCCTGCCGAATAGAGGTAATCCTCAAAGCTTTCTTCTGTTAAGCTTTCAGGCTTTACTCTTCCTGCAAGGCAATCTTTTGCAAAGTTCTGGGCTGCATGGACGATCTCCGCCCTGCCCCCATAGTTGATGCAAATATTACACTGGCAGCCATCCAGGCCCGCAGAGATCTGATTGCACCGTGCCACAAGCGCTTTCAGCTCATCACTGAGTACCGACAAATCTCCCATAAAGCACAAGCGGACATTATCCCGCTCCATGGTGTCGATGGCCTCCAGCAAATACCGCTTCAGAAGCCCCATGATCGTTGAGACTTCTTCTTCTGGCCGTTTCCAGTTTTCCGTAGAAAAGGCGTAGACCGTCAAATACTCCAGCCCAATGTCCCGGCAATAGGTGGCAATGGTGCGAAACGTCTCTGCGCCCACCTTATGGCCTGCCGTGCGCGGCAAGCCCCTGCGCTTGGCCCAGCGGCCATTTCCATCCAAAATAATAGCGATGTGGCGGGGCAGACGGCTAAAATCCACCTGCCCCGCCGTATCATCGCGCTTTTTTCTAAAAGCAAACCTCATACCCTTACAGGCACTGCCGCTTACACCGCCAGCAGTTCCTTCTCCTTCTTCTCCAGCAGAGCATCCAGCTCCTTGCACATGTCGTCGGTCATCTTCTGGATGTCCTTCTCTGCGATCTTCAGGTCATCTTCCGTCAGCTCGCCATTCTTCTTCTGGGCCTTGAAAGCTTCCACTGCATCCCGGCGGATGTTCCGGATGGCCACCTTACCGCCTTCCGCATATTTTGCGATCTGCTTGACCAGCTCCTTACGACGCTCCTCTGTCAGCTGAGGGAAAGCAAGGCGGATGACACGACCATCATTCTGAGGATTGATCCCCAGATCAGACTCCTGGATGGCTTTGCAAATCAGCTTCACTGCCGCGGCATCCCAAGGCTGGATCGCCAGGGTCCGGGGGTCCGGAGAGGAAATGGAAGCGATCTGGTGAATGGGGGTAGGAGTTCCATAGTAGTCCACCATGATCCGATCCAAAACAGCGGCGCTGGCACGGCCAGCACGGACAGCAGCAAAGTCCGCCGCTACAGAATCGATGGATTTCTTCATTTTATCCTCATAAACTTTGTAATCGCTCTTATTCATCTTTCAGTCCTCCTTCACAATCGTTCCGATCTGCTCGCCCTTCAGTACACGGATAATATTATAGGGATCCTTCAGAGCAAAAAGTAAAACCGGGATATGGTTATCCATGGAAAGGCTGGTGGCAGTGGAATCCATCACCGCCAAGTGCTGGGCCAGCACATCATCATAGGTAATGCTGTCATACTTCACCGCGCCGGGGTCCTTATTGGGGTCCGCGCTGTATACGCCGTCCACGTTCTTGGCCAGCAGGATCACATCCGCATCGATCTCCGCAGCCCGCAGCACTGCCGCAGTGTCCGTGGAGAAAAAGGGATTGCCGGTACCGCAGCCAAAAATCACTACCCGGCCCTTCTCCAAATGACGGATGGCGCGGGAACGGATATAGGGCTCCGCCATGGCCCGCATCTCCACCGCCGTCTGGACCCGGACAGGTACGTCCTTCTGCTCCAGCACGTCGGCCAGGGCCAGAGCATTCATCACAGTGGCCATCATACCCATATGGTCGGCACGGGTACGCTCCATCCGGCCGCTGCCATCCTTGACGCCGCGCCAGAAATTACCGCCGCCTACCACAACGCCCACTTGGACGCCCATGGCCACCGCTTCCTTGATCACATCACATACTTTTCCGATGACCTCGAAATCCAGGCCAAAATGTTTATCTCCAGCCAGAGCTTCCCCGCTGATCTTCAGCAGGACTCTCTTATATTTTGGTTCCTCCATAGGGCTCCCTCCGTTCGTTGTTCTGGGGCAATACACTGCCACTTATTCTAATATATTTTCCCTGTTTTGAAAAGTAGGTAATTGCAAATTTTTTGTGACCAGAGCAGATTCCTGCCTTTTCTGTCTTGCGCCAGAGGCGCCGCCGGGTTATACTGCAAAAAGCAGTTTTCATTCTCTTATCCACTCAGGGAACAAATCCCAATGATTTGCGTCTGATTTACTGTAATCTGTTTATGAAGGAGTCCTCATTATGAAAAAAACATTTTCCATCCTCATACTTTGTCTCACTCTGCTGCTGGCAGGCTGCGGCGTATCCAGCCAGGATGTTATGGATTCTATCCCAGCCCTCACGCTGGAGTCGGGGAGCAATTCCACCACACTTCCCTCTTTTGGCTATGAGTGGACTGTCACCAATCAGTGGGGCAACAGCAACAGCATTATTGCTGACACAGTCCATCCTCTGGAGTCCCAGGAAACCCTTACCACCGTTTCCCTCAGTTCCGGGGCAGAGGTAACCCTTACTTTCTCTAAAATCCCCGACAGTGTGACGGTTACCTACTGGAGCGCAGACGAAACTGACTTGGAAAACAGCACCCAGGTGGAGACCTCCTTCCTGGATAATTCCTTCCATTTCACTGTCCCGGAGATCACTGGCCAGATAGTAGTGCTGATCAGTGGTTCCTGGACCAGCTATGATAACGTCAGCGGAACTGTGTCCTACGCATTCTGCACAGCAGCTTGAGTCCTTCCCTTCTACCGCCTGAAAAAACAGCCTGTCCACAAAATTGCTGTGGACAGGCTGTTTTTATTCTTTATATGCCCGCATCTTCTTCTATCATCTGCTCCAACAGCTGGCAAAGAGATTCTCTGCCGATCCCTTTTTCCGCAGAGAAAGGAACCAACTGATCCTCCTCTCGCAGTCCTAAGGTCTGCCGGATCAAAGCCAAATTGGGTTCCACCTCAGACTTCTTCAGCTTGTCCAGCTTATTTGCCACCACGATCACTGGGCAACCGGTATCAAAAAACCAGTTTGCCATCGTCACATCATCAGCGGTGGGTTTGTGGCGGGCGTCTACGATCATCACACCGCAGTGAATCAGTCCGGAGGCAAAATAGGCCTCCATCAAGCGCCCCCACCGGTCACGCTCCCCTTTTGACACCCGGGCATAACCATAGCCAGGCAGATCCACCAGATAAGCCTTTTCACCCAGTGCAAAATAATTGATCTGGGTGGTCTTTCCCGGAGATGCACCGACCCGGGCCAGGTTTTTCCTCTCGGTAAGACAGTTGATCACAGAACTTTTTCCAACGTTGGAACGGCCGGCAAATGCCAGCTGCTTACGCCCATCCCGCACAAAAGCGGAAGGCGATGCGGCGGAGAGAAGGAACTCCGCTTTCTGAAATGGGATGGCCACAGGTCATCTCCTCCTGATCTCCCCTGGCAAAATCTGCCGTGGGGGCATATTATTGGCGCAAGGAAGAATCCTTTACAGCAGCCTCTGGAGGTACAAAAGCTGCCACAATTCCTTCCTTATCTTCCTTTTCCTGCTTTTGATCACGGCTGTCTACCACCTCTGTGCGAAGCAGTGCCTCGTCCAGGACAGTATCCACTGTCTCCGCCGGGACAAACCGCAGTGCCTCCCGGACCACAGGATCAATATCCTCCAGATCACGCAGGTTGTCCCGGGGAATGATCACCGTGCGGATATCGCTGCGCTTGGCGGCCATGGTCTTTTCCTTCAGGCCTCCTATGGCCAGGACCCGGCCGCGCAGTGTCACCTCACCAGTCATAGCCACATCACTGCGCACCCGCACACCAGTGAGGGCCGACACTACAGCAGTGGTGATAGCGACACCAGCAGAAGGACCATCCTTAGGCACCGCCCCTTCGGGGAAGTGAATGTGAATATCCCGGTTCTTATAAAACTCCGGATCAATGCCCAACTGGGCCGCCCGGCTGCGGATACAGCTGATGGCAGCGTGGGCAGACTCCTTCATCACATCTCCCAGGTTGCCGGTAAGCTCCAGCTTGCCGCTGCCCTCCATCACATTGACCTCTACCTCCAGCAGTTCACCGCCGACCTCGGTCCATGCCAGACCATTGACCACGCCCACCGGGTCTTTATCCAGCACCGGCGGCAGAAAACGCCGGACACCCAAGAACTCTTCCAGGTTTCCTTCTGTAATGCTTACTCGCTTTACAGTCTTTGATACCAAACGCATTGCAGCTTTTCGGCACAGCTTACCCATCGTCCGCTCCAGGGTGCGGACACCGGACTCCCGGGTATACCCCGAAATAGCTGCACGAATGGCGTCATCACTGACGCGAAGCGCCGTTTTGGGAATCCCGTGCTCCTTCATCTGCTTGGGCAAGAGATATCTGCGGGCGATCTGCAGCTTTTCCTCATCGGTGTAGCTGGTCAGCTCGATGACCTCCATACGATCCAGCAGCGGGCGAGGAATGGTAGCGGTGGTATTGGCCGTGGTGATAAACATCACTTTGCTGAGATCCAGAGGGATCTCCAGGAAGTGGTCACGGAAGGCATAGTTCTGTTCGCTGTCCAGCACCTCCAGCATAGCGGAGGCAGGATCGCCTCGATAATCGTTGCCCATCTTATCGATCTCATCCAGCAGCAGAAGCGGATTCATACTGCCGCTCTGGCTGATGGCTGTCACGATACGGCCGGGCATGGCACCTATGTAGGTCTTCCGATGTCCCCGGATATCCGCCTCGTCCCGGACACCGCCCAAACTCAGCCGGGCCAGCTTCCGGTTCAGTGCCGATGCCACGGAGATCGCGATAGAAGTCTTACCCACACCCGGAGGGCCTACCAGACAGATGATCTGCCCCTTGGCCTCCGGATTCAGCTGCCGCACAGCAATAAATTCCAGAATACGCTCCTTGACCTTCTCCAAGCCATAGTGGTCATGGTCCAGAATCTTTCTGGCAGCGGCCACACTGGCCCGCTCATTCGTCTCCACGCCCCAGGGCATATCCAGGCAGACATCCAGATAATTGCGGATCACCGCCGCTTCAGCACTGCCAAAGGGCTGCTTGGCCAGGCGGTCCACTTCCTTGAGGAGCTTTGTCTCAATCTCCTCTCCCAGCTTCCGCTCCTGAATCTTCCGGCGATAATCGTTCAGCTCACTGTCATCATCCTCGCCCAATTCCCGCTGGAGCAGGCGAATTTGTTCACGGATAATATGGTCCTTCTGGACCTCACCCATCTGCTGGCGGATCTTCCCTTCCAGCTCCTGCTCATAGCCCAGGACTTCTGTCTCACGGGCCAGCAGCTCATTGACCTTCCGCAGCCGGGGAACAGGACGCTCCTCCTCCAAGATCATCTGCCGGTCCTCATGACGCAGCACAATGTTCTGAGCAATAAAATCTGCCAGATGGCCAGGGTCCCGGTCGTCCATTACAGCTGCCGCGATATCCTCGCTCAGTCGGGTAGCAAGGTTAGCATATTCACTGAAGTTGGTATAGGTCTGCCGCAGCAGCGCCTCCAGCTGAAAGTCCGATATCCGGCTCTTCAGCTCCTTCATAGGCTCCACGTTTCCCTGGAGATAAGGCTCTGTCTGCCACAGACGCCGCAGGCGGGCCCTGCTGCGGCCCTCCATCATCACGCGTACAGAATTTTCACTGATCCGCAGAATCTGACGGATCACAGAAATTGTTCCCACGGCGTAGAGATCCTTCTCCCCGGGCTGGGGGACATTGATCTCCCGCTGGGCCACCAGGAAAATCTGCTGGTCACTCTCCATAGCTCTCTCCAAGGCACGAATGGAGATCTCCCGCTCTACATCAAAACTAAGGATGCAGTTGGGAAAAATCGTCAGTCCCCGCAGAGCCAGGACAGGCATATTCATTGATACATTTTCCATATGTAGGGTCTCCTTTCTCCGGCGCCGCACCGGAGGGTCCCTGCGGCTGTCTGCCGCAGGCAACTTTTTTGGCATATCGGCCAATATAGGCAAAGGGGGGCAGTTCCGCCCCCCTTTATCTTAACATTTCTTTCCCGACAGGCAGTCAGGATGCGTGGCCGGATACCGGCGGACTGGAAAGCTGTCCTTCTCCGGCACTTCCATGGATGATCTCAGGGCCGCACTCACCGTTGACACAGGCCGGTGTGACCACTACCTTCTTCACTGTGGGGTCAGAGGGGATATCAAACATGATCTTTGTCAGGATCCCCTCCATCACAGCCCGAAGGCCACGGGCACCGATATTCCGCTCAATGGCTTTGTCGGCTACCGCCTCCAGTGCGCCCTCCTCAAACTCCAAATCCACTCCATCATACTCCAGCAGCTTTTTATACTGCTTGACCAGAGCATTCTTGGGTTCTGTAAGAATCCGCACCAGATCCTCCCGTTTCAGGGAATCCAGCGGTGCGATCACCGGCAAACGGCCCACCAACTCCGGAATGATGCCGAATTTCAGCAAATCATGAGGCTGGACTTCCTTCAAAATCGCACCCACATCCCGGTCCTTCTTGCTCTGCAGCTGGGAATCAAAGCCGATCCCCCGCTTATCGGTACGCCGCTCGATGATCTTATCCAGGCCATCAAAGGCGCCGCCGCAGATGAAGAGAATATTCCGGGTATTGATCTGTATGAATTCCTGATGAGGATGCTTGCGGCCTCCCTGGGGGGGAACATTGGCCACCGTACCCTCCAGAATCTTCAGAAGGGCCTGCTGCACACCTTCGCCGGAGACATCCCGGGTAATGGAGGTGTTCTCGCTCTTGCGTGCGATCTTATCGATCTCATCCACATAAATGATGCCGTGCTCCGCCAGGTCCACATCATAGTCCGCTGCCTGCAGGAGACGCAGGAGAATATTCTCCACATCGTCACCCACATAACCCGCCTCCGTGAGGGTGGTTGCGTCAGCAATGGCAAAGGGGACCTGCAAAATCCGGGCCAGAGTCTGGGCGAAGAGGGTCTTACCGCTTCCGGTAGGCCCGATCATGAGAATGTTGCTCTTCTGGAGCTCCACATCCTCACCGCCGCCGTAGTAAATGCGCTTATAGTGGTTATAGACGGACACCGACAGAGCTACCTTGGCAGATTCCTGTCCGATGACATACTGATCCAGGATCTCCTTGATCTCCCGGGGAGTCGGCAGTTTTTCCGGCGCCTCCAATGTCAGGTTGGCATCCGGTTTGCCAAGTTCCTCCTCCAGAACGCTCATGCACAGCTGGACACACTGGTCACAGATGCGGGCGCCGGGCGCCTGGATCATCCGCCGCACTTCTTCCTCCCGCTTGCCGCAGAAAGAACAGCGCAGGGACTTTTTCGTCTCGTCACTCATGGACTGTTTTCCCCTCTTCGCTTATCTCGAATAGATGACCTTGTCGATGAGGCCGTACTCCTTGGCCTCCTCAGCAGTCATAAAGTTGTCCCGCTCACAGTCGGCGGTGACGGTCTCCAGGCTCTTACCGGTGTTGTCAGCCAGGATATGGTTCAACCGGCGCTTGATGACCTCCAGCCGCTTGAGGTGGATGGCCATATCCGTGACCTGACCCTGGGTGCCGGCAGAAGGCTGGTGGATCATGATCTCCGCATTGGGCAGCGCCAGCCGCTTGCCCTTGGCACCGGCGGCCAGCAGGAACGCACCCATACTGGCAGCCAGGCCCACACAGATGGTGGACACATCGCACTTGACGTACTGCATGGTATCATAAATGGCCATGCCCGCCGTCACAGAGCCGCCGGGACTGTTGATATACATCTGGATATCCTTGTCAGGGTCCTGGGCCTCCAGATACAGAAGCTGCGCCACAACCAGGCTGGCAGTGGTGTCGTTGACCTCCTCACCCAGGAAAATAATGCGGTCGTTGAGCAGACGGGAAAAGATATCATAGGAACGCTCTCCCCGGTTGGTCTGCTCTACTACGTAAGGTACCAAGCTCATAAATGAATTACCTCCTGCTTGAATAGGGACCCTCCCCCGCCTGTCCGGCGGGAATCACACTCCACAGCAGTATAACCGGATCCCGGAGGGTTTAGTACCGGGATTTCAGATTACTCCGCACTCTCGGCGGGAGCCTCCTCAGCGGGGGCCTCCTTCTTCTCCTCGGCCTTTACCTCAGGCTTGACGGCAACAGCGCTGTCCACTACAACGGCAATGGCCTTGCTGCGGACTACCTGCTCCTTGATCACCTCGGCCTCGATGTACTTCTTGAGGTTCTCTACCTCCATGCCGTATTGCTTGGCCATCTTGGCGTACTCAGCCTCCACATCCTCGTCGGTGGCCTCGATGTTCTCCGCCTTGATGATAGCACCCACAGCCAGATCCATCCGCACCTGACGGGCAGCGGGCTCCTTAGCCTGCTCCAGCAGGGCAGCCTCGTCGGTGTTGGTCATCTTCTTGTACTGCTCAAAGGACAGGCCCTGGGACTGCAGCTGCATCTTGAAGTTATCGGCAAAGCGCTTGGCCTGCTCCTCCACCATAGCGTCGGGGATATCGCAGGTCAGGCCCTCGGCCACCTTCTCCATGAGGATGTCCTCAAAGGCGCGGCTGGCAGCCTCCTCACGCTCGGCGATCAGCTTGGCCTTGACGTCCTTCTTCAGCTCAGCCAGAGTGTCAAACTCGCTGACATCCTTGGCAAACTCATCATCGATGGCAGGCACTTCCTTGACCTTCACGGCGTTGACCTTCACATGGAACACCACAGCCTTGCCAGCCAGATCCGCATGATAGTCCTCGGGGAAGGTGATATCAATATCCTTCTCCTCCTCAGCC
Source organism: uncultured Eubacteriales bacterium (assembly GCA_900549475.1). Classification (GTDB taxonomy): domain Bacteria; phylum Bacillota; class Clostridia; order Oscillospirales; family Oscillospiraceae; genus Pelethomonas. The sequence continues at coordinate 93,855 of UROF01000002.1, forward strand.
TTCATGCCGATGAGCTGCTCCTCAAAGCCGGGAACGAAGCTGCCGGAGCCAATGGCGAGGTCATAGTCCTCACCCTTGCCGCCCTCGAAAGCCTTGCCATCCAGGAAGCCCTCGAAATTGATGTTGGCGGTATCGCCCTTCTTCACCGCCCGGTCCACACTGACCATGCGGCTGTTGCGCTCGGCCATCTCCTTGAGACGGGCATTGACGTCGGCAGCCATCACCTTGACCTCAGCCTTGGGGGCCTCCAGGCCCTTGTACTGGCCCAGAGTCACCTCGGGGTACACTGCCACAGTGGCCTTGAAGGAGAAGCCGTCCTTACCAACTTCCAGCAGCTCCACCTCGGGATAACCCACCACGTCCAGCTCCTTCTCCTTGACTGCCTCCATATAGGCGTCAGGCAGAGCGATATTCACGGCCTCCTCATAGAACACCTCAGGCCCGTACATAGACTCGATCATCTTGCGGGGGGCCTTGCCGGGACGGAAGCCGGGCATATTGATCTTACCACGCTGCTTTCTGTAGGCCTTCTCAACAGCGGCCTCAAAATCGGCAGCGCTCACTTCCACGGTCAGCTCGACCATGCTCTTCTCGTGTTTCTCACAGTTTTTCACACTCATGTTTATTTCCTCCGTTTACTGTCGGCCTTCACAGTCAGCCAGCATAGTATTGTATCACAGGAAAATCTAAAATTCTAGTACCTAGACAAATTATTTTCCATTAATTTAAGATTTTTTTGGGAACAAACCCCAGGTAATCCGCAGAGACCAGGCTGTACGCCACTGTCCCTACTGTCCCTTCAATGGCCCTTTTATGGGTGGGACCGTGAAGATGACCGTAACAGCAGCGCTCCACGCCGTATTCCTCCAGCTTAGCAATGATCTCAGGACAGCGGTATCCAGTGTAGAGGGGCGGGTAGTGAAGGAAGGCCAGGATCGGCCGGCCGCCGGCCGCCTTCAAAGACGCCTCCAGCCGCATCACCTCCCGGTTGAACACCTTCTCGTTGTGTCCAGTCTGCTCCTCCTCATAAAACCAGCCCCGGGTGCCGCACAGGGCGTAGTCCCCGTAGGTATGGCAGTTGTTGTGGAGGATATCCAGGGTAGTAAGGCCATTGTCGGAGAAGAACCGCTTCATTTTGGCGGCAGTGTTCCACCAATAGTCGTGGTTCCCCTTAAGGATGATCTTTTTCCCAGGCAAGCTGTCGATCAGCCGAAAGTCCGCAAGGCTCTGTGCAAAGTCGATCCCCCAGGAGGTGTCGCCGCAGAGCACCGTCACGTCGTCGTCATTCAGTTGTGAAAAGGCGTCCCGCAGCCGCTCCACGTGGTTCCCCCATCCAGGGCCGAACACGTCCATGGGCTTGTTCACACTCAGCCCCAGGTGCAGGTCGCCGATGGCGTACAGGGCCATAGGCTACTCCTCTTTTGTATGCTCTTTTTCGATCTCGTCCGGCTCATCGTCGAACAGGAAGGGCTTACCGCAATACACGCAATAATGGCACTTTCCAGGATGCCAAATAGGAAACGCTACTCCTTTGCCGCAGTGAGGGCAGCGCAAGAACGTATATCTCACGATCACCGCCGCAACCAGCAGGACAATTCCCAGGATGGCCAGGGCTCCTGGCCATTTCCACTGGTACACCGCTCTTCCCATCAGCAGACCAAGCAAAGTACAGCCCGTGCCCGAGATGGCCAGCACAATACTTACCCGCGCCCATCGGCGCCGCAGACGCTTCTCCTTCATGGCAATCCCCCTCTCCCTTGTTATTTCAGGAAATTCAGCACGACCTTCTCCATATTTTCCTTCTTTGTCACACCATCAAAGCGGGGCGTCTTGCCCTTCAGAGCCGCCAGCCGCCTGGGAGCGGGCACACCGGAGACCTTCTCCAGCTGGGCAATGCGCGCAACACTGTCGCTGACAGGTTCTTCCCCAATGGCGGTGAGAACGCTGTCACAGAACTTGTAGGGGGAAGCTGTGGAGGCAAACACCGCGATGGTGTCGTCCCCGGTCTCCCGGCGGTAGTCCTCCAGCACCTTGGCAGCCACGGCAGTATGGGTGTCGATGAGGTAGCCGTCAGTGTAAAGGGCAGTGATGGTGGCGGTGGTATCCTCCTCGGAGGCAAAACCGCCGTAGAACATGGCCTGAAGCTTTTCCTTCATCTCCGCTGTGATCTCATAGCGGCCAGTGGCTTTCAGCTCCTCCATATATTGCCGCACCAGGGCATCGTCCCCGCCGGAGAGCTCGAAGAGAAGCCGCTCCAGATTGCTGGAAATAAGGATATCCATAGAGGGAGACATGGTAGTATGGAAGGGCCGGTTGCGGTCATACACACCGGTACGGATGAAGTCCGTAAGGACGTCGTTGCAGTTGCTGGCGCAGATGAGCTTGCCCACGGGGATGCCCATCTTCCCGGCGTAGTGGCAGGCCAGGATATTGCCGAAGTTGCCGGTAGGTACACAGTAGTTCACCTTGTCTCCCAGGTGGATCTCCCCCATGTTGAGGAGGTCACAGTAGGCGGAGATATAGTAGACTACCTGAGGCAGGATGCGGCCCCAGTTGATAGAGTTGGCGGAGGAAAGGAAGTACCCCCTGTCCGCCAGTTCCTTGCGCATAGTCTCGTCGGAGAAGATCCGCTTGACGCCATTCTGGGCATCGTCAAAATTACCCTCTACAGCGCAGACACCTACATTGGCTCCCTCCTGAGTGACCATCTGGAGCTTCTGGATCTCGCTGACGCCGTCCCTGGGGTAGAACACCAGGATCTTGGTCTGAGGCACATCAGCAAAGCCTTCCATTGCAGCCTTGCCAGTATCACCGGAGGTGGCCACCAGGATGCAGGCAGTCTTATCCTCCCCGGTCTTGCGGAGGCTGGCGGAGAGAAGCTGAGGAAGCATCTGAAGAGCCATATCCTTGAAAGCGCTGGTGGGGCCGTGCCACAGCTCCAGGCACCAGGTCTTTCCTCCTACCCGCCGCAGAGGTGCAGCGTGGTCGGTGTCGAACTTGTCCGGACCGTAGGCTTTCTCGGTGTACTCTGTTAGCTCCTCCGGGGTGAAGTCCGGCAGGAACTTCTCCATAATATAGGCGGCGCGCTGCTGGTAGGTCATGGGGCACAGGGCCTCGATCTCCAGGGGGCTCAATCCGGGGAACTCCGCCGGAGTGAACAGCCCGCCGTCCCGGCTCAGGCCCATCTTAATGGCCTCCGCCGCCGTCAGGCGCAGGGTCTTGTCTCGGGTGCTCAGGTATTCCATATCCATATCCTCCCCTCCGCGCTCCTCAGAACGCATTGGTAATATAATTGATGGTCATCTCCCCGTCAAGGGCGGGATAGACCTCCGCCACATCAAAGCGGCAGGGGCACTCCCCCTGGCCGGTTCGGGACAGGTAATATTCCGCAGTGATCCGCAGACGGCGCTGCTTGGCTGCCGTCACCGCCTCCCGGGGTGCGGCAAAGCGGCTGCTGGTACGGGTCTTGACCTCCACAAAGCAGAGGATCCCCTCCTGGCTGCGGGCAACCAAGTCGATCTCGCCAAAGCGGCAGCGGTACTGGCTGGCCAGAAGGCAATAGCCCTGCCGCCGCAGCCATGCGGCTACCGCCTCTTCCCCACGGTTTCCCAGACGTTTGCGCTCATCCACGCCCTTTCGCCTCCCACTTGGCAAGGAAGGTCTTTCGGTGGACCGGGCTGGGGCCAAATTGATCCAACATCTCATAATGAAGCTTAGTGGGGTATCCCTTATGCTGCTCAAAGCGGTACTGGGGATATGTATCCGCCAGCTCCTCCATGTAGCGGTCACGGCTGACCTTTGCCAAAATGGAGGCAGCGGCAATAGAGGGACTGCGGCTGTCCCCTTTCACTACCGTCTCATGGGCCGTTATGATAGCACAGCGGCTGCCGTGGTCCCGGTTGCCGTCGATGAGGGCAAAGTCTGCCGCCGGCGTAAGGCCGTCGATGGCCAGCTGCATGGCCTTCATTCTGGCGTTGAGGATGTCGATCTCATCGATCTCCTCCGCCGATACAGAGGCGATAGACCAGGCCACCGCCTGTTCCCGGATCAGGTCAAAAAGCCGGTCCCGGCGCTTTGGCGTCACCTGCTTGGAATCGTTCAGGTAGGGCAGCTCCAGGCCAAAAGGCAAAATCACCGCCGCAGCATATACGGGGCCCGCCAACGGCCCTGCTCCCGCCTCGTCCACGCCGCATACAGCAGTATAGCCCGCCGCCGCAGCTTCCTGTTCCAGCTCCCAGTGCTCCATGTCCACTCCTTCACACAAACACATCACCCAAAAGAGCCTGGCATCACAGAGCCAGTCCTTCTCTTTTTACAATTATCCCTGCATATCCTCAGGCAGTTCCAGTGTAAAGCGTCCCAGCTTGCCGCCACGGAACTCATCCAGCAAAATCCGGGCCATCCGCTCTGTGTCCACCTCGCCGCCCCGGACCATAAATCCCCGGCGGCGGCCCGCCTGGATCAGCAGGTCGTAGCCGGTATCCTCAGGGCCGATCTCCACCTTATACCGATCCGCCAAAGCCTGGGGATACCGCTGGGCCAGCAGCTCCATCAGCCGGCAGGCCAGAGTCTCCGTATCCATGATCTCATCGCGGACCGCACCGGTAAAGGCCAGATGCAGCCCCACTTGGGGATCATCAAACTTGGGCCAGAGCATGCCCGGCGTATCCATCAGTTCCAAACTCCGATCCACCGGCACCCACTGTTGAGTCCGGGTAACACCAGGGCGATCCTCTGCCTTGGCGGTCTTACGTTTGGCCACCTTATTGATAAACGTGGACTTTCCCACATTAGGGATGCCAAAGATCATGACACGCACTGTACGGCCTACCTGCCCCTTTTCCGCATAGGCTGCCAGCTTATCCGCCAGCAGTTCCCGCACAGCAACGGCAAATCGGGCCGTTCCCTGGCCATCCTTGGCGTTGACCTCCAGTACGGCAAAACCTTTGGATCGGAACCAGGCCGCCCAAGTCCGGGTGGCATCACTGTCCGCGATATCGATCCGGTTGAGAACGACCAGCCGGGGTTTCCCCGCTGTCAGCTCCTCCACATCTGGATTGCGGCTGGAGATAGGTATCCGGGCATCCAGGATCTCACAGACAGCATCCATATTCTTCAGCTGGCTCTGGATCATCCGCCGGGTCTTGGTCATATGGCCAGGATACCACTGGATATTCATTTCCTGCTTATTATCCGGCATTGATACACGCTCATTTCTTTCTTAGTCGATCAGGCCAATGCGGCTCCAGTCCCGCTCCCCTGTATCCGGCGTTACGCCAGGGAACAGCAGAAACACCGCTTTGCCCTGAATATATCCTTCTTTTACCGGCCCCAGCTGAATGCTGCGGCTGTCGGTGCTGTGGTTGCGGTTATCGCCCATGATGAACACCTCGTCCTCCGCCAGCGTCAGCGGAAACGTAGTGCCATCGGTGGTATAAGTAGGTTCCTTGATGTAAGGCTCGTCCAGCGCCACGCCGTCTACATAGACAGTTCCGGTGACAAAATCGATATCCACCGTCTGCCCGCCCACGGCGATGATCCGCTTGACCAAAGTATCATCCAGCTGGGCGTTATAGGCATTGACCACCACTACATCTCCCGGCTGAAAATCACAGAACATGGAATTGAGCACCAGGATCCGGTCTCCGGTATACAGGGTATCCTGCATAGAAGGCCCACTGACACCGATGAGGCGGACCAGGAACGTAAAGAGCAGCACCACGCCCACCACTGCGGCTACCAGGGAACGGGCCCAGTCGTACACACTGTTTTCCAGGCGCTCCGGCTGCTTTTCCGTCTCTTCCGCCTGATCGGCAACTTCCTCCTGTTCCAATTCCTTCTTTTCCTCGGACATGACAGACACTCCTTAGCAATAGCATTCTAATTGTATAAGATACCACAATTTCTGTGAGATTACAACCAATATCTTCTCTTCCCTTCCCTGGGGATACAGAGGCAAAAAGAGGCCGTCTCCCAGGAGACGGCCTCTTTTTGACACTTGGATCAAAGCTTCTCGCGGACCTTGGCAGCCTTGCCCACGCGGTTGCGCAGGTAGTACAGCTTGGCGCGGCGGACGATACCGTGACGCACCACCTCGATCTTGTCGATGGTGGGAGAGTGCAGGGGGAAGACCTTCTCCACGCCTACGCCGTAGGACATACGACGAACAGTGATGGTCTCCTCGATACCGCCGTGCTTCTTGGCAATGATAGTGCCCTCGAAGACCTGGATACGCTCACGAGCGCCTTCCTTGACCTTCACGTGCACCTTGACGGTATCACCCACCTCTACAGCGGGCATCTCCTTGAGCTGGGACTTAGTCAGTTCCTTAATGAGATCCATGGGAAATTTCCTCCTAATTTATAGGCGTTCGTAACGATTCACCAGGTCTGCCGGCCATATCGCCCGACCTTCTCGGCAGAGGACCGCCCTTTATCGCCATGATAGAATACCACAGCCAGCGTAAAAATGCAAGAAAAATTTTCTCTTTTTTCTCAATTTCACCTGTTTTTCCCCCATACCTCGGAAAAGACTCCTCTTCCTATCAACATGAAAGACGAAATATGTAAGGAAAAGTGAAAAACATCAATAATTCAGGAATTTCTCCATGTCCTTGTTGGCTCCCAGGATGAACATGGTCTCATCCGCAGCGAAGCAATGGGCCGGGCCAGGCAACGGCTCCAGCTTTTCTCCCCGCTTTGTAGCAAGGATGTTGATCCGGTATTTCTGCCGTACCGCCAGCTCTACCACCGTTTTACCCACCCATGCAGCAGGTACCGCTGTCTCAAAAATGGAGTACTCCGGTGTGAGCTTCACATAGTCGAATATATGGTCAGCCGTATACCGCACAGCTGCCCAGGAGCCCATCTGCTTTTCCGGATAGATCACATCATCCGCACCATTGCGCAGAAGGAATTTGGCGTGGACATCCCGGGTAGCCCGGGCTACTACAAATGGTGCCCCGCACTCCTTCAGCAATGCTGTTGTCTCCAGGGAGCTCTGGAAATTATCCCCGATGGTCACCACGCACAAATCAAAATTGCGCACTCCCAAAGATGACACGAACTGTTCGTTCGTTCCATCGCCGATCTGGGCGTTGGTCACAAAGGGCAGCGCAGCGTTCACCCTTTCCTCATTCAAATCCACCGCCAAAACTTCATGATGAAGATCATGAAGCCGCTGGGCCATATGACGGCCAAATCTGCCCAAGCCGATCAATAATACAGATTTCATGCTATTTCCTTTCTTATCCTACATTGACCTGTTCCTGCGGATACTGGGAATATGTGGCCGCTCCGCTGGTCACAGCATAGATCATTGTCAGGCCGCCCACACGGCCAAAATACATGAGAAATACCAAAATCAACTGGGATGGCACACCCAATCCCGGCGTAGCCCCCAGCGACAGCCCCACCGTACCGATGGCAGAGGCCGCCTCAAACAGCGCTGTTATCAAAGGGATGCCCTCCATGCAACAGATCAGTACGCCCCCTGTCAGGAACAGCAGCAGATACAGAAGGAAAATCGCACTGGCACTGCGCAGCACCGACTCAGTCAGGCGCCGTCCAAAGCAATGGGCCGTGCTCCGCCGACGGAACACCGCAAAAGCGCTCAAAATCAGCACCGCCAATGTGGTCGTCTTGAAGCCGCCCGCAGTGGAGCCCGGGGAGCCGCCGGTCAGCATCAAAAGAATCGTCACCAGCAGGCTTGGCTCACTCAAAGCCGTCAGATCCACTGTATTGAAGCCCGCTGTACGGGGCGTAGCTGACTGGAATACAGCTGCCAGAGCTTTCTCACCTGCTGACAGGCCATCCCATTGAGGCAGGCGGAACTCATACAGCCCGAAAAACAGCACCCCGCCTAACAGCAGCGCCCCCGTGGTCACCAGAATGAGCTTGCTCTGCAGCCGGTAAGCCCGGAGGTGGTGGCGATGCTGGAAAATATCCTGCCAGGTGATAAACCCTAAGCCGCCCACCACGATCAGCATAGCGATGGTCAGACTGACCAGAGGATCGCCTACGTAAGCTGTCAGGGAGGAATACGCCGTCTCTTCTCCCATCAGGTCAAACCCTGCGTTGCAGAAAGCAGACACCGAATGGAATACAGCATACCATATCCCCTTGAAAAAGCCCATCTGAGGACAGAACCGAAAGGCCAGAAGCACCGCGCCCAGTGTCTCAATGGCAAAGGCAGTTTTAAGAATAAAGCCTGTCATGCGGACAATACCGCCCACCTGCGGGGCAGCAATGGATTCCTGCATGACCCACCGCTGCTTGAGGCCGATCTTCTTGCCGGAAAACATAAAAATAGCCACCGCCATCGTCACGACACCCATACCGCCCACCTGGATCAGCAGCAGGATAACTGTCTGCCCAAAAGGCGTCCAATACTGGACCGTATCGTGCACGATCAAGCCGGTGACACAGGTGGCAGACGTAGCGGTGAAAAGTGCGTCAACAAAGGACGCGCTTCCCGGCTCCCGGGTGGCAAAGGGGAGCATCAGCAGCAGCGTCCCTGACAAAATCAGCAGCAAAAAACCAATGATAATGATCTGAGCAGGTTTGATCCGCTCATTCTTCCAAAACGGCATTTCCAGCCTCCCTCCACGCCGCTATCCGCGCCGATCATACGGCGCATCATGACAACAGTATACACCACAGGTGTACCGTATTATATCACGGTGAAAGTGAGGATGGGATAAAGAGAATCCCTCAGGCATTAAGGCCGCATTAAGAAAGTTATAAAACTTCCCTGCCAAACCGGAAATATTGTCTCGCACTCTTACCGTGCTTGTAGTATAATAAGGTCATATTTTATGTATGAGGTAGTACCATGATCGGCCAAGCAAGCCACTCTTCTGCCGTCAATGCCCCTGACATTTCTCACGTCAGAACAGCATCATCAGGAAAACTGAAGATCTTTTTCGGATATGCTTCCGGCGTAGGCAAGACCTACGCTATGCTGGATGCCGCCTTACGGGCCAAGGAGGCCGGGGTAGATGTGGTGTGCGGATATCTCGACCCCCGTACTCCCCCGGAGACGCTGGCACTGCTCAGCGGCCTGGAGCAGCTTTCCTCTTCCTCATGGTCAAAACGGGAATTTGACCTGGACGCCGCTCTGGCCCGTCATCCTCAACTGATCCTGGTAGATGCCCTGGCCCATACAAACGGCCCTGGATGCCGCCATGTCAACCGGTATCAGGATGTGCAGGAGCTCCTGCGGGCAGGGATCGACGTATACAGCACCCTCAACGTCCAGGAGCTGGAAAGCTTGACGGACGTTGTCTCCGCTATCACCGGAAGCACTGTGACTGACCGCGTCCCCGACTCCGTTTTTGATTCCGCCAGTCAGGTGGAAGTGGTGGATCTGGAGCCCGCCGACCTGTTGGAGCGGTTGGCCAACAGCCAGAACCGCCGCAGGATCGCCCATGTACTTCCCGGCAACATGGCTTCCCCAGAAAAAGCCCTGGGCGCACTCCGTGAGATTGCCCTGCGCCGTACAGCGGATCGTCTGGAGCGCATCCCAGGCGGCCTGTCAGGTGAAAAAAAGAGCAAAACCGGGGAGCACATCATGATCTGCCTCTCAGGCGCCCCCTCCAACCCCAAGGTGATCCGTACTGCCGCCAGGCTGGCCGATGCTTTTCATGGTTCCTTTACCGCGCTGTTCGTGGAGCCTCCGTACTTTCGCCAGCAGGAGGAAGCCCAGAAACTGCGTGTCCAGGCCAACCTGCGCCTGGCCGAAGAGCTGGGTGCCCGTATCGCCACCGCCTACGGCAGTGAGCCCGCTATCCAAATTGCTGAATATGCCAAAATAAGCGGTATCACCAAAATCGTTCTGGGACGCAGTCCCCAGCACCTGGGGCTTCTCCACACCAAGTCTCTGGTGGACCAGCTCAACACCCTGGCCCCGGATCTGGATATTTACATCATTCCCGACCAGCCCTCCCAGCCCTCCCTCTCTCTTCTGAAAAACCGGCGCCATTTTTCAGCGGAAAAACTTTCTCTGCGGAATATAGCCCGCACACTGGCTGTTTTAGGAATATGTACCGCCGTCGGCTTTCTCTTCCTGCAGCTTGGCATCAACAGCGCCAATATCATTATGATCTATATTCTGGGCGCATTGGCTACCGCTATAATCACCGACGGCCACCGATACAGCCTGGCTGCCTCCCTCCTGTCCGTTCTCATCTTTAATTTCTTTTTTACTTACCCCTATTTTTCCTTAATGAGCAACCCGGGGTATCTGGTCACCTTTGCTGTCATGTTCATTGTGGCTTTTCTGGGCAGCTCTCTGACTACCAGAGTCAAACAGCAGGCGATCCAAAGCGCTGAAAAGGCATATCGAACGGAAATTTTGCTGCAAACCAGTCAAAAGCTTCAAAAAGCAGAGGATTTTCGGTCTATCATCTCTGTTGCCGCCACTCAGCTCAATCAGCTTCTGGAACGGGATCTGGTCATCTACCCTGCGGGTGAGGACGGTACGCTGCAGGATGCTCTGCTTTTCCCAGCTGAGGCAGGCAGCGATATGGCACGCTACCTCACCCCGGAGGAACGCATAGCTGCGGACTGGGTGGGAAAAAACAATAAACATGCCGGTGCCACCACCTCCACCCTTCCGGATACCAAGTGTCTCTATATGGCCATCCGCGGTTCTGCTCAAGTTGAGGCTGTAGCCGGTATTCCCATCGATCCGGACCGAAAACCCGATATCTTTGAAAAAAACCTGATGATCGCCATTCTGGATGAGTGTGGTCTGGCACTGGAGAAGGAGCGGGTGGTACTGGCCAAGCGGCAGGCAGAGGAGGCCGCCCGCCAGGAAGCCCTCCGCGCCAACCTCCTGCGGGCTATCTCCCATGACCTGCGTACCCCTCTGACCAGCATCTCAGGAAACGCCGGCATCCTGATGGACAGAGGTGACCTCCTGGATGAAAACAAAAAATCCCAGCTTTATGGCTCGATTTATGACGATGCCATGTGGCTGATCAGCCTGGTGGAGAACCTCCTCTCCATCACCAGGATGGAAAATAGTTCCCTGCGGCTGAACATCCAGCCTGAACTGCTAGACGACGTCTTTTCCGATGCGCTATCCCATTTGGACCGGAATGCCGCCAGATACGTGATCACCACAGAGCTGTCCGACGATCTTCTGATGGCAGATATGGACGCCCGCCTGATCGTTCAGGTGATCATCAACATGATCAACAACGCCATCAAGTATACGCCCCCCGGCTCCCACATTACCTTATCCGCCCAGCAGGAAGGCCCTTGGGCCCGGGTCTCTGTCTCCGACGACGGTCCCGGAATCCCTGAAGCCTCCAAAGAGAAGCTTTTTGATATGTTCTATACCATAAACAATCAGCGCGGAGACGGTCGAAGAGGTCTGGGACTGGGCCTTTCCCTCTGTAAATCCATTGTCACCGCTCACGGCGGAACTATTTCAGCAGAAAACCTCGTGCCACATGGGGCGCGGTTTTCCTTTACATTGCACCTTTCGGAGGCAGCTGCTTATGAATAAACCACAGATCCTCGTTGTGGAGGACGATACCGCTATTGGAAATCTGATCGCTACTGCCCTGGAGACCCAGGGTTATCAATACCACCGTGCCACTACCGGCGCAGGTGCCCTGCTGGACGCTCTTTCCTATCGTCCGGACGTGATGCTGCTGGATCTGGGCCTTCCGGATATGGACGGCGTGGAGATCATCAAGAAACTCCGGGGTTGGAGCAATATGCCGGTCATCGTCGTCTCCGCCCGCACAGAGGACAGCGACAAAGTGGCAGCTCTTGACGCCGGAGCCGACGACTATCTCACCAAGCCTTTCTCTGTGGACGAGCTGTTGGCCCGGCTGCGGGTAGCGCTTCGCCGGGTACGCTACGACAGCCAGCGCTCCAGCGAGGAAGCCGTGATCTATGAAAACGGTGGACTGCGGATCGACTACGCCGCAGGCTGCACCTACCTGGACGGCGTAGAAGTTCATCTGACCCCTATCGAGTTCAAACTTTTGTGCCTGCTGGCCAAAAACACCGGAAAAGTCCTGACCCACAATTATATCCTCAACGAAGTCTGGGGCAGTCCCACAGCCTCCGACACCCCCTCCCTCCGGGTATTCATGGCCACCCTGCGAAAAAAGCTGGAGGCAGACCCCAGCCACCCTCAGTATATCCAAACCCACATTGGTGTAGGCTACCGGATGATCCGGCAGAAGCGGGAGGATGAGGTATAATACCGACAGCAGAGGAACATCACCAGCCAGCAGCCTTCCATTCCATAGGCATATACAAGACATGAGCAAATAAAAAGGAAGCGGTCATTTTGACCGCTTCCTTTTTTCTCAGCTTTACTTCATCAGCAGCGCCATGACCGCCTTCTGGGCGTGGAGGCGGTTCTCCGCCTCGTCAAAGATCTCGCCTGCATGGGCCTCGAACACCGCCTCGGTGATCTCCTCCCCCCGATGGGCGGGCAGGCAGTGCTGCACCATACAGTCACTCTTGGCCACTGCCATCAGGTCATCATTCACCTGATAGCCCACAAAGGCCTTTTCCCGCTGAGCCTTTTCCTGCTCCTGGCCCATGGAAGCCCACACGTCAGTAAAGATCACATCGGCATCCTTTGCCGCCTCCATAGGATCACTGGTGAGAGTGAAGGAGGCATCCGTGACGGTCTTGGCAAAATCCAGCACCTGCTGGTCGGGCGTATAGCCGCTGGGACTGGCAATGGCCACATCCATACCGCACTTGAGGCCACCGACAATAATAGAGTTGGCCATGTTGTTGCCATCCCCGATGTAGCAGATCTTCAGGCCTTCCAGCTTGGCCTTATGCTCCCGGATGGTCATGAGATCCGCCAACACCTGGCAGGGATGGCAGAAATCCGTAAGGCCGTTGATGACAGGAATGGAGCCATACTTGGCCAGATCCTCCACCTCCTGCTGATCAAAGGTCCGGATCATGATGCCGTCGCAGTAACGACTGAGCACCCGGGCTGTATCCTGTACCGGCTCGCCCCGGCCGATCTGGCTGACAGAGTTGGAGAGAAACAGGGCATGACCGCCCAGCTGGAACATCCCCACCTCAAAGGACACCCGGGTACGGGTGGAGTTCTTGGAAAAGATCATAGCCAGGGTCTTTCCCTTGAGAACCTCATGGGGAATCCCGTGTTTCTGGTCATATTTGAGCTGATCCGCCAGATCCAGGATCTCATAAATCTCCTCCCGGCTCAGGTCCAGCAGCTTCAGCAGGTGCTTGTTCTTCATATCGTTTTACTCTCCTTACTTCATCACCTGTGCCATGATAGCCAGGCCCTTGTCGATCTCTTCCTTCGAGATCACCAGCGGCGGCAGCAGCCGCAGAGTATCCTTTCCGGCGGTAAGCGCCAGCAGCCCCACATCCCGCAGCTTTCCGCACAGCTCCTTGTGGGTCATACCCTGTACGCCCACGCCGATCATCAGGCCCATGCCCCGGATACCGGAGACATAAGGGCTATTGAGGGCAGCGATCCCGGAGCGCAGGTACTCCCCCTTCTCCTTTACTTCCGCCAAAAATTCCGGCGTCATCGTGTCCATGACCACGCCAGCAGCCGCTGCGGCCATGGGATTTCCGCCGAAGGTGGAGCCGTGATCCCCGGCACCCAGAACCTTCCGGCACTTCTCATTGGTCAGGAAGCCGCCGAAGGGCAGGCCACCGGCAATACCCTTGGCAAAGGACACCACGTCGGGCTGGATGTCAAACTGCTGGAAAGCAAAGACGGAACCAGTGCGGCCGATGCCGGTCTGGACCTCATCAATCAGGAGCAGCCAGTCCTTTTCCGCGCAGAGCTTGGCCACTGCCTGGACATAGTCCTTGTTCAGAGGATTGACGCCGCCCTCGCCCTGGATCAGCTCCATCATCACCGCGCATACGTCGTCTCCGCTCTGGGCAAGGAGGCTGTCCATATCGTTGGCATCGGCATAGCGGAACCCTTCCGTGAAGGGGAAGAAAAATTCGTGGAAATGATCCTGGCCGGTAGCCTTCAAAGTGGTGATGGTCCGGCCATGGAAGGAGTTCTTCAAGGTAATGATAGTGGCACGGCCCTGGCCATACTTGTCAAAGGAGTACTTCCGGGCGGTCTTGATCATGCCCTCGTTGGCCTCGGCTCCGGAGTTTCCGAAGAAGGCCGCTGCCATACCGGAGGCAGGCACCAGCTTGGCCGCCAGAGCGGCATAGGGCTCGGTATAAAAAAGGTTGGAGATGTGGCCAACTTTCATAGCCTGGTCATAAATGGCCTTGGCCCACTTCTCATTGGCGTAACCCAGAGAGCACACACCGATACCAGAGGTAAAGTCGATATATTCCTTCCCCTCTGTATCCCACAGGGTAGCTCCCTTGCCGTGGTCGATAGCCACAGGATTACGTCCATAGGTCTGAAGGACATACTGGCTGTCCAAAGCTTTGATCTGTTCAAAATTCATGGTTCAACTTCCTTTCTTACCAGATCATGGTGCCGATGCCCGCATGGGAGAGCACTTCGATCAAAATGGAGTGGGGGATGCGGCCATCCAGGATATGAGCGCGGGCAACACCGCTGCGCACCGCCTCCACGCAGCAGTCGATCTTGGGGATCATGCCCCCGGCGATCACATTCTCTTTCATCAGCCGGGGCACGTCAGAGGGGTGGATCCGGGAGATAAGGGTGGATTCGTCGTTCTTGTCCCGGAGAAGGCCACGGACGTCGGTGAGCAGAATCAGCTTCTCCGCGCCGATGGCAGTAGCCACTTTGGCGGCGGCGGTATCGGCGTTGACGTTGTAGCTGGTCTCCGCATCAATGCCCTGCGCCACAGTGGAGATCACAGGGATGAATCCGCCGGCAATGGCGTCCTGGATCGGCTTGGGGTCCACCTCCACGATATCACCCACCAGGCCGTAGTCCACACCATCCTCCATGCGGCGCACTGCCTTGAGCATGCCGCCGTCCAGGCCGCACAGGCCCACGGCACTGCCGCCGCAGCGGTTGAGGGTGGCAACCAGGTCCTTATTCACCTTACCGCAGAGGACCATCTGCACCACGTCCATGGTCTCCTCGTCGGTATAGCGAAGGCCGTTGACAAAACGGCTCTCCTTCCCGACCTTTTTCAGCATGGCACTGATCTCCGGGCCGCCGCCGTGGATCACCACCACATTGATGCCCACAAGCTTCAGGAGGATGATATCACTGATCACCGCTTTGCGCAACTCCTCGGAGATCATGGCGTTGCCGCCATATTTCACTACCACGGTCTTTTTATTGTAGCACTGGATATAGGGCAGGGCCTCTACCAGCACCTGCGCCCGGTCGGAATGGGAAAGCTCCATGTCTCGTACCTCTTCCTTCTATTGGGTTTTCTGGCCTACCGATCAGGTCCGGTAGTCGCCGTTGATTTTAATATAATCGTAGGTGATATCGCAGCCCCAGCAGGTACAGCAGCCGCTGCCCTCACCCATGGTGATGGCGATGACCACCTCATTCTCCGTGAGGATCTTCTTGGCCAGGTCCTCATCAAAGTCCAGTCCTCTTCCCTTCTCACACACGCTGATGGAGCCCGCAGCAGAGGCAAAAGCCACATCCACCTTTTCCGGGTCAAACTGCTCCCCGGAGTAGCCCATGGCGCACAGCACCCGGCCCCAGTTGGCATCGCAGCCAAAGATAGCCGCCTTGGTGAGTGTGGAGGAGATAACGCTCTTGGCAATGGTCTCCGCCTGGGCCTCGTCCTTGGCTCCCTCCACCGTGCAGGTGATAAGGTGCTTTGCCCCCTCGCCGTCCTTGGCCATCATCCGGGCAAGGCTGACACACAGAGCCTTCAGGGCCTCCAGGAAGGCATAGTAGTCGTCGTTCTTCTCCGTGATCTCCACATTTCCCGCAAGGCCATTGGCCAACACCAGGCAGGTGTCGTTGGTAGAAGTATCGCCGTCCACGCTGATACGATTGAAGCTGACTTTGGCGGTCTCCAGAAGGGCCTCCCGGATCATTTCCGGGGAAATAGCGCAGTCGGTGGTGAGAAAGCACAGCATGGTACCCATGTTGGGATGGATCATGCCGCTGCCCTTGGCGATGCCGCCCATGCGGACAGTTTTGCCTCCTACGGTGGTCTCTACCGCAGCCTCCTTCTTCACCGTGTCGGTGGTCATAATGGCGTGGGCCGCGGCATCACTGGCCGCCTCGCTCCGCTCCAGCAGCGGGCAGAGCTTGGGAACCCCCTCCTCGATCACATTGATCTTGATCGTCTGGCCGATGACGCCGGTGGAACACACCAGCACATCCTCCGCCTGGCAGCCAATAGCTGCTGCGGCGGCAGCGCACATCCGCTCTGCGTTTTCCTCCCCCTGCGGGGCGCAGGCATTGGCGTTGCCGCTGTTGGCGATCACCGCCCGGGCCTTGCCGTCGGCCAGGTGGGCCTTCGTCACATGGATGGGGGCCGCCTTCACCACATTGGTGGTAAACACCGCCGCTGCGGCGCAGTCCACATCAGATACAATGAGAGCCAGGTCCTTTTTATTCACATTGTGGGTCTTAACCCCCACATGGATCCCGGCGGCCCGGAACCCCTGGGCGGCGCATACGCCGCCGGAAATCTCTTTCATCATGATATTCTCCTATCCGTAAGTTACAGGCGAGAAACAGGGCATCTATTGCCCTATCCTTGGTTTACACCAGTCCGGCAGTCTCTTCAAAGCCCAGCATCAGATTCATGTTCTGGACAGCGGCGCCGGAAGCACCTTTTCCCAGGTTGTCAAATAGTGCGGTGACTGTCAGCTGCTGGTCGTTGCCTGCCACCACGAGGGACAAATCGTTATCTCCCGCCTTGGCCCCGCCATAGATCTTGCTGCCCGCGTCAATATATTTGTCCTTATCCGTAGGGTCAGCCGCCACGCATACCAGCTTTTGTCCGGCGTAGTAATCACTCAGGGCTTTCCAGAGTCCATGCAGGGTGAATACCCCCCGCAGCTGGGACATATGAAAGGCTACTGTGGTAGCCATGCCCTTGTAATAGTCATCCACCACAGGCGTAAATACCGGGCGGTACTTCAGTCCGCACACGGCCTGCATCTCCGGCAGGTGCTTATGACCCTGGGTCAGGGTGTAGAGGGCGGGGCTGGAGAGAAGTTCTCCCCTGTTCTCTGCCTCATACTGCGCGATCATCTTCTTTCCGCCGCCGGAGTAACCGGTGAGGGAAAAGCAGCTGAGAAGCGTATCCCGGGGCAAAATTCCCATGGTCACCAGGGGATAGACGATACTGATAAAACCGGTGGCATGGCAGCCGGGGTTAGCTACCCGGCGGCTCTTCATAATGGCTGAGCGATGGGCCGCCGACAGCTCAGGAAAGCCGTAGTCCCAGGCGGGATTGGTGCGGTGGGCGGTGGAGGCATCGATAATGCGGGTGTTGGGATTCTCCACCATAGTCACCGCTTCAATAGCCGCTGCGTCAGGCAGGCACAGAAACACTACATCAGCAGCGTTCATCAGCTTCTGCCGCTCCACCCGGTCCTTGCGCTTCTCCTCGTCGATCAGCAGCAGGTCGATGTCCTGCCGCCCGGAAAGCCGGTCATAGATCTGCAGGCCGGTAGTTCCCTCTTTTCCGTCAATATATACCTTGGGCTTCATGCCTTATGCTCCTCAATAAAGTTTTCCAGCTCTGCAATCTGGCGGCTGGTCTCGCTGACAGCAGGGCCGCCGTAGCTGCTGCGCTGGCCCATGCAGGTCTCCAGCTTCAACGCTTCGTATACATCCTCTTCAAAGAGAGGGGAGATATTCTGCAGTTCCGGCAAGGTCAGCTCCTCCAGAAGCTTTCCGTTGGCGGTACAGTAATAGACCAGGTTGCCCACAGCGGTGTAGGCATCCCGGAAGGGCATGCCCTTCTTGGTGAGATAATCGGCGCAGTCGGTGGCGTTGATAAAACCACCGCCGGCAGCCCGGCGCATATTGGCCGGCAGCACCTTCATGGTGCGGATCATCCCCGCAAATACCGGCAGACACATCTTCACCGTATCCACCGCGTCGAACACCGCCTCCTTGTCCTCCTGCATGTCCTTGTTATAGGCCAGAGGCAGACCCTTCATGGCGGTGAGAAGGCCCATAAGATCCCCGTAGACCCGGCCCGTCTTTCCCCGGACCAGCTCTGCTACGTCGGGGTTCTTCTTCTGCGGCATGATGGAAGAACCAGTGGAGTAGGCGTCATCCAGTTCAATGAACTTGAACTCCCAGCTGCACCAGAGGATAACCTCCTCGGAGAAGCGGCTGAGATGCATCATCAAAATAGACAGGGCACTCATCAGCTCCAGGGCGTAATCCCGGTCGCTGACGCCGTCCAGGCTGTTGCCCATGGGGCGGTCAAACCCCAGCGTCTGGGCGGTCATAAAGCGGTCGATGGGATAGGTGGTACCGGCCAGAGCACCGCAGCCCAACGGACACTCGTTCATTCGTTTCTGGCAGTCCTCCAACCGGGTCACATCCCGGCTGAGCATGGCGCCGTAGGCCAGCAAATGCTGGGCAAAGGAGATGGGCTGGGCCCGCTGCAGGTGGGTATAGCCGGGCATCACCGTCTCCTGATGCTGCTTCGCCTGCTCCACAACCGCCTTCTGCAGATCCAGGATATCCTGTTTGATTTCCGCTATCTCATGGCGCAGGTACAGCCGCAGATCCACCGCCACCTGGTCGTTACGGCTGCGCCCGGTGTGGAGCCGCTTTCCGGCGGCGCCGATCTTGGCGGTGAGGAGAGTCTCCACATTCATGTGGATGTCCTCGTTATCCTCCGTCAGTTCCGCCTTTCCAGACTCGATATCGGCCAGCACTTCCTTGAGCCCGGCGGCAATGGCCGCGCCGTCCTCCTGAGAGATGATCCCCTGCTGGGCCAGCATGGCGGCATGGGCCAGGGAGCCCATAATGTCCTCTTTATACATCCGTCCGTCCACCTGGATGGAGGAGTTGAAATCGTTGACTAAACTGTCGGTCTCCTTCTGGAACCGTCCGCCCCAAAGCTTCATTGTCCTTCTCTCCTAATCTCAAAATAAATGCGGTAAGCGGCGGGAGATCAGCTCCCGCCGCTTTTTTGCTTATGATACAGCGGTATTCCGCGCCTGGATCACAGCTTTCCCTCGTCCCGCAGAGCCAAAATGGTGTCGGGCAGGCCCCAGAGGTTGATGAAGCCGGTGGCGTCAGCCTGGTTGTAATCGCTCTCCTGGAAGGTAACGATGTTCTCAGAATACAGGGTCTCCGGAGAGGTGACGCCGGCGGTGATGATATTGCCCTTGTAGAGCTTGAGCTTTACCTGGCCGGTAACATGCTTCTGGGTCTCCACAGCAAAAGCAGTGAGGGCTTCCCGCAGAGGAGTGAACCACTTGCCGTTATATACCAGGTCGGCAAAATCCACAGCCAGCTTGCTCTTCATATGCTTGGTATCCTTGTCGATGGTGATCATCTCCAGCACCTCGTGGGCACGATAGAGAATGGAGCCGCCGGGAGTCTCGTAGACGCCGCGATCCTTCATACCGGTCATCCGGTTCTCCACGATGTCCAGAAGGCCGATGCCGTTCTTGCCGCCGATATCGTTGAGCTTGGCGATCATGGTGCTGGCCTTCATCTTCTCGCCATTGAGGGCCACAGGCTTGCCCTGCTCAAAGTCGATGGTCACATAGGTGGGCTCGTCGGGAGCCATAGCGGGGGATACGCCCATCTCCAGGAAGCCGGGCTTGTCGTACTGGGGCTCGCTGGCGGGGTCCTCCAGATCCAGGCCCTCATGGCTCAGGTGCCAGAGGTTCTTATCCTTGGAATAGCTGGTCTCCCGGCTGATCTTCAAAGGCACATTGTGAGCCTCGGCGTAGTCGATCTCCTCGTTCCGGCTCTTGATGTCCCACTCACGCCAGGGGGCGATGATGGTCATCTCAGGGGCAAAACGCTTGATGGCCAGCTCGAAACGGATCTGGTCGTTGCCTTTGCCGGTGCAGCCGTGAGCGATGGCGTCAGCGCCCTCCTTCTTGGCGATCTCCACCAGACCCTTGGCGATAATGGGACGGGCAAAGGCAGTACCCAGGAGATAGTCCTCGTACTTGGCGCCCATCATCATAGAGGGGATGATGACGTCGTCCACCATCTCGTCTACCAGATCCATGACGTAGAGCTTGCTGGCGCCGGTCTTGATAGCCTTCTCCTCCAGGCCCTCCAGCTCGTCATTCTGTCCCACGTCGCCGGCTACGGCAATGATCTCAGGGTTGTTGTAGTTCTCCTTCAGCCAGGGGATGATGATGGATGTATCCAGGCCTCCGGAATAGGCCAAAACGATCTTTTTAATATCTTTCTTGCTCATCACAAATACCTCCGTTGGGTTTGTTGTTTATGCATATATATTATCTCATAATGTTTATTTATGCAATACATATTTTTTATAATTTTGCCCTTTATTTTTATACCGTCTTTTGTGCATAATCTCTAATCCCCGGTTGGAACTCATACAATTTTTACAACTGTAATACCATCGTTTTTCTTTTTTTACACCTCGGCTTCTTTCCAAGAAATACACAAATATATACAGTTTGCATCCCCTTTGAATAAAAATAGCTGTCCGAAAGGTACAGCGACCTCTCGGACAGCCACTATTTCCTTTTACCCGGCAGAGCTTCATCACATGGCGAAGCTGGCACAGGCTACCCCTCCCCCTTCCGCATTGTTGCAGATGGAAAAGCTTCCCCCATGCCGCTCACACAGCAGCCGGCAGATGTGCAGGCCCATGCCCATCCTGCCGCCGCTCTCTTCCCGATAAAACGGTTCCGTCGCCCGCTCCAGTGCCCGGTGGGAAAACCCTCTCCCATCATCGGACACCACTACGCACAGCGTCCCATCCTCTGCGGACATCCGTACACTGACAGCGCTCCTCCCGTGACGGAAAGCATTGATCAGCAGATTTTCACACACCTGGGAAACTACCTCCCGGTCAATATGCCAGATCGTCTCTCCCCGTACTTCCCAGGTCACCTGCTTCTCTCCCCGCAGCATATCCGCCGTATCACGCAATCCCGCCAGAAACAGGCCTCGGTCTATGGGGCCACGGCGGACCTCCAGGTCCTCCAGCCGCTGCAGGCGGGTCATCGCCTCCACATAATTTTCCAGCCGCTCAATGTGGTGTGACATGGTACTTACCTCTTCCCTGACCTCCTCACGGCTGACAGCGTCCTCCGGCAGTGCGGAGAGGAGCATATCAGCATGGCCCTTGAGTACCGTCAGAGGGGTACGCATATCGTGGGAAAAAGCGGCGTTGAGCCGGCTGCGCTCCTCCATCTGCCGCCACATGGTCCGCTGGTTCTCCAGCAGAGCAGAGCGCATCTTCTCAAAGGAGGCACACAGCCGCCCCATCTCATCCCGACTATCATATATAATAGTAAAATCCAGTTGGTCGGCAGCGATCCGGGCAGAGGCGTCATCCAAAATCGCCAGAGGTCCTTTCAGCTTTCTTCGGTAAAACCAAATGGCGCACAGAATGGCCGCCCCGCCGTAACATACCGGTACCATCAGCAGCTGCAGCGCCGCGGAGACCACATCCAAAATCCGGTCGGCATCACTGTAAACCGGCGTGACCACCACCTGAAAGGCCATTTCATCGGTATCGAAGCTCTGCTCCAGCTTATTCTGAGACATGTCCACCGAGAAATTCTCCACCGTCCGGCCATCCTGGTCCAGGATCGTTACCTGAGACATGGCGTCCCAGGCAATGTCTGCATCTCCTCCCGGAGGGACCTGATAAACGGTGGCCATAGCCTTGTACTCATAGTAGAGCCCAACCCGGATGCTGTCCAGGCTCCGCGTCAGCAGAATAAGCAGCAAGGTGGCCAGAATAAAGGCTGTCAGCGTATAGACCACATAGGTGGGCCGAAGGCCCATATCCCGCAGGCGGCAGCCCTTTACTTTTTCCATCGGTACCCGCACCCCCACACCGTC
Organism: uncultured Eubacteriales bacterium; assembly: GCA_900549475.1. Classification (GTDB taxonomy): domain Bacteria; phylum Bacillota; class Clostridia; order Oscillospirales; family Oscillospiraceae; genus Pelethomonas. The sequence continues at coordinate 115,791 of UROF01000002.1, forward strand.
TCTATAAACGGTTCTGCACCGGCAGCCGCCAGCTTCGTCCGGATCCGTCGGATATGTTCCGCTACCACAGCGCTGTCCCCTTCGCTGTCATAGTCCCAGACCTGCTCATAGATCCGCTCCTTATCAAATACCAATCCGGGGTGTTGGGACAGAAAAGACAGAATATCAAATTCCTTCTTCACCAGCGGGATCTCCCGATCCCCCTGACGGACGCTCCTGTCTGAATAGTTGATCACCAGATCTCCTTCAAACCGGACACGGTTCGGCTCTGCCCGGCGCCGGTCCCGGCGCAGATGGGCTTCCACCTGTGCCAGCAGCACCTCAATGGAAAAAGGTTTGACGATATACTCGTCGCCTCCTGCGGCAAACCCCTGGATCTTGTCCCCATCCTCTACCTTAGCCGTAAGAAACAGAATGGGACAGCTCACATCTTCCCGTATCCGCCGGCAGACTTCCAGGCCATCCATGTCCGGCATATTTACATCCAACAGGATCAGATCCGGCTGTCGCGCCGCCATCGCCAGGGCTTCCTGACCGCCGGAAGCGGTGAGGATCTGATAGCCCCGCCGGCGAAAACAGCTCGACAGCATATCCCGGATATCCTTTTCATCATCAACGATCAACAAAGTAGCAGGCACACACAACCTCTCCCTTCATTCTTGTTTTGCCGCCAAGTCACCAGCTTTCTCCTGTTGGGCGCTGGTACGGCAAATCCGGCGATACATCAGAATACCGCCGCCGCTGATCAGCAGCGTCACCGCAAACACCCCGATGGCAAAGGGCACATTTCCCACGCCCAGCGCATCGCCGCCCACCGTGCTGGTAATAATGGACGGTATCCGGGCCGGTGTCGTCAGCAGCAGCCACCGGGCCAGACTGATATTGGTAAGACCTGATACATAGGTCAGCAGATCCTTGGGGCTGCCTGGGATACAAAACAGCGTAAAAATCAGGACGTCCCGCCGCCGGATATCCTTCAAAAAGGACAGTTCCATGATCTTCTCCCGTGGGAAAAAAGTCTCCACCGCTTTTACTCCCAAACTGCGGACCAGCAAAAATACCGCCACACTGCCCAGGGCCGCCCCCAGCAGGCACAGCAGAAGTCCCATCCAGGCACCGAAGGCATACCCCGCCGCCAGTTCCAAAGGCTCCCCGGGGATCACTGCCACAAATATCTGCAGCATCATCATCCCCACAAACGCCAGCTGCCCCCACCAACCCCGTTCTGCTATCCAGCCACGGAACCGGTCAGGGTCCGACGCCAATTCCAATATAGGCCGTCCGGCAAACCAAAACACAGCCAGGAACAGCACCACTACCAAGCCGGCCGCGCCTAAAGCCAGACGCTGCCTGGGCTGGAGCGGAGGGCGCTGAGCAATACGCTGGGCCAGCAGATGCACATAACTGCGAATAAGTTTCATGGGCTACACTCCTTACGTGGTGACGGCATCTGCCGCCTCTGCATAAGAGCATAGCCCATGATCCTCAACTTTTCTTCTACTGCAAGCGCTTTTTTTCTTTAACAAAAACCTGTTTTTTTATTAAGGCCTCGTCCTACACTTCCCCCAGGGCATTGATTTCCCCACGGAGGGCCTCCCGCACACGTACCATTTCCGCCTTCTGGTCCGCAGCGGGATCAAAGCGGACCGGAGCACCCGCCGTGATCCGGCGGGTCTGATGGTTCAGACGCAGCGGCACAAAATCCAACGGCTTGTCCGATACCCGGTGCCAAAACCGGTTGATCAGCAGAAATCCGTCATAAACCGCTCCGATATCGTCACTGTCATCCGTATAATCCACATCCGGGAAGATCAGGATACTGTCTCCCGCCTGCAAAGCCGCCGTCGTCTCCCGAAATGTTGCCCCGATATGGACAGACCCCCGGTAGACCGGAATAGCGCCGGTGGAGGCCATCAAAGTGCTGACATACCCGGATACCACAGAAGCCAAGAAGTTGGCCAGCGGCTGAGGCAAGCCAAAGCGCTTAGAAAATGTATAGCCTGAAAACTGCTCATAGCATGTTTTCTTGTCTGTAAACACATGGAATACCCAGGGGCGAACCGGAAAAGGCAGCCAGCAGAGAGTGGCTAACGGTCCTGCCATATTGCCGTGGCTGCAGACATATACCGTGGGACCGGAAGGAGGATCTATCTCCGCCGTCCATCGGCCGATCTTCAGCCGGACAAAAAAACGGCTGAACGCAAAAAGCTTACCTCTCCTCATTCTCGTCCTCCTCCCGGAACACCCAGTGCATTTGGATCTGGTAGCTGCCGATAGCCAGCAGGATATCCACCAGAGCCTTACTCACCACCGGCGGAAGGGACGGGAACAGGACCGTCATGAACAGCAGCAGTAAGTATGAACACATCAGCTGCCCCAGCCACAGACAATAGTATCGCACAAGCGTCCTGCGGTGGGGGCGTACACCGAACACATAGCGGCGGTTCAAGGTATAGTTCAGCGCCGACGACAACGCCCGGGCCGTCAAGGTAGACCACCAATAACAGGCCAGATCCGACAGAGGACGGAAAATCAGCGCACTGCCCAGCCAGAAGGTCAATACATCCGCCGCCGCCGACATGGCTGCCGCCGCTGTATACCATCCCAAGCCGGACATCAGGATCAAAAATACCCGCCAGGAATCCCGCACCGCATGGAGATGGGTCCCGGCATTGTTATTATAGTAGATCACTTCAATAGAGACCTGCCGCAGCTCTACATGCTCCCGAGCCGCCTTGATGAGCATATTCATCTCATATTCATAGCGATCACCTTCGATCCCTGCACACCAGCGCAGCAGTTCCCACGGTATACCCCGCAGGCCTGTCTGTGTATCGGACAGCCTCGCCCCGTAAAGCAGGTGAAACGCCCAGCTGGTAACCCGATTTCCAATCTTGGAACGGGTAGGCACATTGGGCAGGGTCAGATCCCGTACCCCCAGCACCAGGCGCTTTTCTTCCTCTGCCGCAGCCGCAGCCACCGCACACACATCCTCCACGCTGTGCTGGCCATCTGCATCGGCGGTGACCACCGCCGAACCTTTCCACGGGGGACAGTTGAGAATATGGGCAAATGCCGTTTTAAGCGCACGGCCCTTTCCCCGGTTTTTCTCATGACGCAGGACTGTGCAGCCCGCCATATATTCCAGCTTCCGAAAAATATCAGCACAGGTCGGGCCGCTGCCGTCGTCCACCACCACTACCTGACGGAACCCCTTGTCCAGCAGCGTGGCCACATATGCCGTTATCTCCGGGTCGGGGCACAAGGCGGGAATCACTACGATGCACTGGCCCAGGATCTCTGCGTCATACACTCTCCCCATTCATTCTTCCTCCTCTGCCCCCGTCGGAAACTTCATTTCCGACGGGGCCTTTGTCCGCCGGACAAAGGCCCGGCAGCATTCCGGCATCTATCATACCGGGAAAATATCAACTTTTTATCTACCGGAAAACCTCATTCCGGCTGTCCAGCAGCATCAGCCGCTGCACCCGGACAAAATCAGGCTTTCTCTCCGGCAGACAGGTCTCCACCGCTGTCGCCAGCAGTGCCGGATTCAGCCCCGGATTCTGGGCAGCCACAACCACGTCCATGCAGAGGGTATCTCCCTCCGCAGAAAAGTCTATGCTGCGGATCAGCGGGCGGATGTCCACATCTGCCATGGCCTTACGCTTGGTCCGCTTCTGGATCACGATCTCCTCCCGGGCAAACAGCTCCTGCACCGCCTGCACCGTCTCCGGCGTCACACCGCCATCGTAGATGAGTTCCACCCGGCAGCGGAGCGCATCCAGCTCCCGGATAGGACGCACCGCCTCCCAGCAGTCTACCGCCACGATGCCCTCGGGCATGAAACGGTTGAGATTCTCCGGCAGAGCGGCACAGTCCACCTGACCGTCCACTTCAAAGTCCAGCAACTCACAGTCGCTGGACTGTCCCACCGACAGAGGCAGGGCAAAGGCAAGCAGCGGGTGGGGATGAAACCCCTGGGAATGTCGCAGCACCAGGCCTTCCCGGAGAAACACCCGCTGGAACGTACGCAGCAGGTCCAGGTGGGAGATATATACCGCCCGGCCCTCCTTACGGAACATAAGACGAAGCTTAGCCACGGCTGCACTCCCCTCCTTCCACCACGTTGGCCCCGCATCCGCTGCACTGGGTACGGCAGTCCGGCGTGGGCACAGACTGATAAGCCAGCTCCCGCTGGCGCCATAAGTACTGATCGCTGACATAGCAGGAAATTACGCTCCAGGGCAGGATCTCATCCCGGCTGCGCTCCCGGTTGGCGTAGAAGGCGGGGTCCAGTCCGCACTCCGCAAAAGCCTCCTCCCAGCGGGAGAGGTCAAAGTACTCGCTCCAGGCATCCAGATGGGCTCCCTTCCGGAAAGCCAACTCCAGCACCTTTCCCAACCGCCGGTCACCCCGGGCCAGCACTGCCTCCAGGAAGCTGGTGTCCCCGTCGTGCCAGTTATAGGTCACTGCCTTGGCGGTGATGGCGTTTCGCAGCAGCTTCACCCGCCGCTCATATTCCTCCCGGGTGATCTGAGCCTCCCACTGGAAGGCGGTGAAGGGCTTGGGCACAAACCAGGCGGTAGACACCGTGATCCGAACCCCCCGGTTCTTATTGCTGGCGGACTCCCGCCAAGTGTGGAGGACGTGATTGGCCATCTCCGCGATGCCCAGCACATCCTCGTCGGTTTCCGTAGGCAGGCCCAGCATGAAGTAGAGCTTTACCGCATTCCAGCCGCCGGAGAAGGCGGTGCGGAGACTCTGGTGCAGGTCCTCCTCCGTCACATTCTTATTGATGGCATCCCGCAGGCGCTGCGTACCCGCCTCCGGAGCAAAGGTGAGGCCCGCCTTCCGCCCCCGCTGGAGCCGCTGCATGAGGTCCATGGAGAAGTTGTCCGCCCGCAGGGAGGGTAAGCTCAGGTTCACATGGCTCTCCCGGCAAAACTGCTCCAGATCATCGCACAGTCCCACCAGGCCAGGATAATCGCTGGTAGACAGGGAGCTGAGGGTCATCTCCTGGTAACCGGAGTCCTTACAAGCTTCCACGCCGTACTGGAAGGCCTGCTCCCGGCTGCGGCAGCGGACCGGGCGGTACACATACCCCGCCTGGCAGAACCGGCAGCCACGAATGCAGCCACGGAACAGCTCCAGGGTCACCCGGTCATGGACCACCTCCGTGGAGGGGACGATGGTCTTTGTGGGGAAGTAGGACTTGTCCATATCGTGGACCACCCGCTTGTATACCTTGGCGGGAGCACCGTCCAGGGGAGTAATGGCCCGGATGGTACCGTCATCGTTGTAGGTCACATCGTACAGAGAGGGCACATACACCCCCTGGATATCCGCAGCAGAACGGAGGAAACGGCTCTTGCTCCAGCCTTCCCGCTTGGCACGGCGATACAGCTCCAGCAGCTCCGGTACCTCCTCCTCTCCCTCACCGATGAGGGCAAGGTCGATAAAGTCCGCCAAAGGCTCCGCATTGTACATGGCGGTGCCGCCAGCGATGACCAGCGGGGCCAGCTCTGTCCGCTCCGCAGCGTGGAGCGGAATACCGGAGAGATCCAGCATATTCAGTATGGCAGGATAGGCCATCTCATAGCCGACAGAGAAAGCCACCACATCGAAATCCCCCACCGGGTCCCCGGATTCCAACGCAAAAAGGGGGATCTCCGCTTTCCGCAGCTCCTCCTCCATATCTCCCCAGGGGGCAAACACCCGCTCGCACCACACGCCGGGCATGTCATTCATGATCCCGTAGAGGATACGGAAGCCCAGATTGGACATACCGATCTCATAGGTGTCCGGGAAGCAGAAGGCTACCCGCAGCTCTACGGAATCCTTATCTTTTTTGATCTCATTATATTCTCCGCCCACATAACGGGCCGGCTTCTGCACCCGCGGCAGGATGCGTTCCAGTCTCTTGTCCACGGCAATTCTCCTTGGTACTGTCGTTCCGTTTCCCTGGATTTGTCACACAGGCAAAAACTTCCCAGGATAAACAGTACTATTTTAGCCGCTTTGTTTCCGTTTTGCAAGGGGTAATTGTGGGATAAATGCCCCCAGGCCGCCCACCAGCAGAAAAAGTCCTGTCCGATGAATCAGTACCAGCGACAGGGCCGCCGCTGTCAAAATCCCGCCGCATACAAGGCCTACCCACCGGCATACACTGTCCGCCAGCAGAGGATCAGAAGCCCAGCACACCATTAAATAGAGTGCCCTTCCCCCATCCAAGGATGGCAGCGGCAGCAGATTGAACACCCCCAGGAAAAGGTTGGCTCCCGCCATCAGATAATCTCCCGTTACCCTGGCCAGCACCACCGCCAAAAACAAATTTACCGCCGGCCCTGCCAAGGTGCAGAAGATCTCCCTGCCGTAGGACAAGTACCGTGTATCCGCCCTAATCTCAGCGCCAAAAGCGGTCAGCCGTATCTGCTCCACCTTTGCGCCCACCAATTTCAAGGCTGTCAGATGCCCCAGCTCATGGCACAGAGCCGACAGCGCCACCAGGGGCAGCACCTCCCCCGCTCCGGCGACCAGTGCCATCAGCAGCAAAGCCGCTGCCCCCCAGGTGACCTCCAGCTTACTGCAGCTCCACATAGTAAATGGGATTGAGGTACAGGTCCCCGTCGTGGAGCTCAAAATGCAGATGAGGACCGGTAGCAATACCGGTCTCCCCCACTTCAGCAATCTTCTGGCCCATTGTGACCTTCCCGCTGGTGACAGTGATTTTGCTGCAGTGGGCATAGAGGGTCATATACCCGTCCTGGTGCTGGATCATGATATAATATCCCAGGCTGCTGCTGTCTCCGGTGGCATATACTTCACCATCGGCAAAAGCGCAGATATCCGTCCCTGTGGCCGCCCCCAAGTCTACGCCGTAATGAAACTTGGTGCCGCCGCTGACAGGATGCTCCCGCCAGCCAAAGGGTGATGTGAGCGGTGCCACAATCGGACTGGTATGGGCAAAGCCCAGGTTTCGCTGCTCCAGACTGGCGTTCTCCGGCAGAGCCGGCATGGTATACACCTGGGACACGGCCGCTGTCGCGGTCTCCTCAGACGGCGTTTGCTCCTGCGCGGAGTCGGCTTCCTGAGGGAAATCCTGCTGGGTCTCCTGGGAGTCTTCCTCCTTCTGAGTTTGCTGCTGCTCTGTCTGCTGAAGCTCCTGTGGCTGCGCCGACTCCTCTTCCTCCTGTTTTATTTCAGAATTCTCTTGCACATCCTCAGCTTGTTTTGTAAAATCATAGTCTGTAAAGCGCATAAGCTTTGCAGCAGGATCAAGGAATTCTTCCACTTCCGCACCTGCGTTGGCCAGGACTGCTTCATCATCTTCCACGGGGTTGAACACCGCTGTATAGGCATCCTGAAGGGAATCCCCCACCGGTGCATCCCCGCTGACCGCCCGTCCCATAGCGGCAAAGGCCTCCTTAAAATCCGCGTCCCGGCCAATGAGGTCCCCTGCCGTCTGTGCCAGGCGGCTCACTGTCTGCGGGAAGAGGAGCTTGATCGCCACCAGAACCACAAAAATGATCCCACATACCGTCAGACGCAATACGGCTTTTCCTTCTTGAGAGGCAGAGGACGGACCACGGCGGTTTCTGCCGCCTTTCCTATGCAAATGCTTTGCTCGATACCGCCCAGAGGAATACTTCTCCACTACTATCGCTCCTTTCCTTCTACGCTCTGCAAGACAGTTCCATAAATCGTTCCCTTTAGTCTATGCTCTTTTCAGCCCCCGCTATTCCTGTTTTCCAGCCTGACAGGCGCAAAAAAAGAGAACGGGGCAAACCCCGTTCTCCAATATCTTGTGTTCTGCGTTATTCTGCTTCTTCGGTGCTGCCAATGCCCAGGCGCTCCTGCCCACCAGGCCCCAGCAGATCCTCGATCTCCTGATAGCTCACCTTCAGTTCAACTGTCCCCAGGGCATAAGGCCCCAGCACATAAGGCGAATATACCACTGTCATACCTTCCTTATCAAAAAGGACCGTACCGTCATACCAATGGGCAATGACATCTTCATATTCCGGGTAATATCCGGACTGCACATCCGTGTCCAGCTCCTTGGCCTTCTCCAGCAGCAGTTTCGCCGCTCCGGTCTGAAATGCCACCGGATCATCCGCTACCTGGGCGGGATCAATAAACTGTCCCAGAACCACGTCGAACAGATAGCTGTCTGTGTAGCTGTTGGGGTGCGCTCCGCCGGTAAAGCTGCTGCTGTCTACACGAATACTGTAGATCTGCCCCTGACGTACCACAGACGCAGTCGCTTCATCACTATATGCCACAGGCAGCATCTCTGACTCGTAGGCGCTCTCCGCCATATCACCCAGCTCCTGGCCAAACGACATCGCGTCGCTTAGCCGGCTCTCCATCCGCTCATTAAAGCTCCCGACGACCTGCTCCGCCCGCTCTTCAGCATCGGCGGACAGCTCCTCCGGATTGCCTAAACTCATGGTCACAAGCTGGTAGGAATACTCCGCCAGCACCGTACCGTCATCAGCAGAAAAAGTCTTTTGCTCCAGCAACGGGGATACCACAAATTCAGGCTCCTCATCAGGAATCGGTATCATCGTATTCTTGGTCAAATTCTGCGCCGCAGAATTATTGACGCCGCCACAGGACGCAATAAAGCACACAACACAGAGAAGTAATATCGCTTTCCAACGTTTCATGGGATTCTCCTTTCCCCAGGAGGCAGTCAAAGCATCACCGGACCGGTAAGGCACTCACTTCCAGGTACAGACTGCCCCAGCTGAGGGTACGCAAGGGTATAGAGATCCGTACAGCGGACCTCCTGATCAAAAAGTGTGCGGGACGCTGTCCCCAACGTTCTCGCCGCCGCAGGACGCACCACCACTGGGAGAGACGCTTCCGAAGCCATCCTCCGCAGCAGTTTCCGTCCCCGCTCATTGGCACCCAGCACCCGCAGGTAGGGAGGCGTTTCTCCCGGCTCTGCCTGCCGGATCTGCAAATAACTGTGAAGCATCAGCCGCCGCAGCCGCGCCATAGGATAGCGTTTGGTCTTTGCCAGCTCCAAAATTTCCTCTACAGACTTCCCCGCAGATACTGCGTGAAAAAAGCGGTGATACAGCCCTTCCCCGCCGCCGTCATAGGGAGCAAACTCCTCCTCCCCCATGGTCCGCAGCCGGGAAAGGATCGCCCGCTGGCATAGGTCCAGGGAAACCGGTGCCCTTCCTTCCCCAATTTCCCGCGCCAGAACATCCGCAGAAGCCTCCGGCATACTCTGCCGCCAAGTGGGGTCCCCTGCCAGCACAAGGCCGCGGATATAGGATGCAGAGGCATAAGCCCCCGGTTCCGCGCTGTCATGGGCAGCACCTACCCGCCGAAAAGTCACCGGCTCGATCCCGCCGGCACCATCCACCCGGCTCAGCGCCCGCAGATACTCCACCGCCAAATTGTCGTTTGGCTGGGAGAGGCACCGGGCAGCATCCCCTGCCAATTGAGCCACCGCCTCCTGCCGGGCAGCGGCAAAACTCATCCCCGTCGCCAAAAGGCGCCGCAGGACCAGAGGATACTCCTCACCATCCAGGCAGAGCGCCGCAGCCCACAGGGCATCCAGGTCGCCGCATTCGCTGCCAAACACCAGATGGGTTACAACACCGGTGGCCGCCAGGATCGCTGCACCCCCCTGAGCAAACCGTTCTGCCGTGGAGCAGGACCAGGGCGTTGGCAATTCCAGCACAAGGTCCACCCCACACCGCAGAGCCGCCTCCGCCCGGGCATGCTTGTCCATCACAGCCAGGTCGCCCCGCTGGACAAAGTTGCCGCTCATCACCGCGACCACTTCTGTATCCTGCCCCAATTGTCCCCGCAGAGCGGACAATTGCCAGCCATGTCCCCGGTGGAAGGGGTTATATTCCGCAATGATGCCCGCTACGGCCATGGCACGCCTCCCCCTTCCTTACACGCATCGGTCAGGCAAGGAATTTTTCCGAAAAAATAACGAAAAAACTGTTGTCTAACCGGCAAGAATGGTCTACAATATGAATCGTGACTATTTTAAACGTCTCCTGCTGTAAATGCAAGTCACAGTACGGAAACAAAAATAACAAAACAATAACAATATGGAAAGATAGGAGAATTTACTGATGAAAATCCTGATCATCAACGCCGGCAGTTCTTCCCTCAAGTACCAGTTCATGGAGTCTGAGGGCGGTGAGGTCTTTGCCAAGGGTCTGTGCGAGCGCATCGGCATCGACGGCCGTCTGACCCACAAGGTCCCCGGCCGTGAGAACGTGGTGATGGATATCCCCATGCCCACCCACAACGAGGCCATCCAGTCCGTGCTGGACATCATGGTCGATCCCGAGAAGGGCGTGATCGCTTCCACCGATGAGATCGCTGCTGTAGGCCACCGCGTCCTGCATGGCGGCGCCGCCTTCACCGAGAGCTGCATCATCGATGACGCCTGCATCGCCGCCATTGAGAAGTGCATCCCCCTGGGCCCCCTCCACAACCCTGCTAACCTCATGGGTATCCGGGCCTGCCAGAAGATCATGCCCAACACCCCCCAGGTGGCCGTGTTCGACACCGCTTTCCATATGACCATGCCCCCCAAGGCTTACATCTACGCCATCCCCTACGAGTACTATGAGAAGGATGACGTCCGCCGCTATGGCTTCCACGGCACCTCTCACCGCTATGTGTCCGCCCGTGCCATCGACATGCTGGGCAATCCTGAGCACAGCCGCGTGATCTCCTGCCACCTGGGCAATGGTTCCTCTCTGGCCGCTATCGTGGACGGCAAGGTCATGGATACTTCCATGGGCCTTGGGCCTCTGGCCGGCTTCCCCATGGGCACCCGCTCCGGCGACGTGGACGCCACCATCCTGGAGTACCTCATGGGCCGCTACAACTACGACATCAAGGAGATGCTGAACATCCTCAACAAGAAGTCCGGCGTGCTGGGTATCTCCGGTGTCAGCTCTGACTTCCGTGACCTGGAGAAGGCCGCTGATGAGGGCAATGAGCGTGCTCAGCTGGCTCTGGACAAGTTCATTTATGAGGTAAAGAAGTACATCGGCGCTTATGCCACCGTCATGGGCGGCGTGGATGCCATCCTCTTCACCGCCGGTATCGGTGAGAACTCCGCTGACCTGCGCGCCAAGATCTGCGAGGGTCTGGAGTACATGGGCATCAAGATGGACGTGGAGAAGAACAAGGTCCGCGGCGAGGAGGCTGTTGTCTCCGCTGATGACTCCAAGGTGAAGATCTTCATCATCCCCACCAACGAGGAGCTCATGATCGCTATGGACACCGCCGCTCTGTGCCAGAAGTAAGCTCTATTCATTACAGGTTTTTCAGGATCTCCGCAGCACCAAGCTGCGGAGATCCTTTTCTTTTCCCTGCAGTAATTCCCCCTTCCAGCCAACGATTTGCCTTTTTCCGAAAGTTATGCTAGAATAAATGCCATTCTGCGCCTGGACAGGCGAAATCATTATACAAAGGATCACTATGACATTTCAGGAACTAAACTTACTACCCCAGCTGCTGCAGGCAGTGGACGACATGGGTTACCAGGCCCCATCTCCCATTCAGGCCGCGGCTATTCCCCCTGTGCGGGACGGCCGGGATCTTATCGGCTGCGCTCAGACCGGTACCGGAAAGACCGCCGCCTTTGCGATTCCCATCCTCCAGCGGCTAAGTGGCCGGATCAATAAAACCCACCAGCCCATCCGTGCCCTGGTGCTGACCCCTACCCGGGAACTGGCACTGCAGATCAAAGAGAACTTCGATTCCTATGGAAAGTACCTCTCCATCCGCAACACCGTCATCTTCGGCGGCGTAGGCCAGGGGCCCCAGGTGGAAGCTCTGGAAAAGGGCGTGGACGTACTGGTGGCCACCCCGGGCCGTCTCAACGACCTGTGTAACCAGGGGCATATCGATCTCTCCGGAATCGAGGTGTTTGTACTGGACGAGGCGGACCGGATGCTGGACATGGGCTTCATCCACGATGTAAAAAGGGTCATCGCCCGCTTGCCGAAAAAGCGGCAGACTCTCCTCTTCTCCGCCACCATGCCTCAGGAAATCGCGGAGTTATCCAAGACCATCCTTGTCGATCCCGTTCGGGTGGAGGTAACTCCCCAATCCTCCACAGTAGAGGCCATTGAGCAGCGGCTCTACAAAGTGGATAAAGCGAACAAGAAGCATCTCCTTCAGCACATCCTCCAGGACGCCTCCCTGGACAGCGTACTGGTGTTCACCAACACCAAGCACGGCGCCGACCGGGTGGTGAAGGAACTGGGCCGCAGTGGCATCGCCGCCATGGCCATCCACGGCAACAAGGGACAGACTGCCCGGGTCAAGGCCCTGGAGAGCTTCAAAAGCGGCGCTATCCGGGTACTGGTAGCCACCGATATCGCCGCCCGGGGCATCGACGTAAACGAACTGGGCTGTGTTATCAACTATGAGCTGCCCAACGTACCGGAGACCTACGTCCACCGCATCGGGCGTACCGGCCGGGCGGGCCGCAGCGGCCTCGCCATCAGCTTCTGCAACTTTGACGAGCTGGCCTACCTCAAGGATATTGAAAAACTGATTGGCAAAAAGGTACCTGTGGTGGAGGACCATCCCTGGCCTATGGAGATCTTTGAGGCCACCCCAAAAGTCCCGCGTCCTCCCAGAGCGGAACGGCAGAAGGCCGCGGGGACGGGCACTGTTACCTCTTTGCCGAAACAATCTGCCCCGGAAAAAGTGCCGGCACCTGCGACAAAGAAGCCTGTACCGTCGAAAAAATCCCAGGTAACTGACCGGCACATGTCCGGCAAGCAGCAACCTCCAGCGGTAGATATGCCTCTCCCCCTACCGGAGGTCTCCGCACCCCAGCCCCAGAAAATACGGCGGCTCACCTCTGATCCTCGGCCTCTAGGCAGGCTGATGGCCGCAGCGGACGGACGGCGCAGGCGGCAGTCCAGTCGGGGAAAGTGAGATGCCATTCTTGAAAATCCCCTCTGTGTCAGGGTGATTACTGCAAAGAGGAAAAACAGCAAAACGCCGGTCGTGGGTGTACTCCACGACCGGCGTTCTACTGCTTTTTACTATAACATCAAATCTGTAAAGTTATTATACTTTTCAGATCATTACTCCTCCAGAAGAAAGCCTGCAGCGGCCAGTGCCCCCCGGACCCGCTCCCAGGCTGCCTCGTCCGGGCAGGACAAGGTGTGAAGATGGATCCCCTCTGTCAGGACCGACAGGGGCTGGGCCTGGGCACAGCGGGCTACGAACTGCTGGACATCATAACGGCTCTTCAAATGGAGGGCTCCGGTGAGCTGACCATATACTGGATGGTCAACCACCACATCCAGCACCATACAGCCATTATCCACCATGATATTCAGCTCCTGCTCCATATCTGCAGCCGCATGGCGGCAAGCCGCCTGCCGCAGAAGGCCTGTCCCGCCTCGCCGGACCACATACCCCCGGGGCGTGGCATCAATGGCTTCCCCGGCAGCCCGGAGCAGTGCCACATCTCCTACGATGATCTGACGGCTCACCCCATACTGCTGCGCCAGGGCAGTGGCACTCACCGGCTGTGGAGACCGGCTCAACGTCTGCCAGACTGCTCTCCGGCGCTCCTCTGCTGTCACAGTACCATCTCCTCCTCTTTTTCAGGCGATCCGCCGCCTCTTTTTTACCATTGTAGCACGCTGGTCCTTCTGGAGCAACCCATCCCGCCATATATGAAAAATTTAATATTACTCCCAGTATTTTGACCTTGCATATGGCGCCCCAGAACGTATATAATAAATGTGGCTGGAGACAGTACACCCCGCGCAGTGCGCGGATTGGAGGCGATACCCGATGCAGGATGAAGCTTTTCACCGCATAACGGCCGACATCATTACCCACCCACTATTCACACAGATGCAGAGTTTTGTCCACCACGGTGGTGAGAACTCCCTGTACGACCACTCGGTAGATACCGCAAAATGTGCCTATCGGCTGGCCAGGAAATTTCACATGCGTGAGGAGCGGGTCGAGGCCGTGACCCGGGCCGCCCTGCTGCACGACTTCTTCGGTTACGATTGGCGAAGCGACGCCCATAAGCAGTTCCTACGCCATTATTCCGGCCTGCGCCGCCTGACTCATATGCATGCGTTTGTGCATGGCGCTATGGCCGCCCGGAGAGCCAACCGGCTCTTTGGACTGGATGAGCGGCAGCGTTCGGCTATTACCAGCCATATGTTCCCACTGGCACCTATTCCCAAAAATTCTGAGGGCTGGGTGCTGACCTTGGCGGACAAGATGGTAGCCTCCCGGGAGATGTCGGCAACCGTTGGTTGGCATATGCGCAAGTGGTACCGCAAGATGGTTCCCTCTGTCAGCGTGCCCGCCCGACGGATGTGACACAGGCAAATCTACAACAAAAAAGGACCGTGGAGAATCCAAAAAGATTCTCCACGGTCCTTATCTTTTATCTGCTTATCCCAGGAGATAGGCGTAATTGACCAGAATGGTATAGATCAGAGCATCGATCTCCGCAGGCAGATCGTTATCCTTGTCCAGATCCGCCTCGAATACCTTGCCATCCAACCGCACCAGCACCTTCCGTCCGCCCAGAGGCAGGAAGCCGCTGTTGGCCGGGCTCTCGTCAAAGCCCGCACGGTCATGGAACAGGGTGAACTTCTCCTTGTAGGGAGCACTGTCGTAGGGGCAGAACACCGCACAGTTGCCGCACTCGTTGCACATACGGTCCACGTGGAGGATCTGCGGCCGGCCGTCAGGCAGCGTAATGACCACGTTGGCCCGGTTGGGGCACACATCGGCGCAGCACTGGCACACCACGTTGCAGCTCAGGCACCGGTCGCCCTCACACTTGGCACTCTCACAGAGGATACCCTTCCGGGCAATGGCATCGGCCCGGGAAGCATGGGCGATGTGAGGGATCTTGGCCTCGTAGGCGCTGCCGATAACAGCCTCAGCAAAAGCAGAAGCATCGGCGATACCCTCCACCACCGTGGCGGAGCCCCGGAGCACATCGCCGGCGGCGTAAACGCCGGGCAGGTTGGTTTCAAAGCCGGGGCGGCCTTTCTCATTAACGGTCACACCATAGGAGGCCAGCAACTCGCTGTCCACCTTCTCGCCCACAGCGGAGATAACGGTGTCACAGGGGATCTCCACCATCTCGTCGGTCTCCACCGGGGAACGGCGGCCGGAGGCATCAGGAGCACCCAGTACCATCTTCCGGCACAGGAGCTTGCCGTCCTTCTGCTCCACAGGGCTCACCAGCTCCAGGAACTGCACGCCGTCGGCGATAGCCAGCTCCAGCTCCTCAGCGTCAGCAGGCATATACTTCTTGGTACGGCGGTAAACCAAGGTGCTGCTTTCCGCGCCGCAGCGGAGGGCCAGCCGTGCCGCATCCATGGCGGTGTTGCCGCCGCCAATGACAGCCACATGGCCCAAAGGCTCCACCTTACCGGCCTTCACGTCCTTCATCCAGCTGATGACGGGCTTTACATTGCCGGCAATATCCAGCTTTCCGGCTTTCCAGGCGCCCACGGCGAAGAGGATATGGGTATAACCCTGCTTCTTTAGTTCCTCCACAGCAGGAGCGGGGGCACCCAGCTTCACCTCCACGCCCATCTTCTTCATGATGGCCGCATCCTTCTCGATGGCCTCATCACTGATGCGGAAGGCAGGGATCACCTGGCGGACGATACCGCCCAGGACGTTCTCCTTCTCAAAGAGGGTAGTGGGGATACCGGCTCTGGCGCAGAAGTAGGCCGCCGCCATACCGGTGGGGCCGCCGCCTACGATAGCCACCTTCTTACCATCATAAACCGGGGTAGGCGTCTGGAGCTTCTTCATCACCGTGTCATAGCCCCGCTCCGCCGCCACCAGCTTGGTGGCACGGATCTGAACAGACTGGTCATAGAAGTTCCGGGTGCACTTGTCCATACAGTGGTGGGCGCAGATGGTACCGGTGATGAAAGGCAGGGGGTTCTTCTCCAGGATCACCTCCAGAGCCCGGGCGTACTTGCCCTTGCGGCAGAGCTCGATGTACTCGGGAATATCCTGGCCGATGGGACAGCCGCCCTTGCAGGGAGCGGTAAAGCAGTCAATGAGAGGCACCTTACTGTAGAGCTTCCGCCGGGGCAGAGGCTTGACAGCTTTCACATGGTACTTGTCGCTGCGGATGGCAATGGCCAGGGCCTCCACCTTCTCCACATCCACCGCAGTGAAGGGATGGAAGCGAAGCATCTCCAGTTTCTCAGCGATCTGCTTGAAACGCTGGTAACCGCCGGGCTTCAGCTCCGTGGTAGCCATCGTAATGGGCCAGATGTTGCAGGCAAAGAGCTTGTCGATATTGAAGAAGTCGGCGCCGCCGGAGTAGCTGAGCCGAAGCTTTCCGTCAAACTCCTTGCTGATCCGCCGGGCCATCTCAATGGTCAGGGGGAAGAGGCTCTTGCCCGCCATGTACATCTCCTCGCTGGGCAGCTCATTCTGCTTGACATCCACCGGGAAGGTATTGGAGAGCTTGAGACCGAACTCCAGGCCCTGCTCCCCCGCCAGCTTCAGAAGGCGGCGGAACATGGGGATGGCGTCGCTGTACTGGAGGTCCTCATTGAAGTGGTGCTCATCGAAAGCGATGTAATCATAGCCCATGCCATCCAGGATATCCCGGGCAGACTGGTAGCCCAGAATGGTGGGATTGCACTTGACAAAAGTGTGCAGATGTTTCTCCGTGATAAGGTAGGAGGCAATGCGCTCGATCTCATCCGGCGGGCAGCCATGGAGGGTAGAGACAGTGACACTGTCAGACACCCGGGCAGGAATGGTATCAATATAGGCGCTCTCCTGGGGGAACATCTCCTTGAGTACCTTGATACACTCCTGGAAAATGGGGGTACCCGCCGCATCCAGCATCTCATTGAGGTACTTGTCGATCTTGGGACCCTTAATGCCCTCCAGGTCATAGCCCACGGACATATTGAAAATAAAGCCGTTGGGATCGCCCAGGCCATAGACCTTGGCCATCATCTTACAAGCGCACCAGGCCTTTACATACTCCTCATAGGCCTGGGGGACATACAGCTCCGTACTCCACTCGCAGTTGTAGCACTCGTCCTCCGCCAAAATGCAGGGACGGCTGATGCAGGCCGCCAGCTCCGCACCATCCATCTTCTGGACGGTTTTCAGCTCAAAGAACCGGGCACCGGCGAAGTAGGACGCGATGATGTTCTGGGCCAGCTGGGTATTGGGACCGGCCGCGGGGCCGAAAGGGGTCTCGATGGTCTCGCCGCCGAAGATGGGCAGCTTCTTCTCCCCGGCTTTGTAGGGCCGGTGGACGCCGAATACGGAGCCCTCCCGGTCGTACTCCGTGGTGATCCAGGTCATCAGTTCCCGAAAGGGAATGGGAATCATTAACTCAGACATAGACAATTCTCCTCCTCTGTCAGTTTTCCGGCTGTGCGGGCCGCTGCGGGCCAGGACGGAGCCGGCAGGCAGGTGCTGCGGGGGTTATTCGGTGAACGTGTATTTGACAATATTCCCGTGGCCGTCGCCAGTGGTGATGACCGTATCCCCGTCGGCGTTGACCTCCTGGGAGAGGATCGGGAAGCGCCCGTTTTTGGCGACATAGTCCTCCGGGCTCTCCGCCTCTGCCTCCAGAATTTCGCGCTTAGCAAATTGGCTTCCGCCGCAGGGGTTGATGTCCTCTATTAAAATCTCAAACTCTCGCATGGTGCTGTATCCCTCCGTCTCAATTTTATTGGTTTAATACGCACGGTGGTTTAGTTCGCCCCAGAGCTTTTTGCTCTCCTCCAGGATATGGGCGTTGATGGCCTCCTCGTCGATGCCCACCAGCTCCCGGTCCTTCATCAGCAGTTTTCCATTGCAGATGGTGGTCTGGCACTGCCGGCCGGTCATGCCAAAGAGCATGTGCCCGTCGATGTTCTCGTCCGAGAAGGGGGTGAAGGGCTTGTAGTCCATGACGATCACGTCGGCAGCGGCACCGGGAGCCAGCTTGCCCAGAGGCACCCCGAAGTACTTCTCCCCGATGATGGGGTTATTCTTGAAGAGCATATCCGTCACCTCGCACCAGCCCACATTGGGAAGGCAGGCGTTATGGCGCTGGATGGTAAGGGCCACTTTGATGCTCTCCAGCATGTCATTGGTGTAGGCATCGGTACCAAGGCCCACGGTAATGCCCCGCTTCATGAGCTGGAGGATGGGGGAACATCCCACAGCATTGCCCATGTTGCTCTCCGGGTTGTTCACCGTCATAGTGCCGGTTGCCTGGATAATCTCCATCTCGGCGGTATTTACATGGATACAATGGCCCAGAATGGTCTTGGGACCCAGGATATCATGATCCTGGAGCCGCTGGACCGGGCGGCGGCCATAGTTCTGGAGGCTGTCGTAGACATCGTTCATGCCCTCGGAGACGTGGATATGGAAGCCGGTACGGCCATTATTGGCCTCTACCATCCGGTCAAAGGTCTTGTCGGAGATGGTAAAGAGGGCATGGCCACCAAACATGGCCGCCAGCATATCGCTGGGATTCTTCTCACAGTAGGTGATAAAATCTGCGTTCTCCTGGATGGCCTGGAGGCACTTCTCCTCCCCGTCCCGGTCACTGACCTCGTAGCACAGGCAGGAACGGATCCCAAACTTTTTGGCGCTGTCCGCAATGGCAAACAGGGAGCCGGGGATCTCCGCGTAAGAGGCATGATGGTCAAAGATGGTGGTGACGCCCTGCTTGATGCAGTCCATATACAGGGCATCAGCACTGGCCCGGGTCCCCTTCAGGGTCAGGTGGCGGTCGATATACCACCACTGGCCGTCCAGCACCTCAAAGAAATTGGTGGGGTTGAAGCCGTTGATGGAGAGGCCTCTGGCCAGAGCGGAATAGATGTGGGTATGGGCATTGACCAGGCCCGGCATGATGACCCCGCCCTTGGCATCAATAAATTCCGCCTGGGGATATTTCGCTTTCAGGTCGGCAGTGGCACCTACTTCCAAAATCTTGGTCCCGTCGATGACTGCACCGCCGTCCTGCAGGTAGGGCAAGGCGCTGTCCCGGGTAATGAGCCGTCCGTTTGCCAGAATATACATAGCATTTTCCTCCTTTTCCGTCATCCATATGGTGCGACACACCCCGGTAACAAAAAATGTTTCAAACCCCGGAGGATTTGAAACACTCAAGCGAAAGCCGGAGTGATAGTTTCAGCCCGTGCGCGAAGCACTTCCTTACAGCTATCATTCTTAGATTGTAGTTATATTATAAAATGGGATGGATCAAAATGCAAGAATCTGCCCTTCAGTTTTTTCTGGCAGCCTGACAAATTTTCCTGCTCATATTTGTGCATTCGGCCCACAGCTTTACGGACACAGCCGGCGCTTCATCTCCCCCAGGAAATCTGCCGCAATATACCATATGGTCTCATAGCGGACGAAAGAGAGCATATTGCTGTCCCAAAGCAGCCGGATCTGAGGCGGAAATTCCTCATCCCCCTCCCAGAACTGGAACACCATGGGGAGAAATGGGAAAATCCGCAGGACAAACGCAGCATCTCCCACAGGGAAAGGCTCCGCCCCCCACTGTGCACCAATCTGCCGGATTTGCTCCTGTTTGCCGGAAAAGGCAAGGGCTATATCGCCGTACATGGTCTCCTCTCCCACTCCCGGATGGTGAAGTCCCTCCAGATGATTGACCGTGGACCACTTGCCGCTCAGCGTCCCTACCGTCTCCCGGCACAGGGCATCAAAGATGGCCATATGGGCGCCAAAGCTGCCCGGCCGCCACTGGCCGGCCTGCTCCTCCACATCGCCGGTCTCACAGTTGATCCGATGCATTCGTCCCAAATAGGGCAGATAAATCCACTGACTGTCCCTTCTGAGAGAAAACTTCTCCGCGATCAGCCTGTTGTCCCAGCGCAGAAAGGCCTCCTTTGCCCGCTGAACCTGCAAATCATAATTGGACCCCATGGCACCTTTCCTCCCCCTCATTTTGGCCTATTACTGCATATATTGCGTATGCCGCGGCCATAAGGCCGCGGCATACCATAAAATCAAAAACGCATCACTTGGTACCGAAGATCCGGTCACCGGCATCGCCCAGACCGGGAACGATGTAGCCGTGCTCGTTGAGATGGCTGTCCACCGCGCCACAGTAGATATCCACGTCGGGATACTCCTTCTGGATGCGCTCAATGCCCTCGGGAGCAGCCAGCAGCACCATGAGCTTGATATTGGCGCAGCCGTACTCCTTCATAAAGCCAATGGCAGCCGCAGCGGAACCGCCGGTGGCCAGCATGGGGTCCACAATCAGGATGTCCCGCTCCGCAATATCTTTGGGCATCTTGCAGAAATACTTCACCGGCTCCAAGGTCTCCTCGTTGCGGTAAAGGCCAATGTGGCCCACCCGGGCGGAGGGTACCATCCGCAGCACGCCGTCCACCAGGCCCAGGCCCGCACGGAGAATCGGCACCACAGCAAACTTCTTGCCCTTGAGAGTGGGAGCCATGGTCTTGCAGATGGGGGTCTCCACTTCCTTCTCCGTCAGAGGCAGGTCACGGGTAGCCTCGTAGGTGAGAAGCATACCGATCTCAGACACGATCTCCCGGAAATCTTTAGTGGAGGTATTCTTATCCCGCAGGATGGTCAGCTTATGAGCCACCAGAGGGTGGTCAACAACATGGACTTTTTCGTTAAACATGGCAGCAATACTCCCTTCCTAAATACACGACGGAGCAGAGCGAAAGGTCCAGTTACCATATTCCGCCCACCTGCACATACTCCATCTCTTATTCCAGGGTGTATTGTACAACAGGACGTGGAAAAATGCAAGATGCTGTCGCCCTCCATTTTCCTCTCAGGACAGCCTGCCCACCAGGTAGGGAATGGCACTTTCAAACTCTACCCCGTACCACTTGGCTTCGGGAGAGGCCAGCGTCAGCCGGATACACTCCACCGTGTAATCCGCCGCCAAAGCCAGGGCATCTCCCAGAGGCAATCCCCGCATCAGCGCCCCCACGCAGGTGGAGGCAAACACATCGCCAGTACCGTGGAAACTGGCAGGCAGGTGCTCAGCAAAATAGCTGCCGTATTCATTTTTCTCCCGATCGTAATACATCACACCCAGTCGGCCCTTTTCAAAGCTGACGCCGGTGAGAGCCACATACCGGGGTCCCAGCTTGGCCAGAGCCTGCAGCATCTCCCGGATATACTCCTCGTCGTACTCCGTCCGGTAGGGCAGGCCGGTGAGAAGGCTGGCCTCCGTGAGATTGGGCACGATCAGATCCGCCTTGGCGCAGACCTTGGCCATTTCCGCCGGGAAATCGGGGCCGAAAGCAGGATAAAGCTTACCGTTGTCCGCCATCACCGGGTCCACTACAATGAGGTTATCCTTCGTCTTGAACGTATCAAAAAATGCGCAGACATCGCCGATCTGCTCTTTGGAGGCCAGATAGCCGGTATAGATGGCGTCAAAAACGATGTTCTCACTCTT
Source organism: uncultured Eubacteriales bacterium (assembly GCA_900549475.1). Taxonomy (GTDB): domain Bacteria; phylum Bacillota; class Clostridia; order Oscillospirales; family Oscillospiraceae; genus Pelethomonas. The sequence continues at coordinate 137,263 of UROF01000002.1, forward strand.
CCAGTGATCCGCAATGGGCCCGATCTGGTCCGTCAGGTCCTTGCAGGTAAAGTTCTGGAACATGGTATGTGTGGACAGTACCGCCGTGGGAACAATGGAGCACTCCACTCCCATGGCAGAGATGATGGGCAGCGCCACTGTGAGGGAGCATTTGCCCAGGCAGGAGATATCCTGAATACTGACGATCCGTTTCATAATCCGCACTTCCTTTTTGGTTGGTTTGCTGTAGTATAGCAAGAAATCTGATCCCATCAAAGCATCAGATATACCATTTTTAATGGGGTCAGTTTTTTACATTTATAAAAACGGCAACAAAAAAGCCCCAGGACTTTTTCGTCCTGGGGCTTTCTGTAACATTACGCTTCGTTCCCGGCAAAAGCCAGAATGTCAGGCCTGATTCAGCCGGGCCAGCCGCTCCCGCTCCGCCTGGCTGAGGCGAAGATACACCGGAGCAAGCTCCTGAGCAGACACCCAGACTTCCTTTCCCAGCTTTTCCGCCGCCATGGCCACCCCCACAGCACTCTGGAGCCGCAGGTGTGCTGGGGCAGCCTCACAGGCAATCCCCTGCTCCGTCAGGAAATCCGTACACAGCTTCCAGCCGTCTCCCACTACGGTGATAGGACCGGAAACGCTCCGCAGTTCCTCCGCCGCCTCTGCCAGGGAAATGGCCCGGTCGGGACACAGTCGCCTGAGCCCTCCGCCGTCGGCGGCAAACACCGCGTTATAAATCTGCTGCCTCCTGGCATCCATGGCGCAGACAATGGTTCCCGTCACATGGGCCAGAGGCCAGGCCATAGCCTCCAGGGTGGACACTCCGATGCAGGGCTTGTCCGCTGCCCAGGCAAGGCCTTTCACCGCAGCGATGCCGATCCGCAGGCCGGTAAAGGAACCCGGGCCTGCCGCCACAGCGATGGCGTCGATGGCCTCCAGGGTCAGCTCACTGTTTTTCAGCATATCCTCCACCATAGGCATCAAGGTCCGACTGTGGGTAAGACCAGTAGCCTGCCAGGCGGTGGCCAGAGGCATCCCGTCCTGCAGCACCGCACAGGAGGCCGCCTTGGCTGTAGTTTCCAGCGCCAGAATCATCATTGGGACACCCCCTCTATGGTAATACGCCGCCAGTCATCCTGCTCCGGGCAGCGGCAGATGGTCACCGTGATACAGTCCGGCGGCAAGGCCTCCGGGAAGCTCTCGCTCCACTCCACAGCACACACGCCGCCCCGGCTGAGATAGTCCTCCCAGCCAATGTCCCACAGCTCCTCCTCATCCCCTAAACGGTAGAGGTCGAAGTGAAACAGAGGAATCTCACCTTCGTACTCATTAACGATGGTGAAGGTAGGGCTGGTCACCCGTCCGGTACAGCCCAAGCCACGAGCAAGGCCACGGGTAAAAGCAGTCTTCCCCGCCCCCAGGTCCCCCCGGTAGGCCACCACGTCCCCCGCTTTGAGCTGCCGGGCCAGAGACATCCCCAGCGTCTCCGTCTCCTGTTCACTGTGTGAGAGATACTCCATTGCTGTCCCTCCGTCTTCATACTCAACTGGAGAGTATACCACAGATTATCTCCTCTGGAAAGGGGGCACGGAAAAAAAGCCCTCCGCTTACCGCTCCATCAGGCGGCACAGCATAGCCGCTGCCTGACCCCGTGTGGCGGTACTGCCGCCGGCATACGTTCCGCTGATCAGTCCCAGGCCCTGGGCCAGGGCGGCATAGCCCAGTTCACTTTCAGAAATGGTATCACGGTCAGAATAGGAACAGGTGAAGATCCCCTCCAGTCGGGCCACAGAACCATAGCCCGCAGCATCCAGAAGGCAGCGCACCAGCTCGCCTCTGGTGAGGACCTTCCCGTCGTCACGCTCCGCTCGGGTCAGAGCTCCCATCCGGTAAGCTGCGGCATAGGCCTCATTGCGCTCCATCTCCGTAGCTGCCGCAGGGTCCAGAGGATAGTAGCTGAGACTGTAGAGAAGGCATACAAAATCCCACTGGGTAAGATCCTTGCTGTGCTGGAACACACCACCGGCATATCCCACATTGAACTGGGCCAGACGCATCACATCATCCTCCACCCAGCAACCGGCAATGTCACTGTAGGTAAGGCCCGCATCCTCAGACTGCCAGGAATATCCCATGGGCTGGCCGCTCTTGGCGTCAATGCCCCGGTAGCTGTCCTTACGCTCCATGGCATAGCCCAGCTTCAGATAGTAGAAAGCAGTCAGTCCCATCTGCTCCAGCCGCTGGATCACCGGGTCGGAACCGGTAAGCTTCTGAGGTACCAGCAGATACGCCAGCGTCACCTCATAGGTATCCACCCAGGCATCCAGCGCAGCATCGGGGGAGATGATACCCTCCGGGGCGGCAAAGGTAGTTTCCTCATCATACTGGTAATTCAGGCCGCACACCGACCCATTTGTGGAATCGATACGGACCGTATAATAATGATCCGGGAAGAAATAGCCGTTCTCCTGTCGGGCAAACCGGAAGGAGTAGGAAGAGACTGATGTATCGCTGTCTGCAAGCTCGATCTCTTCACCAGAGGTCTCGTAAAGAGCCAGGTGGGAAAACTGCTCCCCATAGTAGGCTTCCAGGAAGGCCTCCGCCTTGGCCTGGGCTTCCGCCTCACTGAGCGCAGCCTTGGAATCCTCATCCCAGGGGATGTAGGAATAGAGCCACTGAACATCGCCGGTGCGGGCATCCACCGTGAAAGTGCGGGTATATACCTCTTCCCCCGCAGAGCGGCTGTAGCGAAGGACGCAGGTCACCGGTGCTGCCTCGTCCCCGTCCGCCTCCCCTACAGAGAATCGGGCAGAAACCAACTCATAGCCGGTAAGGCCATACTCAGAAACAGAACGCAAAGTGCTGTCCAGCTTCTGGGAGGAGAGGACTCCCTCCATCTGGGCGATCCCCGCCTGCTCCGCATCGGTCAGGGAATCCCCTTCTGTGGCGGTATCCTGGGACGCTCCGTTGTCCGCCCCGGCGCCGCCCATCCCCATGGACCGGAGCATCTCCTCCTCCAGGGCAGTCAGATCCACCAGCTCGCCGGTCTTGGCATCTACATAGAACTCGTGGACAGGGTCCGGCAAGTAACAAAGCACCGCCTGGGTACTGTCGTCATCAGGAAGAATGTACTCCAGCCGCAGAGACAAGGTGCTCTTGAGCGCCGCTGCAGCGTCGGCCTGGGATTCGTTGGCCTCCGCACCGGGGATACCCCCCAGGAAGGTGGTCTCAGGCACATCCCGCCAAAACCGGGTCACCTGATTGTCAGAGGCCCGGACGGTAAGGGAATAGCTGAGAGGGGAAGGCAAACCATTGAGCAGGACAGTACCGTTGAAATGGAATGTGTCGCTGTCCAAACTGGAAAGGTCCTCCGGTTCCTCCAAAACAACAGACTCCACGTTCGTAACCAACACCTTGTCCAGGAAAGCCTGGGCAGCAGCTTTGGCCTGCTGCGGGTCACCCTGGGGAAAAGTGGGCATATCCTGGGAATCGGAGCTTGTCTCCGCACTGTTGAGATAATAGTTGACGATGGTACCGTCCTCCAGGGCGGTCACCGATAAGGAGCCCGTATCTCCGTCCCAATAAAGGTTCCACACAGGAGCCAGCTCCTGCTCCTCATAGTCCCCATGGAAGGAGGAATAGGCCTCCGTATCCAGGTCAAGGGCACTCTTTACGGATTGGGTGATCTGGGTAAGCTTCGCGTCAGCGGTATCTGCCGCCAACGCTGCCGGAAGGGCGGCGCTCACCAGCAGTACAGCTCCAAGAAACAGAGAGAGCATCTTTTTCATATCCTTACCTCCATTTTCTTTTGCAGCTTTGATGATGCTTTTATCGTACCATAAATAAAGACGAAAATAAAACGCCGGTGTGCCCCCTCTCAGAAAAAATATTTGCCGGAAGCAAGGGATAAAAGTTTACACAAAAGAAAAAAACCGCGGTTTACAGAATATGCCATCTGTGGTACACTTATTCCGAATCGATTCCGGGAGGCGATGCCATTGTCCATTTTCGCCCAGACTTTGGGCGCTATTAAATATATCGTGAAAAAAGCAGATATGGTGCTGCTGGGCTTCTGCCTGGTATCCACCATCTATGGCATCATCCTGATCGCCAGCGCTACCAACTATACCGGAAGTTACCGAGAGGTCATCGTCCAGGCGGCAGCGGCAGTCATCGGACTGTTTGCCTATTTCATTTTCTCTACGCTGGACGTGGAGCACTACTCCGAGAAATGGAAATGGTTCTTCCTCTTTAACCTGGGCTTTATCGCCCTGCTGCTCACCCCGCTGGGTACAGGCAAATACGGAAACAAGTCCTGGTTGTCTGCCTCTTGGCTCCCTACCAGCATTCAGCCGTCGGAGATCGTGAAACTGACTTTCACAATCCTCCTGGCCCGGCAGATAGCCTGGTTCCGGGACAATCGGAAAATGCGGGGACTCGATTCCCTCTTCTGGCCGGCAGCCCATGCGGGGCTCATGTTCCTCTGGATCGTAGCTATCTCTTCCGATGCCGGCAGCGGCTTGGTATATCTCATGATCTACGCCGGTATGGCCCTGGCCGCCGGCCTTGCCTGGTACTGGTTCGTAGCCGGCTTCAGCCTGATGGGCATAGGCATCGGCGCGCTGGTCCTGCTGGAAAAGCTCCCCAGCCATATGCTGCAGCGATTTATTGTCCTCTTTGACCACAGCTATGATCCTAAGGGCGTGGGCTGGCAGCAGACCAGAAGCCTGATGGCTATCGGTTCCGGCGGTATTTTCGGCCAGGGGCTCTTCAATGGTATCCAGACCCAGTCAACCTTCTCAGAAAATCTTCCCGAACGGCAGACAGACTTCATCTTCGCTGTATGCGGCGAAGAGCTGGGGATGGTGGGGTGCCTCGCCATCATCATTCTGGAATTCCTGCTGATCTGGCGCTGCTTCCAGACCGCCCGAATCGCCAAGAGCACCATGGGCAGCCTGATCTGTATAGGATTTGGAACCATGCTGATCTTCCAGACCGTGGAAAACATCGGTATGTGCCTGTTCGTCATGCCGGTCATCGGATTGACTCTCCCCTTCTTCAGCTATGGCGGCAGTTCCATCGTAACACTCTACGCCGCTATGGGCATCGTCTCCGGTGTCCGAAGCCGTTCTCTGCCGGATTGGCTGCGAAAAACATAACCATAGGGATACAAAAGCCGCCCGGGCAACTTGCCCGGACGGCTTTTTCTTACCTATTTACTCATTTTACCCGGATATTTTTCTCCCGCAGGCGATCATAGACAAATTCCCGGAACAGGGTATAAATCACCGATGTCAGCGGAATAAAAAGGAGCATCCCCAATACACCCATGAGACTGCCGCCAATGGTGACGGCAAAGAGGACCCATATGGAGGGCAGGCCCACAGAACTGCCCACTACGTGGGGGTAGATCAGGTTTCCTTCCACCTGCTGAAGGATCAGGAACATGATCACAAAGATCAAAGCCTGCATGGGAGACACCATCAAAATCAGGAAAGCTCCCACTCCGCAGCCGATGAAAGCACCGACAATAGGGATCAGGGCCGTGACAGAGATCAGGCACCCCACCAGCAGAGCATAGGGCATCTTCAGGATCGACATCGCCACAAAGAACATGGTGCCCAGGATCACTGCCTCCACGCACTGCCCGGTGATAAAGCTGGAAAATACTCGATGGCTGAGACTGCATACGGAAATAATCCGCTCCGCAGCTTTCTTGGGCAGCAGCGCAAAGAGAGCCTTCCGGCACTGCAGCCCCAATTTTTCCTTCTGCAGCAGGATATAGCAGGCAAATACAAAAGCAATGAAGGACGAGGTCAGGACACTGACCATGCTCTTGGCTGCCGAAATCGTGGAATTAAGAACATCCCCTGCACCATTGCGAAGAAAATCCGCCACACTGGTGAGAATAGACTCCCAGTCAATAGAACGCCAATCAATGGTGAGATTTTCCAGCCAAGCAACGATCTGGGGATTATTAGAAAACTGATCTTCGGCCCAGAGAAGAGCTTTCGTTACAGCGTTTTGAATCGTTACAGACAATCCCGCGATCGTCTCTGTCAGCTGCGGCACCACCACCAGAACCAGAAGCATCACCACCAGCGCTACCACAACGAATGTGAGAAGCAGGCTCAGAACACGGACCAAGCTCTTTGGCAGGCGTTCCTTACCCTTGCTGTTTTTGCCTGCCCAAGAAAACAGATTTCGCTCCAAAAAGCGCATGGGTACATTCAATATGAATGCCAGCGCAGCTCCGCTCAGGAAAGGCGACAGCAGCTCTACCAGGAAGCTCAGCGCTACCGCTACACCATCTATCCACTGGAATATCGTAAAAGCCAATGCTGCAAACGCAATCAGCAGCAACAGCTTCTTCATTGTCGTTCGGGAAATCTCCATTATGTCCTCCGTCGGCCTATGGCCCCGTGATTCAGACACACTCTCACTCTCAGCAGTTTGCCGGCAGCAGAAGCAGGCTGTCCCTCTGCTCAGAAATATGTCTGTCTTATTTATCCTATCTTGTTCCTTCTGCCCCGTCAAGTACAGAACTCATTAATTTTTATGTAAATTTGGCCTGGCTGTCAAACTACTTTATTTCCTGCTTTTAATATGCTATACTACTTCTCAAATAAACTTCCTCAAAGTGGAGGCATACATGAGTAAGAATTTCCATCAGGACTACGCCGACAGCGTGAAACACTTCTGCCAGAGTTTGCCGCCGGAACTGAATATCACTACCCAGGAGGTAGACGCCTATTTCCGGGCCTGTGCACTCTTCCTGTGGTCGGGTTCAGACAAGCGCGGCGGCGATCTCTATGGCATCAGTCAGATCTACTCAGACCGGCCAGTACAGTTTACTTCCTCCCAGTTTGACAAGGCCATCGATTACTACCGAAACCATCCCGGCTACACCGTGGGCATCCCGGAATTTTTCCAGCGGCTGGCTGACAACGACGCCCGTCAAGGCACCAGCTTCAGCCGCACCTTTGCTGAGATCCAGAAAAATCTTCTGATGTTGTGCGCCGCCTATGACGGGGACTTCTCCTTCGCGGAGAGCAAGCGCATCACACTTCTCTATGACCAGCTCACCAGCGTATGCGACAAGGCCGGTGTAACCCTCATCTCCCTGACCCCCGGTCCGGAGCACTATCTGGGCTCTTCCCACCAGCCCCACAGAAATTCCGCCAAAGAGCTTAACGATATCATGGACGAGTTCAGCCGGGTCATTTCCCGGGACAAGTCCCGCAGCCTCTACAACGATTTCTTCGGCACGCCCAATCAGCCTTCCCGCAGCCCTCTGGACCCTCTGCCGGTTGCGGAGGACCCCTCCCCGGTGTCTCCGCCGGAACCCCCCGCCGCCGAGGAGCCCGTCCAGGAGGAAGAGCCTCCAAAGCCCACTCTGGAGGAAGCCATGGCTGAGCTCAACAGCCTTATTGGCCTGGAGGAAGTCAAAAAAGATGTAGACAGTCTGGTCAATCTGGTAAAGGTCCGCGCCCTTCGGAAAGAGCGCGGCCTCAAATGCCCGGACATGTCCCTGCACCTGGTATTCTCCGGCAACCCTGGAACTGGAAAAACCACCGTGGCCCGGATCATCGGCAAGATCTTCAATGCCCTGGGCCTTCTCAGCAAGGGTCACCTGGTAGAGGTGGACCGCAGCGGTCTGGTGGCCGGCTATGTAGGACAAACCGCCATCAAGACCCAGGAGGTGGTTCAGAAAGCCCTGGGCGGCGTACTGTTTATTGACGAGGCCTATTCCCTGGCTCCCGAAAACGCCGACAAGGACTTCGGCCAGGAGGCCATTGACACCATTCTCAAAGCCATGGAGGACCACCGGGACGACTTCGTGGTCATCGTAGCGGGGTACGCCAGCCTCATGCCCCGGTTCATTGACAGTAATCCCGGACTGAAATCCCGGTTCAACAAGTACCTGTTTTTCGCAGACTACAATGGACAGCAGCTCTACGACATCTTTCTCGGCCGGGTAAAAAGCAACGACTACCGGCTGGATGACCAGGCGGCACAGGCCATCAAAGAGCACTTGGAAGAACTTTACGAGGATCGGGACCAAAACTTCGGCAACGCCCGGGACGTCCGCAACCTGTTCGAGCGGATCGTGGCCAACCAGGCCAACCGGGTAGCGGCTCTCTCCTCCCCTACTGACGAGGATATTCTCACCATTACCACGGCGGACCTGGAGGGGCTGGTGGATCTGCCCATCCAGCCAGCTTCCGCCGAAAAAACAGAAACAGAGGAGTGACGCTGGTCACTCCTCTGCTGCATACCGGGCACGGTACCGCCGCATGCTCTCCGCAAAGAGCGCTCCGTTGGTAGGCGGTGTATAGGTGATGGCATTTGCCCCCGCCTGGATCGTCTCCAGGATGCTCTCATCCGTGGGGCCGCCAGTGGCGATAATGGGGATATCCGGGTACTTTTCCCGCACCTTTCTCACGATCTCCGGCGTCTGGGCCGCTCCGGAAATGTTGAGGATATCCGCTCCGCTGGCAATCCGTTTCTCTACATCCATTTGATCGGAAACAATGGTGGCAATCACTGGGATATCCACCACTTCCTTGATCTGAGCGATCGTCTCATCCGCAATGGGCGCATTCACCACTACACCGAAAGCCCCCTGATGCTCCGCATAGGTGGCCAGCCGGACACTGCGCCGGCCATTGGTCACGCCGCCGCCCACTCCGACGAATACCGGTACATCGGACACGCTGATGATCGCCTGGGCGATGCTGGGCTGGGGGGTAAAAGGGTACACGGCGATGATCGCGTCGCCATTGATGTTCTTGATGATGGCTACATCTGTGGAAAATACCAGGGATTTGATGCGCCGGCCAAAAATCCGGATGCCGGAACACTCTGCGATACAATGGGGCACTTCCACCAGATGGCTGCGCAGCGTTCCGCTGTAAGATGGTACGATCTTCTGCACTGTTGTCTCCTTTCCCGATAAAAAAGCCGCTCTCATAGGAAATTTACGGCCAGATCCAGCTTTCACATAAATTCTTTCACGAGACACAGTATACCAAATCACCGTCCATCACTCAAGTTACAAACCGATGTCATTCATGAAATATTTGTAAATTATGTCAAGAAATTGTGAAGGAGATGGGTATTATGACGGATAAAGTCTCTCTGCAAAAGGTCTCCCAATTGCCTATGCCCCTTATTTATCTGGCCACAGCACAAGATCTGGCCAGCTGGTATGTCTCGCAGCTCTCCTGGTCCCTGGAGCACGGTGAACGTGACCTGAGCATCTCCTGCTTTGATTCCGCTTCCCTCGGCTTTCCAGTGTCCAAAGCTGCCGCCGCCGTTCTGAAAGCGGTAATGGATTTTCTGTACGATCACCCGGAGGTAAACCATCTCTCGATCCTATGCGCCGGTGAGGAGGTCTACCGCGCCTACTCCCTCCACTGGAATATGTGGTACGCCTCCCACAAGCCTCCTCACAGCCACAGCGATAAACTGTAACTATTGTTATCCAATCTGTTACCGTTTCTCTCTTGCTTTGATGGATACTTCCATGGATAATGGACTTATGTAAAATACTGTCGAAGGAAGTCCCTTATCTATGAACCGTATCATTGCTTTATTATTGTCTCTGACAATTCTGATATCCTGCACAGCATGCTCCACGTCAGCATTTTCCTTCAACTCTCCTTCTGTGGATCATGAAGAACAATTCCTGCACGGAGAAAAGCCGCAGCTGCCTGACCATAACCACAGCACCTCCACCGGGCAAGAGAAGAATGACGAACAGGCATCGGACAGGCCGACAAAAGAGCCGGAAAGCACAGATCCCGCTGAGGACACCTCTCCTGTGGAACCGGAAACGCCCACAGAGATCCCTCCTGAACCGGAGGCTCCAGATACCACCGTCCGCACCATCGATCCCTCCAAGCCTATGGTCGCTCTGACATTCGATGATGGTCCTCACGCTGTCTACACAGATATGATCCTGGATATACTGGAGGAAAATGGTGCTGTCGCCACCTTCTTTGAAGTAGGAAAAAATGTGGCCAACTGCCCCAGCCCTCTGAGCCGGATGGTGGAGCTGGGATGTGAGATCGGCAGCCACTCCAACGCCCACAAAGATCTTAGCAAGCTCAAGACAACGGCCCTTTTAGACGACCTGGCTACAGCAGACCAGGCATTCATCGACGCTGTCGGTTTTGCCCCCACCCTCCTGCGCCCCCCTTACGGCTCTGTGAACAAAACTGTAAAATACAGCACCGGCCGCAGTGTTATCACCTGGACTGTCGATACAGAGGACTGGATGAGCAAGGATACCGATAAAATCGTCTCCTATGTAAAGTCCCTATCCAGCCTGGATGGCGAGATCGTCCTGATGCACAGTTCCTATGAAAGCACAGTAAATGCCGTGGATATCCTTGTACCCTGGCTGATCCAGCAGGGATATCAGTTGGTCACCGTCAGCGAGCTGATGGCTTACTACTACGGTGAACTGCTCCAGACAGATCAGTTTTACGGCTATACCTACTTCACCACCCACGGAAAGACGGATACCCCTGTTTCTCTTCCCGAGAAACAGGAACCTGCTGACGCAGAGACTCTACCGGAAACCGACGCCCAGGAGCCGACAACTCCTCCCCAAGCCCCCACAGATGAAACACAGCCTCCCGTCCAGGAGGATCTTTCCAATGAGACTGCCCCTGCCCCGGAAGAACCAACCATTCCTGCCTCTCCGGATGCTCCCATCTATTCGGTTCTTCCCTCTGAGGAAGCATCTGCCAGCCAATCCGGTACCTGATCCAAAGGCATTTTTCCACTTCTATGAAAACAGCACTTTCAGAAAATGGATGTCTTCTCATTTTACAGCCCGGCTGTTCCGAGCCGGGCTGTTTCCTTGTCTGCCCTTCCCCTGTGAAGTTCCCGTAAAAAGCTCCGGGAACTATTGCGTTCAGTCACCATCTATGGTACCATAAATCAGCTATACTACATATTGTATCAGTTGCCGCATTTCCATCACCTTTATCTACTACCTATGCCATTTTGCGGGATCTTGACCCAAAGCACTCCCATCAGCCTTGCCGATTCCGCAGATGGACCCATTGGGGGTAAATTTGCTATGTTTCAACGAAAACGGCGCCCAAAAGCAAAGCTTTCCAGCCTGCAGATCATTGCCCTTGGCTTTCTGATCATTATCCTTACCGGCACATGCCTTTTGATGCTGCCCTGGTCTACCCAAGAACCGGGAGGCGCTTCCTTTGGGGATGCCATCTTTACCGCCACCTCCGCCACATGCGTTACCGGCCTTGTTGTCCAGGATACCGGTACTTACTGGAGCCTGTTCGGACAGATCGTCATCATTGCTCTCATTCAGGTGGGCGGTCTTGGTTTTATGACCATCGCTACCCTATTCATGCTGCTGCTGCGGCGGCGGCTGGGTTTGCGGCAGCGGGAAGTCATTGTCGACAGTATCAGCCATTACCAGCTTAACGGCATCATTCCTTTTGTCAAACGCATCTTCTTCGGCACTTTACTGGTGGAATCCTTGGGCGCCATTCTCCTCTCCATCCGTTTTGTACAGCAGTTCGGCCCCGCTCGCGGTATCTATTACGGCGTATGGCACTCCATCTCCGCATTCTGCAACGCCGGATTTGATCTGATGGGCCCCCACACCGGCCCCTACTCCTCTTTCGTTGCCTATGCAGGTGACCCTTTGATCAGCCTGACCATTATGGGCCTTATCATTGTGGGTGGTATCGGTTTCCTGATCTGGGACGACCTGCTCCGCAATCACCTGCACTGGCGGCGCTACCGTTTGCAGACAAAAGTGGTACTTGCCACCACTACACTGCTGATTTTCGGCGGCGGCTTACTGTTCTTCCTCTTTGAAAGAAACAACCTGGGAGCAGGCCGGCCTCTGGGAGAACAGATCCTGGCCGCTCTTTTCGACGCCGTTACTCCGCGCACCGCAGGCTTCAACACGACGGATACTGCCGCTCTCAGCTCCGGAAGCATGCTTCTGACAATGGTCCTCATGTTTATCGGCGGCAGCCCAGGCTCTACCGCCGGCGGTATCAAAACCACCACGGTAGCCGTTATTCTGCTGCATACCATCGCCGGTGTCCGGCGTGAGCAAAGCACAAATGTTTTCGGCCGCAGCATCGGTGACGAGGAGTTGAAAAAGGCAACTTCCGTACTCTTTACCAACTTGTTTTTGGTTCTGAGCGGTACACTGGTGATCTGCGGAGTACAGTCCCTTCCTCTGACGGAGGTTCTCTTCGAGGTCTTTTCCGCTATCGGAACCGTCGGCATGAGCACAGGCGTTACCCGAAGCCTGTCTGCCATCAGCCGCGGTGTTATCATCTTCCTGATGTACTGCGGACGAGTGGGCAGCATATCCTTTGCCGTAGCCCTGCTGGAAAAAAAGGCGCTCCCTCCCGTAACCCTGCCCAGGGAACGAATCACCATCGGCTGAGAAAGCGAGGTATCTCTTATGAAGTCTTTTTTGATTATCGGTCTTGGCTCCTTCGGCCATCATCTGTGCATGGCCCTGGCACAGCAGCGCTGTGAGATCATGGTAGTGGATAAATGCGGAGAAGCTCTGGAGGATTTGCTTCCCCATGTAGTCAGCGCTAAAATCGGCGACTGCACCAACGTGGACGTCCTCCGCTCCTTCAGTGTGGAAAATTTCGACGCCTGCTTTGTCTGCATGGGTTCCAATGTTCTCAGCAGCCTGCAGATCACCAGCCTGCTCAAAGAACTGGGAGCGAAACGGGTGTACAGCAAAGCTGACGATGATACCCACGCCAAATTTCTCCTGCGCAACGGCGCTGACGAGGTCATTTATCCGGAACGCGAGATTGCCTCCAACATCGCCATCAGTGCCAGCTCAGACAACATTTTCGACTGCATCCGCCTCAACGCCGATTATTCCATTTATGAGCTCATGCCTCTTACCCGCTGGCTGGGTAAGAGCCTGAAGGAGTTGAATTTCCGCGCCAAGTACAACATGACGGTCATTGCCGTAATAAAAGACGGTGTGATCCGTCCCAACCTTCACCCCGACTATGTATTCAACAAGGAGGAACATCTCCTGGTATTGGGCCAGAGCGAGGATATCCAAAAGGTCCTCCATTGACGCTCCGCAACATGTTCCCTCTGTATTCCGTTCTACCCCTTACTATACAAAACTTACTCAGATAAAGGTCCTGCCGGCGTTAAACGCCGGCAGGATCTTTATTTATTAGCACAGGGCGGATATTTTCCTCTCGTTGCATCAATCTGTACAACTATCCTTGAACAGGCACCAGTAGTGTACCCCTACCGGCAGCCACCATCTGCAACACCTCCCTGGTCCCATCCAATCTGTCTGCCCCTATCCTGCAATCTGTGGGAATCGCTTTGGACTGCCTATCCAGCAGCTCTCCCCCACCCGTTTCAGCACAGAAAGCATTTCAGCAAGGAGGTATCCATTTTGATCTCTTTCTCCAATTGGCGCCTGGAAGCCACTGATCCGCTTCTCGCCCGCCAGTATGACAACAATTCCCGCACCATCACTGTTACCGGCAATCTTCCAGAAGGCTGGACCTGGGAGATGCTCGCCTGTACAAGCGGCACGCTGGATGTCATCCCCCTGACCCCTACAGAGGATGGTGCCTCTGCCGTTTTATCCGGATCACAGCTGGCCCACAGCGGCTTCTGTGCCCTACAGCTCCGGGGCCACTGCGGCGATCAGATCCGTCACACCAACATCATTCATCTTTTGGTCGGCGAGAGCCTGACATCACCTGACCAGGAGGTATCGACTTGATGACTTTCTCAAACTGGCACCTCCAGGCAGACGCCCAGATCCTGGCTATGCAGTACGACAACAAGGCCTGCACTCTGTCCGTCTCCGGGGAATTCCCAGAAGGCTGGACCTGGGAGATGCTCCTTGCCGCAGGAGACGCCTTGGATGTGATCCCCCTGTCCTCCAGCGAAAGTGAGGTCTCTGCCGTATTGACCGCCGAGCAGCTCTCCCGCAGCGGCTTCTACGCCCTGCAGCTCCGGGGCCGTCGGGAACAGGAGCTGCGCCACACCAACATCATTCATGTCCTAGTCCCGGAAAGTCTCAGCGGAGACGCTGTGTGGCCCTCCCTCCCCACAGAGTTCTCCAAAGCAGAGCAGCGCATTGCAGAATACAACGCCCACCCTCCAGTGCCGGGGCCGTCCGGTTACTGGAGGCTTTGGGATGTAGAGGCAGGAGTCTATAAAGACAGCAGCCTCCCCCTCCCCGACGGTGAGGGCGGCTTCCCCTACCAGCTGGGAAACTCCCTGAAGATCACCGGTGTGAATACCCTGGAGGTCAACACCGCCAGCCAAGTGGAGGCCGACAACACTCTGCCTATAACCTCAGCCGCCGTACACACCACCGTAGGCAATATCGACGCACTGCTGCAAACCATTTAGCAGAAGGAGTAATCGCATGAGTATCTCAACAGAAGTAGCACGGCTACAGACCGGCCGCAACAAAATCCGTGCCAAGCTCACCGCTTTGGGTCTCGCCCAATCCACCGACAAGCTGGACGCTCTGGCCACTGCCATCGAGGGCATCACCGACAACGGAGCCGTCTCCGCCAACGTCCAGGAGGGCGAGACCTACACCATCCCCAAGGGCTACCACAACGGCAGCGGCACCGTCTCCGGCGTGGCCGGCGGCGGCAACTACACCCTCCAGTCCAAGACCGTCAAACCCACCAAAAGCCAAATCAACGTGACCCCAGACAGCGGCTACTACGGCCTCTCCGACGTTACCGTGGAGGCGATCCTCGAAAACTATCAGGACGTCTCCAGTGTCACCGCAACTGAAAATGATGTACTTACCGGCAAGATCTTCGTAGGACCTGACGGTGTGGCCAAGGCCGGTACCATGGCCAACAACGGCGCCGTGGCCAAGAAGCTCACAGCGGCGGACCCCGCCTACACCGTCCCCAAGGGCTACCACAGCGGCCAGGGCGCTGTATCCATTGACCCGGAGGCCAAATCTGCTACCCCCACCAAGGCTCAGCAGGTCATCTCCCCCACCGAGGGCAAGGTCCTCTCCACTGTCACCGTGGAACCTATCCCCGCAGCCTATCAGGATGTCACTCCCGTTACCGCTCTGGCAGCCGACGTCCTCATTGGCAAGACCATCGTATCCGCCGCCGGAGAATCTGTTGCAGGTGCCATGCCCAACAATGGGCCTGTCAACAAGGAGATCGACGGTCTCTCTATCCTCAATGTGGAGATTCCCGCAGGCTATACCTCCGGCGGCACCGTCTCCCTTACCGGCGATATTGAGGCCGCCCTGGCCGCCATTTAAGGAGGCCGCTATGAGCATATTCTCTGAGCTCAGCCGCCTGCAAGCGGCCAAGGCGGACCTTGCCGCCGCTCTAGCAGAAAAGGGCGTGTCCGTCCCGGAGGGCAGCACCCTGGATACCTTTGGCGGTCTGGTTCGCCAGGTCAAAACCGGAGCCACCGTCTCCGCCACAGAATTTTCCGCCGCCCAGTGGACCGGCTCCGCCGACCCTTATACCCTTACTATCCCCGCAACGGACCGGGAAGGTGCAACGCCCCTCCTCTATCAAGTGGAGTGCCTCTCCGGAGGAATCTACCAAAAGGACACCTGGGCCGCCTTCAATACATCCGCCACTTACGATGCCGGCAGCACTGCTCTGGTTCTCACCTCCCGACATAAGTTTTCCGGCAGGATCATCTTCCTGTAACCTATTTCAAAAAGGAGCGTTACACCATGTTTTACAACAACAGCACCCAAATCGATAGCATCCGCTGCACTGTGTCTCCGGTGGACGGCTTAGGCAGCGGCAAGTTCCGGGCTCTCTTCGAGCGAGAGCTGGCCTCCCTGGAGCAGATCGAGGCCATCCACTGGGATATGCCTCAGATCACCGGCGACAGTAGCCTCCTTCCTGAGGGCTGCGGCTATCAGGTGGATAACATCACCTACGACCACAGCACCCGTACCTACCATGTTTCCTTCCATATGGACGAGCAGTACCTGGGTGATGTGAGCGGTTACCAGGAGCGAGTGGAATCTCTGGAGGCAGACCTGGAAACCGCTCAGCAGGACAAGGCGGCAGCTGAGCAGGAGGCCCAGCAGGCCCAGGAAGCAGCCCAGGCCGCTCAGAAGCAGGTAACCGCGCTGGAGGGCAGCCTGGAGACCGCTCAGGCCAACGCCGCCCAGGCTCAGGAACAGGTGGTCATTCTGGCCGGTAAAGCTGTAGCAGACGGCGCGGAGGCCCGGACCATGCGTATGACCATTGAGACTGCTGTCATCTCCCTGCCCGATGAACAGGCAGCTGAGACTCCCTCTCTGTCCCAGCCCTGGACGGTTGGCGAGGAAGTGGAGCCCGGCGACCGCCGGTATTACGCCCCCACAGATCTTCTTTACAAGGTCCGCAATGGCCAGGGTCACACCACCCAGGAGAACTGGACCCCGGACAAGACGCCCGCCATGTGGGCCGTGGTTGATGTTACCCACGCCGGCACGGTGGAGGACCCCATTCCCGCTGCCAAGGGTATGGACTACATCTATGGCAAGTACTACCGTGATCCGGAGGACGGCAAGATCTACCTCTGCAAGCGGACTGGAGAAGAGGACGGCGGCGTCATCAATCTCCAATATCTGCCCCATGAGCTCATCGGGCAGTACTTCGAAGCAGTGGGAGCGTAACCTCCAGCAGTATTTATTCTCTGTCTTCAGAGCACCTCAAAAGGTACGGCAAAGCACCATGCTTTGCCGTACCTTTTATTTTCATACACAGGGTGTCAAACCTGTTCGCTGTGCAACATTTCCCCACCGCTTCTTATGCTATATCTCCCTGTTTTTCTGTAAATGGCTGATCAGCAAGCCGCTCCTGCTCCCCGGTTTTCCAAATGAATTGACAATTACACTGAATAAATATAAAATACACCTTGTGTCAATATTTAGAGATTTAAGTCTTTAACGCATCTGACCGAAAATACAATCACTGGCTGTCGGAGGACCACCGGATGAAACGAAAAGCACTGAAAGCTGCCTTTCCTTACACACTGCCTATCTGTATAGGTTTTCTTTTTCTTGGTATGTCCTATGGGTTTCTGATGCGCAGCAAAGGATTTTCCCTGCTATATCCCCTTTTTATGAGCCTTTTTATTTTTGCAGGTTCCATGGAATTCGTTACGGTAAATCTACTGCTGTCAACATTTCAGCCCATATATGCCTTTTTTCTTACACTCATGGTCAATGCCCGCCATATTTTTTACGGGATATCCATGCTGGAAAAATATGCCGGCACCGGCTGGAAAAAATTTTATCTCATCTACGGGATGTGTGACGAATCCTTCACCATCAATTGCAGCACTACCCCGCCGCCGGACGTGGATAAGGGGTGGTTCATGTTCTTTGTCACCCTTCTCAACCACATCTACTGGGTCACCGGCGCTACCCTTGGCGCATTGCTGGGTTATCTTATCCGTTTCGATACCACTGGTATTGAATTTGTAATGACCGCTCTGTTCGTAGTCATCTTTATGGATCAATGGGAAAAGGACGGCAACCACAGCGCCGCCGCCACCGGCGTGATCTGCACTGCCCTATGCCTCCTTCTGTTCGGCAGTGAACAGTTTATTCTTCCCTCTATGATTGCCATCGTGGCTTGGTTCTATCTGAAACGCCCCAAAGAAAAGGAGGCTGTCAAATGACTGTTAACCAGCAGATCATCACCATTGTTATCGTCGTTCTGGGGACCATGACCACCCGTTTTCTCCCCTTTCTCCTGTTCCCGGAAGGAAAAGCTCCTCCCCCCTACGTTTTGTATCTGGGAAAAGTTCTCCCCTATGCCGCCATCGGTCTGCTGGTGGTCTATTGCCTCAAAGACGCTGTAGCACCACCGGACTACGGACTTGCTGAATTCCTCTCCATCGCCGTTATCGTTCTGATCCACAAGTGGAAACACAGCACCCTTCTCAGTATCGCAGCCGGTACCGGCCTGTATATGGCAATCACCCAGCTTCTGATATGATCCACTCGCCTTTTCATAACCGGAAGAAAAATACCCGTGAAAGAGAGCTCTCTTTCACGGGTATTTTTCATGTAAAGCCAACGTTCCAGCGAACCGTCAAACCACTACTGGTCACTTGATGCGCTCCGGCATTTTCGGATCAGCATTTCCAGGTAAGACAAGCGGGTCAACTGGTCCTGCGGGACGCCCAGTCGGTCCAGCAGCCCCAAGATCTCCTCCAAGGCTTTTTCCCGGTACTCCTCTGCCGGCGCCAAGGTCTCCAGCTCCAAAAACTGTCCCAGGCCAGCAACATCATCCAGGCACAGCGTCACATGATCCTTCCGGTACGTCCGGCGAACCTTCTCCACCGTAAAGATCGCCCGGTATCCCAGGGCTTCCAGAATCTTTTCCGTAGTTTCCCCCTGGGATACAACCGTTTCATACTCTGTTCTGGTACTGGAAACCTGATCCAGCTTGGGCCCTTTATAGGTCAGAAGGCTTTCACAGGGGCCATCCGGCAGGGAGCATACACTGCGCAGGCGCAGCGCCTCATCTGTCCGGCGGAAATCCCGCTGCGCGCCATTGAAATACATATCGGTCTCCTTTACCTGTTCTCCCGGGACAAATCCGGCAGCCAGTGCCCGGCAAAGCAGATCCTCCGCCGGTATCCCCGCCAAAGAAGCTTTGATCTCAACCTCCAACATGGCTATCCCTCCTATGTTTCCGACAGACCTGCCAGCATCTGGTCCATCATCTTTCTCACCTTGTCCCGGCACTGATCTTCAGTATAATCCGCCAGGTCCTCCCATCCAAACTGCGTCAGCAGATATAGTCCCAGGAAACTCTCCACCAGCGCCTCAGAAGTCAGATCCCGCCGCAGCCGCCCCTGTTCCTGCGCTTCTCCGACAAGCTGCTTCAGAATCTCCATCAACTCCAGACGTGTCACATGGAGCTCACTGTCAGGAGACAGATTGGAATAGAGGATCCGCCGGGATAAGGTAATATACCGGATCGAATCAGTGACCAAAGTCTCCATGACCCGACGGAGCTTTTCCAGGCTGTCAGGCTCCTCCCGCAAATCTGTATCTATGAGCTGGCGAATCTCGTCCAGAGCCGCCTCAGCGATCCCCAGCAGCAGATTCTCCTTGCTGGAAAAATAGTTATATAACGTCGCCTTGGAGACCTCCGCTGCCTCAGCAATGTCCTCCATCGTCGTATCTTCGTATCCCTTGGCGGTAAACAGCCGCCGGGACATCTTTAAAATCCGGTTTCGGCACTGAATCTTATTCAGTTCCCGTCTTCCCTGTTTCATACCCTGCACCTATTATCCCACGCCGGCCCTACGAACCAGCGCAGATCTCATATTGTTATAGTTTGATTATAGCAGAATCCTTTTTCCGGTGCAACCGCAGTCGACGCCCCGGCAGGCTCTCTATCCGGGCGGTGCTATTGTCTATATCACACAATTTCTTCCGGTAAATTTCGGCGCGTCACTTGTTAAATTGACTATTTTTATACTTGATGCTAATTTTAGAATGTAGTACAATAATATTATAGCAGAAACCTGACAAATGCGCAATGACTCCGAGGGAAGGGGGAAAACAGATGTCAATGAAAGTCATCGCCTACGATGTAGGTACTACCGGACTCAAGACCTGTATGTTCCGTATCTCCGCCGAGGAAAGCGTACAGTATCTGGCCGGTGAAGTGGAGCACTATGAACTCCACGTACTGGAGAATGGCGGCGTGGAGCAGGAGGCGTCGGACTGGTGGGACGCTATGGCTCGCAGCACCCGCCGTCTGCTGGAGAAAAGCGGCACCGCCAAAGAAGAAATTCGCGGCATCACCTTTTGTTCCCAATTTCAGACCGTAGTAATGGTAGATAAGGCGGGAAAACCGCTGCGCCGGGCCATGAGCTGCATGGACGCCCGGGCAGACGCACAGTTCAAGCGCTATATGGCCACCGGACTGAAAGTGGAAGGTCTGGACCTGTTCAAGGTCCTCAAGTATCTGAAGATCACCGGCGCGGTATCCGGCAGCGCCAAAGACCCGGCATGGAAATACCTGTGGGTACGGGACAATGAGCCTGAGATCTTCCGCAATATCTACAAATGGCTGGACGCCAAGGAGTATCTTACCTGCCGGGCCACGGGAAACATGCTGGCCAGCAGGGACGACGCCTGCGCCACTTTCCTTTACGACGTTAAAAACCGCTGCTGGAGCAAGACCCTCTGCCAAATGCTGGACATCAACATGGATCATCTGCCGGCTCTGTGCGACTCCACCGACAAGGTGGGGGACCTCCTGCCCCAAGCGGCGGAGGAGCTGGGCCTGGCGCCGGGAACCCCGGTTTTCTCTGGAGCCAGTGATGTGAGCCTCTGCTCCGTGGGCGCCGGCTGCGTAGAGCTGGGAGACGTACTGGTATATTCCGGTACTTCCGGCTGGGTAGCCACTACAGTGGGAAAGCTCCACCTGGATCTGGGAAATCTGATCGGCGCTCTGGTGGGCGTGGACCCCACCACCTACAACTATGTGGCGGAGGTGGAGACCTCCGGCAAATGTATGGAGTGGGTCAAGGACCGTGTCAGCCA
Organism: uncultured Eubacteriales bacterium; assembly: GCA_900549475.1. Lineage (GTDB taxonomy): Bacteria > Bacillota > Clostridia > Oscillospirales > Oscillospiraceae > Pelethomonas. The sequence continues at coordinate 157,838 of UROF01000002.1, forward strand.
GATGGGCATGGACTATGACCAGATGATCGAGTACATCAAGGATACCCCCGCCGGAAGCAACGGCGTGGTGTTCTCTCCCTGGATGCACGGCAACCGCTGTCCCTTTGACGATGCCAACTCCCGTGGTGTGTTCTTCAATCTGGATATCACCACCCGGGGATCGGATCTGATGAAGGCCGTCATTGAAGGGGTATGCCTACATATGCGTTGGCTGCTGGAATGTACGGAAAAAACATTCCCTACCAACCCGGCAGTCCGCTTCACCGGAGGCAGTGCCATTGCCCCGTATATCTGTCAGGTCATGGCAGATGTACTGGGCCGGGATGTGGAGACCATCGAAAATCCCCGCCAGGTAGGCGCTATGGGCGCGGCGGCTCTGCTTGCCGTCAGCTTCGGGCTGCTGCCGGATATCAAGGACATCAAAAAGATCATCAAGGTACAGGCTGTCTATCATCCCCGGAAGGAGAACACCGCCGTCTATGACAAGATCCTGCCGGTGTTCCGAAACCTCTATACCGACAACAAAAAATCCTTTGCCGCCCTCAACGCCAAAAGCTGAGGGGTCGGATACCTGTCCCTTTTAACAGAAACGGAAGCGCACAGCGAAACAATGGAGGAGTATATCATGATGAAAGAACATTATGGCGTGTCCCATTGGCCTGATGAAAAGGCCATCTTTGCCAAAATGGACCGTCTGGTGAACGAGCCTCTGCACCACATCAAGCCGGAAGCCATGCGGCGCTACCTCGACTATTTTGACACCAAGTGCAAGGGCTCCAAAGCCATGATCGACGAGGCCAAAAAAGTCATCCCCGGCGGTGTACAGCACAACCTGGCCTTCAACTATCCCTTCCCTCTGGTCATCACCAAGGCGGAGGGTGCCTACCTATACGATATCGACGGCAACCGGTATGTAGACTATCTCCAGGCCGGCGGTCCCACTCTGCTGGGCAGCAACTACGGACCGGTAAATGAGAAGGTGTGGGAGGTGGTACGGGAATCCGGCCCGGTGACCGGCCTGTTCCACCCCTATGAGAAGAAGCTGGCGGAGAAGATCCGAGAGTGCATGCCCTGGGTGGAGATGTACCGGTGTCTCGCCAGCGGCACCGAGGCAGACATGGTAGCCATCCGCATCGCCCGCACCTACACCGGCAAGCAGCGGATCGTGAAGGTGGGCGGCGCCTACCACGGCTGGAGCGATCAGCTGGTCTACTCCCTCCACATCCCCTACACCAAGACCTTTGAGGCCCACGGCATCCCCAAGGAGGCCAGCGCCAACACCTGCGAGTTCTTCCCCGGTGACGTGGAGGGGCTGCGGAAGGTACTGGAGGAGAATGAGAAATACGGCGGCACCGCAGCGGTGCTGATCGAGCCCTTTGGCCCCGAGAGCGGCACCCGGCCTGTGGCTCTGGACTTTGCCGCCAAGGCCCGGGAGCTGTGCGATGAATTCGGTGCCCTGCTGATCTTCGACGAGGTAGTCACCGCCTTCCGGGTAGGCCCCGGCGGCGCCCAGGGATTCTTCGATGTACGGCCTGACCTTACGGTATTCGGAAAGATCGTGGCCGGCGGTTACCCCATGGCCGGCGGCGTAGGCGGTCGGGAGGAGATCATGTCCTGCGTAGCGGCAGGCGTCAAGGCGGGCAAAAAGAAAGCCTATGTAGGCGGCACCCTGACAGCTAACCCCCTCAGCTGTGCGGCAGGCTACTTTGCCATCGATGAGATCGTCCGTCAGGACGCGGCCAGAAAGGCCGGAGAAAACGGCGACAAGCTCTGCGCGGGCATCCAGAAGCTGATCGACAAGTACGATTTGCCTTTCGTCACCTGGAATACCGGCTCCATCGTCCACTTCGAGGTCTCCGGCGTCATGTACCTGAGCGTCACAGACCCGGATATCTTCACCAAGATCCCCGAGCGTCAGAAATATATCGAGGAGTTCGGCGCGGCCCTCACCGCCAACGGCGTGATCACCCTGGCCGGCTCCCGGATCTATACCAGCATGGCCGACAACGACGACACCATCGCCCAGACCCTGAACGCATTTGAGGATGTATTTTCCAACGTAGAGCGCTGAAAGGAGAACACGATATGATCCGTAAACTGGATGTGGAAAACCTGACCTATGCCTTTCCCGAGGTAGCCTTTGACAACGACTATGTCATCGCCACCTACCAGGCTAAGGTACAGACCAAGAACATTGAAAAGCTGGCTATGGCCATTGCCGACGAGCAGACCACCGGTACCTGGATCAAGGTAGGGGCGGATTCTCTGGAAAAGACCCGGCGCTTCGGCTCCAAGCTGGTAGCCCTCTACGAGGTTCCCGATGTGGGATGTGACTACCAGTCCGACGAGCCGCCTATGTATATCATCCAGGTGGCCTACCCCATGTCCAACTTCTCCACCAGCATGTCCGCCATGCTGACTATCCTCTTCGGCAACATCTCCGCCTCCGGCATGATCCGCCTGATCGATGTGGCCTTCCCCAAGAAGTTTATCGCCCAGTTCCAGGGCCCCAAGTTCGGCGTGGAGGGCCTGCGGAAGGTATTGGAGGTACCTGATCGTCCTCTCCTCAACGCCATGATCAAGCCCAATATCGGCTGGACCCCGGATGAGGGCGCGGACCTGTTTTATCACGCCTGCAAAGGCGGCGTAGACATCATCAAAGACGACGAGCTGATGCTGGCCGACGGCCCCTTCTGCCCTCTGAAGGAACGGGTCACCAAGTTCATGGAGAAGGAGAAGCAGGTCTTTGCCGAGACCGGCGAGCACAGCCTCTACGCCGTCAATATCTCCGACAGCACCGAGAAGGTCCGGGACAACGCCTACCGGGCTCTGGAGTACGGCACCAACTGCCTCATGGTCAACACCTACACCACCGGCTTTGACACCCTGAAGATGCTGGCGGAGGACCCCAACATCAACGTGCCCATCCTGGCCCATGTGAACTTTGCGGGTACCATGGCCGCCTCCACCTACACCGGTATCGCCGCCCCCCTGCTCATCGGCAAGATCACCCGTCTGGCCGGCGGCGACTTCCAGATCAACGGCCATCCCTACGGCAAGTTCCCCGTACCCTACAAGATGTTCTACCGCAGCTTCAAGTTCTTCACCCAGCCCTGGTGGAACATCAAGCCCATGATGTATGCTTGTTCCGGCGGCACCACGCAGCTGGCGGTGGAAAAGATCATCCGGGATGTGGGCACCGATGTGATCCTGGCCGCAGGCGGCGGCGTCCACGGCCATCCCGACGGCAGCGAGGCCGGCGCCAAGAGCATGCGTCAGGCCATTGACGCGGCCATCGCCGGTATCCCCGTAACGGAATACGCCAAGGACCATGCGGAGCTGGCCCGGATGCTGGGTTATCTGAACCCGGATCTCCGCAAGAACTTCGATCTGATGAACTAAGCGTTTGCTGCCGCGGCGGAGGAGCCCCCTCCGCCGCGGTATCTTACCAGGAAAGGAGAATCCTATTGTACGAAACCATTGTATTTGCCGATTTTGACGGGACCATCACTATGGAGGATACGCTGGTAGGGGCGATCCGCCTGTTTGTAGACCCGGCGGAATTTCACCTGTATAGTCAAAAACTGGCCCAGGGCGAAATGACCCTGAGCCAGGTGGTACGTCGGGCATTTGACGGTGCGCCATCGGAGCTTCTGCCTCAGATGCTAGAATATGTAAAGTCTGTTCCCTTGCGTCCTGGTTTTTCGGATTTTCTCGATGAAATGGAGCGCCGGGGCATCCCGGTAGTGGTGATCTCCGGGGGTGTCCGGCAATTTGTGGAGCAGACGCTGGCTCCCTTCCGTCACCGCCTGCTGGGCCTGCATGCCGTGGATCTGGACGTGAGACGCCCCCAGATGCAGCTCATTTCCGCCTATGACAATGGCGATGAACTGCTGAAAAAGACCGACGTTATGGCACTTTATGATTATCGCCGCTCTGTGGGCATCGGCGACAGCTTCACCGACCGAAACATGAGCCAAGCAGTGGATACCATCTTTGCCCGGGATATTCTGGCCCAGTATCTGCAAAAATGCGGCCTTCCCTATCTGCCCTATGAGAATTTCTACGATGTGATCCGTCAGTTCCCCGTATAGTCGCAAATACTCATCAATGTAAAGTTAATATACTTCACTAAAAAAGCAGCCCCGGAGACGCAAAAAAGCTCGTCTCTGGGGCTGCTGCTATATCTTTGGTTAGGCTTCGGCGGAGGCCCGGCTCTTCCCCGGCTGCTCCTTTACCACATAGACGGAGGATATCCCGTAATAGCGGAACACTTCCGCTGCATCCGCTTCGATCCGTTCCCCACTTACCACGACCGGTACTGCGGGCGGGCAGGATACCGAGGGAGCTGCGCAAATCCGCCCTACTGCCTGGTCAGCGGGAACCTCCTCCCAAGGAGACAGCAAGGCCTGCCGGATAGACATGATCCGCTCCGGCGGCGCCATGCCAAGAGGGGCTTTATGTTCTTCCGTCTTTCTCTCACAGGAAGAAAACGCCAGCCAGATCCGCTCGTAATCCTCCACCTGGTTCTGGGGGGAAGCCATCAGCACCAGATGATCCGGATCGGCATATTCACATTCCACGCCATGCCGCCGCAGTCCATCAGCCAGCGCTGTACCGGAAGAGGCCCGTACCACAATCTTCAGAGGCTCACTGTCTGCCACATCCCAGCCCCTTGCTCGCAGCTGGCCTTTCAAACGGGAGATTCGCTTCACCATTTCTGCCAGCTGAACAGGGAACTCCCCCGCCAGATACTTATTGCACAGATCCAAGGACTGGAGGATCAAATAGGAAGGGCTGGTAGAGCCAAAGAGAGCCATCGCCTGCCGGGCAGCCGTCTCCCCGCCCATCTCCTCTGGTTGGGCCATATGGAGATATGCCCCGCCGGTGAGGACCGGCAAGGTCTTGTGAGCTGAGTCACAGCACAGATCCGCTCCCAAATCCAACGGATGGAGCGGCACAGGCAGGAAGTGGAGATAGGCACCGTGGGCGTTGTCCACCAGCAGGGGAACGCCGTGCCGATGACACACCGGCGCCAACGCCTCAATAGGCTGCATATGACCCAGGTAATCCGGGGATGTGAGATACACCGCGGCAGGAGGTTCTTTCATCCGCCGCAGCGCCTCCTCCAGCCGCTCCGCTGTGACATCGCACCGCAGCAGCTGATAGGGCTCCGGCCACAGCCACTCTACTTTGAGATCCAGCAGAGCCGCCGCGTGCACAAAGGCTTTGTGGACATTGCGGGCAGCCAGAATCGTCCGGCGCCCCGTAGCCTGGAGAGCCAGGTACAGCATAGCCTTCAGGCACTGGGAAGATCCTCCGGCGGAATAAAAGGTGCTGCCGGCACCGAAAAGAGCGGCAGCGTTCCTCTCGCTGGCAGCGATCACGCCAGAGGCCTCGTACAAGGAGTCCGCGCCCTGGATCTCTGTAATATCCAGTCTCTCGCACCCCAGAGGCCCCACACCTTTGTGTCCGGGCATATGGAGCCGGGAAGTGCCGCTGGCAGCATACCCACTGACAAAATCGAAAATGGGCGTCTCCATTACAGATCTTTTTCTGCGATCTGGAGCATAATAGCGCACTCAATGCGCTTTTTGAACAGTTCGCAGCCCTGGCGGTAAATACCGCTGATGCTGCCGGTAGCGTGGTAGGCGTTGGCGGCACAGCCACCGGAACAGTAAAGTCTGGCCCAGCAGTCCCGGCACTCCGGACGGGAATAGGCGTTGCAGCTGCGGAATTCAGACCGTACCGCTTCATTGGTCACACCCTGCCAGATATCACCCAGCTTGTACTTTTCTTCTCCCACAAACTGGTGGCAGGGATACAGATCTCCCCAAGGCGTCACCGCCACATATTCCGTGCCGCTGCCGCAGCCGGACAGACGCTTGTAGATGCAGGGACCGCCGGTGAGATCAAGCATATAGTGGTAGAAAGTGAAGGGCCGGCCCTCTTTTTTCCGCTTGAGCATCTCACAGGCCAGGATCTCATACTCCTTGAGCACCACCTGGATGTCCTCTTCCGTCAGAGCCGCCGGGTCATCCGGGGCACACACCACCGGCTCCATACTCAGCCGGTCAAACCCCAGATCCGCCATATGGAATACATCCTTGGTAAAATCAGGGTTGGCATGGGTGAATGTCCCCCGCATGTAGTACTCTTTATCGCCCCGCTTCTTTACAAACTCCTGGAACTTGGGGACGATTCTGTCATAGCTGCCCTTACCTGCGTAGTCCACCCGCAGACGGTCATGGATCTCCTTACGACCATCCAGGCTCAGCACCACATTGTGCATTTCCCGGTTGCAGAAATCGATCACATCCTCGTCCACCAGCATACCATTGGTAGTCAGTGTAAAGCGGAAATGCTTGTTATGAATCTTCTCCTGTTCCCGGGCATAAGCCACCAGCTGCTTTACCACATCCCAGTTCATCAGCGGCTCGCCGCCAAAGAAATCCACCTCCAGATTCCGACGGGTACCGGAGTGGGCAATCAGGAAATCAAAGGCCTGCTTTCCCACTTCATAGGACATGAGGGCCCGCTCGCCGTGGTATTTTCCCTGGCTGGCAAAGCAATAGGAGCAGTTGAGGTTGCAGGTATGGGCCACATGGAGGCACATGGCTTTGATGACCTGCTGATCCTTTTCCTTGAACTGGCCGGCAAGCTGGGCAAAGTGATCTTCGCTGAACAGCTTTCCCTGGGCCTCCAGTGTCCGGATATCCGCAAGGCACCCCCGGATCTCCGCCTCATTGACCCCTTCCATATGGCCATAGCGCTCCATGGCCTGGGCCACCAGTTCCTCCTCCGGCATGGTCTTGTATCCAGCGATCAGATCATAGGCCACCTCATCTACCACATGGATAGAACCGGAGCAGGTATCCAGCACGATATTATATCCATTCAATTTATACTGATGTATCATGTGTTCCTCCCGTTTTACGCACAAAAAAGCCGCCCTTTATTCCGGCGGCTTTTTGTTTGTTTAGTTCTTGCTGGCCTTCTCGCACTGCTGGTTGGCCACGCCGCAGGAGGTCTTGCATGCGGACTGGCAGGAAGTCTGGCACTCGCCGCAGCCGCCGTTCTTAGCGCTCTCGCAAAGGTTGCGGGTCTCGATCGTCTTGATTCTTTCCATGAGAACATCTCCAATAATCAAATAGTATCACTTTGCCGTTTCATCAGGCAAAACAGCAAAGCACAAATGAACATATTGTAAGGATATCATATACCAATCAGGTTGTCAAGAAAATCCACACTATCAGGCAGGGTCCATCCAACAAGGCAGCCTATCTGCCAGTGTAGCCCACAGCTCATAGAAGGGCCGTGTCATTGCCTGTCATTTTCCTCTTTGTACCGTCCAGATAGGATATCCTTCCACCATTTCTGGTGATCCAGATACCACCGTATGGTGCTGCGGATCCCATCGTAAAAATCTGTTGCGGGGCTCCATCCCAATTCCCTATGGATCTTTTCCGGGTCAACGGCATAGCGAAGATCATGTCCAGGCCGGTCATCGACAAATGTAATCAGCGATTCCGGCTTCCCCAATATCTGCAGGATGGTTTTTACCACGTCCAGATTACTGTGCTCATTGTGGCCGCCGATATTATAAATCTCCCCTTCCCTGCCGCAGCGGATGATTTTGTCCAACGCTGCGCAATGATCGGCAACGTACAGCCAATCCCGAACATTTTCCCCTTTTCCGTACACCGGCAGGGGCTCATCCGCTGCGGCTTTGGCGATCATCAAAGGAATCAGCTTTTCTGGAAACTGATAGGGTCCATAGTTGTTCGAGCAGCGGGAAATCGTGGCAGGCAGATGGAATGTCCTTCCATATGCCCCCACCAGCAGATCGGCAGCAGCTTTGGATGCCGAGTAAGGACTTGAGGCACACAGAGGTGTGGACTCTGAGAAGCGAAGATCCGGCCGGTCCAGCGGCAGATCTCCATACACTTCATCCGTCGACACCTGGTGAAAGCGGTCGACATCATATTGGAGACAGGCATCCATCAATGTCTGTGTCCCCAGAACATTGGTTTGCAGGAATAGGCCTGGGTCTTTGATGGAACGATCCACGTGGCTCTCCGCCGCGAAATTGACCACGATATCCGGACGATAATCTGCAAAGACAGCAAAAACTGTTTCCCGATCCGTAATATCTCCTCGTACAAACCCCATAGCAGGACGTTCCATAGCTCCCCGGAGCGTTGTGATATTGCCGGCATAGGTCAGGCTATCCAGACACAGGATCTGGTCATCCGGATGATGCTCCAACTGATAATAAATAAAGTTGGAACCGATAAAGCCTGCACCGCCAGTGACAAGAAGTTTAGCCATATATACCCTCCCTATAGGACATCAGATACCGGCCATACTCTGTCATCTGAATAGGCTCCCCCAGAGCCGCCATTTCCTCCCGGCTGATAAAGCCGCTCCGCCACGCAACTTCCTCGATACAGGAAACATAGCGGCCCGTCTCGGCCTGTCGGGCCTCCACAAACGCCGACGCCTTCAACAGTGCCGCCGGAGAACCAATATCCAGCCAGGTGATCCCCTGCTCCAACAACTCCACATGAAGCTGGCCCAATGCCAGATAGGTATTGTTGACAGAGGATATCTCCAGTTCCCCTCTGCTTGATGGCTGAACCTTTTTGGCAATCTCAACCACCTGGTTATCGTAAAAATACAGTCCCGGCACTGCGTAATTTGATTTTGGTGCCTGAGGCTTTTCCTCAATGGACAACACAGCCCCGTTTTCATCAAATGCCAGGATCCCAAAATCATGCGGATTCTCTACCGGATATCCAAAAATAGTGGCCCCCTCTCTGCGAGCCATAGCCTTGTCCAAAAACAGCGCCAAGTCCTTCCCATAGAAGAAGTTATCCCCCAGGATCAGACACACACGTTCCTTTTCAATGAACGGCTCGCCGATCAGGAACGCATCCGCCAGCCCACGCGGTGTTTCCTGTATGGCATAGCAGATCCGCATACCCAGCTGAGAGCCATTGCCCAGCAGATACTCAAAGTGGGGTACATCCCGGGCTGTAGATATGATCAGCACTTCCCGGATACCCGCCAACATAAGCGTGGACAAGGGATAGTAGATGAGCGGTTTATCATAAATAGGAAGAAGCTGTTTGGACACAGCCTTCGTGCCAGGATACAGTCGAGTCCCTTTCCCGCCTGCTAAAATGATTCCTTTCATTTCCTATCCCCCACTTTCTGCACAGCTTCAAAGCTTCTCAGAAAAGCGTATCCCCGCAATGCCTTACGAAAAAATATCATTTATTCCGGAGGAATTTACATGCCGCCGCCAGCTAACGGATCTGCCTGCCAGTTGCCTACTATTATAAACATCCGTGCGCGGTTTGTCACTCCCACAAAAGCGGCATTTCTTTATAACAGCAGCATCAAATCACAGCGATGGCCATAAAAACCGCCGGGAACCAAATCGTCCCGGCGGTTTTTCATTTCCTTACGCACATCTCGCTAAAAAATATCTACCAAATTTTCCAGTCTCCGGATGGTAATATCCGCATGGGGATCGTTTCCGTCGCTGCGGAGCCCTATGACCCGAAATCTCCCTGCTGTGGCTGCCCGTACACCGGACTCTGCATCCTCCACGACCACTGCCCGTTCCGGGGGGACCCCCAGTAAGGAAGCTGCCAACAGGAACACCTCCGGATCCGGCTTGGAACGGGTGATCTGGGTCCCGTCTGCCACCGCATCAAAGAAGTTTTCCAGTCCCAACTGACGCAAAATCTGCCGTGCATTTTTACTGGAGGAGCCAATAGCCAGGAGGTACCCCCTCTGCCGCAGTGTATGGAGGGTCATACGCACCTCCTTGGAAAGATCTCCCGGGGTCATGGTAGAAAGATACGCCCTATAAATCTCGTTTTTCTCCTCTGCCAGGGCCTGCTTCTCCTCCTCGGAATAGTCCGTTCTCCTCTCTCCCAGGACGATTTCCAGACTTTCCCGGCGGCTGACGCCCCGCAGGCGGCGGTTCACCTGCTCATCAAACGGGATGCCCAACCGGTCCGCCAGGGCTTTCCATGCCAGGTAATGATAGCGGTCCGTGCTGCAGATCACACCGTCCAGATCAAAAATAACAGCATATATATCATTCATTTTCCCATACAAATCCATTCCGCGTGAATACCGGCAACCTCCCATCGGCCCCTGCTGTAACGATACAGCCGCCCTCATGTTCCGTACCCGTGAAAAAGTCACGCCAGACCCCCTTGGGAAGGTATACCTCCCGGGAGGAGGCGTTTTCCTCCAGCAGCGGCGCTACCAGAAGATCGTCTCCCAACAGATAAGCATCCTCGCAGTTCACCGCTGCCGGGTCCTCCGGCCACTCATAGGCCAACGGACGCATCATGGGTTTACTGTCTCTGACGCAGTCACAGGCAGTCTTCCAGAGGTAGGGGCGCAGCTTCTCGTGGAGCTTGTGCCAATACCGCATCTCATCTGCAAATTCAGGCACCCCATAGCTTTCCGCCATATTCCAGGGGCTGCGCTCATTGTTGCCCTCTCCCCCAGGCATCAGTTCCCGGAACTGGCCGCCATCCGGCTCAGAGTGCCACTGCATAATGGGACAGAAGCAGGCCATTTGGGTGGCACGTCGGTAGAGGTCCAGGCTGGGCAGCGGTCCGGCAAAACCCGCCAGGTCGAACCCCCAGAAGAGGATACCGGAGGCAGCGGCAGAGAGTCCCGCCCGCAGCACACTGGCCAGTTCCCTGTTCTGGGACTGCTGGTCACCAGCCCAATGGCAGGGTACGGTGTGCTGCCCGGCAAAGCCAGCCCGGCTGAAGATCACTCTTTCCGGCCCGGCAAAGTCCCGGTAGCACTCCGTGTAGTCCCGGCAGTAGCGGTTTACCCCCTCCCGACCTGTGGTACCGTCATGGAAGCGGACATCAGGGCAATGGATGAACTCCCCGCCGTCGGTTTTGAAGCCGTCCACCCCCATATCCAGCAGGTACTGCCGCTTGGCAAACCAGCTCTTTACCGTCTCCGGTTTGGTGAAATCCGGTACCATGGAACCGGCAAACCAGCTGCCGTCGGGAATGGTATAGGGGCTGCCGTCCGGCATCGTCACACACAGCTTCCGCTGTGCCGCATCCGCCCGGTCCAGATCGTTCTGCCGATTGGGGACCTCTTCTCCTCCCTGTTTCTTGTACACCGGCACCTGCCACAGCAGCAGCTTCCGCCCCGCCTTGTGGAGCTTTTCGACCATTTCTCTGGGGTCGGGCCAGGGCGTGTTGGAAAAGTCAAAATCATGGCAGGACAGTGCCTTTCCATCGGCTACCGGCGTATACTTCGCCCCATTCCAGATGTAGAAGGTGGCCTCGTCGCTCCAGGCCTCCAGCACCACTACAGAGGCGGGAAAATCATACCGCTCCAGCTTCTCCAGAAGATCTTCTACATCCGCCTGGCAGTTCCACCGGTTAGCGGACACCCAGATCCCCAGCGCCCACTCCGGCGGCAGTACCGCTGGCCCGAACAGGGCCATGTACTCCCGAACCATTTCCTCCGGCGTACCGGCAAACAGCACCACATCCGCTGTCTCCGGCAGTGTCACATCCACCTGGCTCTCTCCAAAGGCAAACACTGTCGTCTCGCAGGTATCCACATAGAGGCCAAAACCGGTATCCGTCCAGAAAAACGGGGTGGGGCAATAGGTCTTATCCCCCTGGAAGCAGAACTTCTCCTGCACCTGGTTGACCACGGTTTTTCCCTTCTGGTTCAGGCTGTCATACTTTTCTCCCATGCCGTAGGCACCGTTGTAGGCAAGGGACACGGTGAGCCGCTCCCCTTCCCGATGGAGCCTTGCCGGACCGAAGGACAATTCTTTTGTCTCACAGGAAACACGTTTCATCGGTATTCTCCTTATCCTTTGATCCCGCCGGCCATCATGCCGTTCTTGAACTGCTTCTGAGCAAACATGTAGATGATGATAATGGGGATCATGGAGATGAGGCTGCCCGCCATCAGGACGTTGTACTCCGTATTGTACTGTCCGTTCAGCGTAGACAGGGCAATGGGCAGCGTCATCTTGTTTTTATCGCTGAGCATCAGCAGCGGCCACAGGTAGTCATTCCAGGACTCCATAAACGTGGTGATAGACAGAGTGGCCAGGCTGGGGATGCACAGGGGAAGCGCGATCTTCCGGTACACCTGGAAGATACCTGCTCCGTCGATCCGGGCGGCGTCCAGAAAGTCGTTGGGAATGGTCCGCATCTGCTGTACCAGCAGGAACACCGCAAAGGGCCGGAAAATGGACGGCATGATCACACTGGCATAAGTATCCGTAAGGCCCAGCTTGTTCATGATCACAAACAGAGGGATCATCGTCACCTGGGTAGGGATCATCATCATGGCCAGGTAGACGCTCAAAAGGATACGACTGCCAAAAAACCGTATTTTGGCGAAAGCAAAAGCCGCCAGGGAAGCAGAAATCAGCGTGATCGCCGTATAAGTAACAGAAATGAAAAGCGAATTGACAATGGTCCTGGCAAAGGGGAACTTGGAAAACACCTTGATATAGGCATCCCAGGTGGGCTCCTTGGGAATCCATTCAATCGGAATGGACATAAGGGCGCCCCGGCTCTTGAAAGAGGTGGCGATCATCCAGACAAAGGGAACCATGGCCACAACTGCAAGGGCAATGGCAACGATATAAAAAACCGTGGTATTGATCCGTTTTTTAGCTGTCATAGTGGACCCACCTTTCCTGTCCCTTCATCTGGATGGCGGTAAACACCATGATGATGACAAACAAGATCCAGGAGAACGCCGCGGCATACCCCATCCGGTAGTACCGGAAGCCGTACTGGTAGATTCGCTCCACCATTACCTGGGTGGCCCCGTTGGGCCCGCCGCCGGTCATGATCATCACCTGAGGGAAGAGCTGGAAGCCGTTGATCATGGCTACGATCACTACATAAAAGATAGACGGCGTAAGGAGCGGCAGAGTGATTCTGGTAAACTTGGTCCAGCCTCCGGCACCGTCGATCTCCGCCGCCTCATAGTAGGTCCTGTTGATCCCCACGATGCCGGAGAGGAGGATCAGGCCAAAAAAGCCCATATCCTTCCACACGGAGACCAGCACGATGGCCGGCATGGCCCAGGCCTCATCCAGCAGCCAGCCGGGGCCCTGGATACCGAACCACTCCAGGATGCCATTCATGGCGCCGTACTGAGGCGCCAGCACCGACTTCCAGATCAGGGAGGCCGCCACCCAACTGGTAAGCACCGGGATATAATAAATCACCCGGAAAGCGCCTACGCCCCGGTGGGGACGGCTGAGCAGATATGCCACCAGCAGGGACGCCGCCAGCATCAGGGGAATATACAAAACGATGTACTCCGCTGTATTGCCCAGGGTTTTCCAGAACTCCTCCGTTGTCAGGATGTTCTTATAGTTATCGAGCCCTACAAAATGCTCCTGCATAAAGCCGGGGTCTGTCAGCTTATCCAGGCCGTTCCAGTCCGTGAGGCTGATAAGGCCGGAGATGATCAGGGGCAGCAGGCTGAAAATCAGAAGGCCGATCAGGCTAGGCAGCAGGAACGGAGAGGCTACCAGCAGCCCTTTTCCCCGCTTTTTTCTCCTTACCGGCAGATTATGTTCCATGCAAATACCTCCTGTGGATAAAAATGGGGCCGCTGCGTAAGGCAGCGGCCCCATGGAAGGAATCAGCCGAGCTTGATCTGCGCTTCACACTCAGCCTGCGCCTGATCCAGCGCTTCCTGTACAGTGATGGTGCCCTCGGCCGCCGCGGCCAGCTTCTGCGTAATGATATCGCTCATCAGTGCGTAGTCCTCGATGACAGGGGGCATGACCAGGTAATCCAGGCTCTCAAACACCGCTTCCCGGTTGTCGGGAGGTGTGACCTCCAGGTAGGCGGACAGGGCGTCCAGATCCTTCAGGGCAGGCAGATCCCAACCGGCCTCCAGGCGGATATCGGCGGAGGCGGTGGAGGAGGCCAGCCATGCAAGCCAGGTGGCCACTTCTTCAGGATGCTCAGTGTCGGGATTCATCACCACGCAGTTGGAGAAGAAGTGGGTAGCCTTCTGGGTACTGCCGGGCTCCACGGCAATGTCCCAGGCAAAGTCACAGCCGTCGGTAAAGGTCTGGAAGGCCCAGATACCGGTGGGGATCATGCCCAGCCGGCCGCTCATAAACATATCCCAGTCGCCCATGCCGCCCTGCTGTACCGCGTTGGGCTGAACATTGGAGACCAGCACCCGGTCCACCAGTACCGTGGCAGCTTCCAGGTTCTCAGGGGAGTTGATGGTAAACTCTGTCTTATCCTCGTTGAGCAGAGCCCCGCCGTACTGAGCCACCACCTTGAAGAACTCGTTGTAAGTAATGGGCTGCCAGATACCGAAGATATCATCGCCCAGGGCCCGGATCTTCTCCGCGGCCTCCTGAACATCAGCCTGGGTCCAGTCATCCGTGGGATAGTCCACTCCGGCCTGATCAAAGAGGTCCTTGTTGTAGATGAGGACCACGTTGGAGAAACTCTCCGGCAGGCCGTACTGCTTGCCGTCAACCTTGAAGGCGTTCAGCGCAGTGTCATTGAGGCCGCTGACATCCACACCGGTGATCTCAGCCAGCATCCCCTTGTTGGCGTAAGCGGCAAAGTTCTCGATGTTCAGCTCGTAGCAGTCGGGGGCAGTGCCGCCGGCCACCCGGGTCTGCATCTGGGTGAAGTAGTCGTCATAGCCAATGGTCTCTACCTCTACCTTGATGTTGGGATATTCGCTCTCAAAGGCAGCTACCATTTTGGCCAGTGTCTCCTCGTTGCCGCCGGAGGAATTGAAGTTGCAGTATGTAATGGTCACCGGCTCTGCAGCAGTGTCGTCCTGGGTATCGTTCTGAGTGGAATCACCGCCGTTACCGGCGTTGTTCGCCGTGTTGTTCCCGCCGCAGGCGGTGAGCAGCAGCACAGCGGTCAAAAGCAAAGCGATCAGCGAAAACAGCTTGGACTTCTTCATCATTCTTTCCTCCTAAATCCATGTATTGATTTTTCAGCTCTTTTCGCTTACAATAAAATGTGGCGAAAAGAGTGGGTCAACGCTTTTTTCCCGGCGGTTTGCATGTGCTTTGGCGAGGGCATGCAAGCCGCTTTTTTACACCTCCTTCTGCCAAACGGGACACCCTACTTCAGATTTTTTACGGAGCCCCGCACCATCAGCTGCAGCGGCAGGATCTCCTCCTGCTTGGGAAGGCTGGGGTCCTCGATATGCTTGAGCAGCAGTTCCACCGCCTTCTGCCCCTTCAGGGATATCTGCTGACGGATGGTCGTGAGGCCCGGGGTCAAGTACTGGGCGATCTCCACATCGTCAAAGCCGATGATGGAGTAGTCATCGGGGATCCGCTTCCCCCGCTCGAAGAATCCCTTGGCCGCACCGATGGCCAGGATATCCGCCGCCGCCACCACGCCGGTAGCGGGAAGATCCTCGTCCAGCAGACGATTGGCCAGGGCAATACCGCTGGTATAGTCGATCTGCCCTTCAAAAACGTACTCTTTCTGATAGGGAACGTGAAATTCTTCCAGAGCCTGCTGATATCCCAGCAGGCGTTTTTTCATGACGCCGTTTTCCTTCATCTGTCCGGCAAAGAAGGCGATACGGGTGTGGCCGCACTCCAGCATGTACCGGGTAGCCAGATAGCTGCCGTAGGCATCGTCGATGCGGATATTGTGGTAGTAGTGGTCGTTGCAGTAGCTGTCAATGAGGACGATGGGGATCTGGGTCTTTTTCATCTGCTGATAAAACTCGTCCGGGTACATGCCGATGACGATAATGCCGTCCAGATTCCGTTTCTTCGCCAGGGTGAGATAGCTCTCGTTAGCGTCGGTGGCGGAGATCAGGATGTGATAGCCCTGCTGCCGGGCGTAGTACTCGATACTTCCCAGGACCTCGCTGTAGAAGCTGTTCTGGAACATGAGCCTCTCCCCCGGCTCGGTCTGAGGCACAACCACTCCGATGAGCTTGGAGTCCCGCATACTGAGCCCCCGGGCGTTGAGGTCCGGCACATAGTCCAGCTCCTCGATGGCCTCCATCACCCGGCGTTTAGTGGCCTCGGAGATGGGACGCTTCCCGCTGAGAGCATAGGAGACCGTGGCCGTGGTCACCCCCGCCCTCTGGGCAACATCCTTCAGCGTGGCACGAGCCATAGGAATCCCTCTTTTCTGCAAGTAGTTTAACCGATTAAATTTCCGTTGTGATAATCATAATCATTTTTTCTGAGTTTGTCAACAGTATATTAACATTTTGTTGAAATCATTCTTGACAACCTCGCTATTTTTGTTATACTTTAACCACATAATTAATTTAATCGTTTAAACATTCGAGCGAGGTGAACCTATGGACCGCTATTTGCCTGTCGGCAATAAGATGATCTCCTTGCCCAAAATCAATGAACGAACCGCAGGGATCGAAGACCTCACCTTCCTCTCCATGCAGCACAAGGGTATGATCGAGATCAGAGGCCGGGCAGAAGCCCCCCTGATCCAGCCCTTTATTCTTCAGGAGGGACAGGATATTCCCCTCACCGATCTGAAGTGGGAGCGCCGGAGCTGCTGGCTTCCCTCCCTCACCGCCCAGGCCGGTACCCACCAGTTCTCTATGACAATCCTGCCCCCGATCGGACAGCGGGGCTTTGCCGTCAAGCTTTCCCTCACCGCCGGTGAGGATGGCGCCGCCATCACCTGGGGTATGAAGGGATGCTGGGACAGCAGCTGGCACTGCATCAACGAGGATAAACCTCTGGACGGTGCTTCCCACTGCTACCAAAGCGGCTGGAACAACAGCCTGATTTTTGATTTTCGCTGCGGCGCGCCCATGTTTGCCTTCGCCCCTATGTCCGACCTGGAGACCGCCGCCGACTTCTACAGATCAGGAGACAATGCCCTGTTCTATACCCTATCCCGCACAGAGAACATTGCCCCAGGTCAGACCCGTGAGCTGACCTTCTACTGGGGATTGGGCTACGAGGAGGTGGCCGCCGCTACCAGTGCCAAAGAGATGCTCCGCCGGGGCTGGGACTGGCTCTACCAGGGTACTGTCAGGTGGCTGGAACAGCGTCTTCGCCCCATGCCTACCGCGCGGCTGGCACAAATTTACAATACCAATCTGTTCTTCTGCATCTTCTACTCCACCGGTGTTACCCTGGACACCGAGGAGCTGGTCTGTGCCACCAGCCGGGGTACCCGCTACTATGTCAGCGCCGCCTACTGGGACAGGGATGTCCTTCTCTGGGCTTTCCCGGCTATCCTGGATGCTGACCCTGACCTGGCACAACAGATCCTCCACTACGTTTTCGGCCGTCAGCGGCGGAATCTGGGCATCCACTCCCGGTACATTGACGGCACCGTTCTGGAGCCCGGCTTTGAGTTGGATGAACTGATGGCACCCGTTATCGCCCTGGAGGCCTATGTGGATCAGACCGGCCACAAGGATATTCTGGAGGAGCCAGACATACAAAAAGGGATCTCCCAGATCCTGAAAACACTGGAAACTATGCGGCACCCCAGTATTCCGCTCTACGAAACATTTCTCCAGCCCACCGACGATGAGATCGTATACCCCTATCTCACCTACAACAACGTGCTGGTCTGGCGGACGCTGCAGGCGCTGGCGAAGCTGTATCCGCTAAAATACGGATCTCTGACTGCCGCCGCAGAAGAGGTGAAAGCAGCCATCTATGCCCACTGCGTCTTTCACGACGATGCGGGACAATCCTATTTTGGCTGGTCAGTAGATCTGCAAGGCCATCACAATGTTTACGATGAACCCCCCGGCAGTTTGCAGCTGCTGCCGTATTACGGTTTTTGCAGCAAGGATGACGAGATCTGGCGCACCACCGTATCCATGATCCGTTCCCCCGCTTACGCCTACAGCTTTTCCGGGCAGCCCATCGCCGAGATCGGCTGCGCCCATGCCCCCTATCCCTGGGTACTCAGCCTGTGCAACAGCCTGCTGTGCGGCTATGACCAGCAGGCTTTCCAGGAACTGGAGATCATGGATATGGATAACGGCATCGCCTGCGAAAGCGTCCACCCTGTCACCGGCACCTGTATGACAGGCGCCGCCTTTGCTACCTGTGCCGGTTTTCTCTGTCACAGCATGAAGATCGCCCTGGAGGAGGGAAACTATGCGAAATGATCTGCACTTGTCCCCATGGACCATTTCCCACAGTGGCCCAGGCTGGGCAGATGAATTTTGTGAGAGCATCTTTTTCCTGGGAAATGGCCGGATGGGCGTCCGGGGCTACGTCTCCTCAGAACCTGCCTGCCGCCCCATCCAGAAGGGCATCTATCTGGCGGGGATTTTCGGGGAGATCAAACCCGGGATCACGGACTTTGTCAACCTCCCCACTCCCGTCCGGGAAACGGTCCTGATCGACAATCTGGAAGCCGAGCTGGTATCCGATATCGAGCGGACACTCGACCTGCGCCAGGCTTTATTGACCATGCGCTACACGCTCTCCGCCAACGGAAAGAATCTGCAGATCGAGCATCAGCGTTTTCTGCCCAAAGAGCAGCCCGCACTTATCCTGCAGAGGATGACACTTATCCCCGATACAGATATGGTGGTGACCATCTCCAGCGGAATCCTGACGGACAGCTGCAACAGTCCCATCCCCGACGACCAGACCAAGGCCAACACAGAGACCATCCAGCTCTCCCAGCCCGCCGGCATCTCCGTATCCGACACAGGCATCTCCTGTACTTTTGCCATCCGCGGGACCAGTCTTACGGTTACCCAGGAGGTACAGTTTTCCTGTCCGGATTTTTCCCGCACCAACAGCTGCGGCGCCTGCTGCGTATATCGCGCATCCGCCGCATCCGGCCAAAAGCTGTCCTTCGACAAAATTGCCGGTATCCTCACCTCCCGGGATGTAGACCCCCGCATCGCCGGTATCCCGACAGACTGGCAGTATGATACCCTTCTGGCTGCCCATAAAGCGGCATGGGCAAAGACCTGGAAGGTCTGCGATATGGATATCTCCGCCTGCGGTGAGGACCTGCAGACCGGGCTGCGGTATGCTATGTTCCAGCTTTTGGGCAGCTGCAGCGCCAAAGACCCAACCGTCAGCATCGGCGCCCGAGGGTTGAGCCACGCCCGCTACAAAGGCTGCTACTTTTGGGATACCGACCTCTTCATGCTGCCCTTCTTTCTGGAAAACGACCAGGAAGCCGCCCGGAATCTCTGTGCATACCGGGTCCGCTCCCTCCCCGCCGCAAAAGCACACTCCCGGAAAATGAACACCACCGGAGCCCGTTACCCCTGGATGGCAGCTCTGGATGGCAGCGAGCAGTGTGAGACCTGGGACATTGGCTGCAGCGAGGTCCATATTACTGCCGATGTAGCTTTTGCCCTGGATGCCTACTGCAAGAAATCCGGCGACGAGGCCTTTTATCTCGACGAAGCTGCGGAAGTATTGGTGGAGACCGCCCGTTTCTGGGTCAGTCGTTACACCTATCGCTCCGAAACAGGCGAGGCAGACCTGCTGTTCTGCAAGGGGCCCGACGAGTACTGCGGCATCACCTGCAACAACCTGTTCACCAATGTGATGGTGCAGCACAATCTCCGTTTGGCTATCCAGGCGGCAGCAGATCTGCGGGAAAAGCGTCCTCACCTGTACGCCCGACTGGCCATCACCCAGGAGGAACTGGATCACATGGCAGCCCTGTGTGCCGCCATCAAATGGCCACGCGACCCCATGACCGGAAGGCTAGCCCAGGATGAGACGCTGCATCTGCTGGAACCCGTGGACTTGCTTACGATCAAGCCGGACGACAGCGCCAGTTATCACCAGGTCTGCTTTGACCGTCTGCAGCGGTACAGAGTGATCAAGCAGGCCGACGTACTGCTTCTGATGACCCGTATGCCGCAGCTGTTTGCTGACGAAGAAAAGCTGGCGGCCTGGGAGGATTTTGAGCCCATCTGCCTCCACGATTCCACCCTCAGCTTCGCAAGCCATGCCCTATTTGCCCTGCAAAACGGTCTGAAGGAACAGGGGCTTGCCTATCTGCGGAAAGCTCTGCTGCTGGATCTCCGTGATATCATGGGCAATACCGCCAACGAAGGACTCCATCTGGCCTGCATGGGCGAGGCCTGGCAGGCCGCCCGGCAAATCGCGCAGAGCTAGGAAGAAGTCTCCACGCCTTTCCCATACACCTCAACAAATTTCCCCCAGATACTCAGCAGCAAAGATTTCAAACAAAAGGCAGGCACACCAAGTGAGGTGTGCCTGCCTTTTTATTTTCCCGATGCAAACATGCCCATTAAACCGCAAAATTTTGCACTTTTTGATGCAATATCCGTCTCTTTCATTCAACGGGCACTGTTATCACCAGCCACAGCAGCTTAACTGTCAGGATAGCGTAACCTCTTTCCCGGTAGCCAGCGACCTTAGTATTGCATCAATAACAAATACAGGGAGTGTCAATTGCTCATAGGATAACGGCATCTTTTTTGACTCCGCCATATCCAAAAAAACAACTCAACTGGTTTGCAAAAATATCTGATATATTCATGCTCCAGGAAATGGTTTTCCCGCCTCCAATAAGGAAACAAACCGGGACCGCCTGATCGGGTGCGAACGTTAAAACTACAGAAAATCTATTGTAACCAGCTATAGCGGTTACATTCCCTGCCTTTTCCACAGCAATTACGCTTTTTATATCGTACCCGAATATTTCCAGCACCATTTCTACCGCGTGTGATGCGTAGAAGTAAAATCCATCATAGGGACTTTTCAAATCCGCAGCATAATGGAGGTGGCCACTGTGCAGCTCGTCAGCACATATCATCTTTTTTGCAATTTGTTTCAGGGCCAACGTGTCGCCAGCAAATTTGCAGCCAGAACCTGACAAAACGCAGGCATTTCTTTCACGGGCCAGCTGAACCAATGCGGCAGCATCACCAGGAGATGCCGTCAAAGGTTTGTCAACAAAAACAGGCATTCCACATTCCAAAAAGGGGCGGGCCTGTTCAAAATGTCTGGAACCAAAACGATCTATTATGATTGCCGCATCCACGCACTCCGCTAAGTCGCCAAGCGAATCCGCTATTTTGGCATCCGGGGCATACTGAGCCACAAACTTTTCCGCATTTTGGCTGTTTGTATCCCAAATACCAACTATGCGCGCCCTCTGCTTTCCTTCCAAAGAGGCTATAAGCTCAGCAAACCGAGCGGCATGCATGCTCTCCACTCCAACCAAAGCTATGCGTATCATTTCTTTTCTCCGCGAAGTGCATTCAGAGAGTCTGCTATATGGAGCTCCATCATATCCCTTGCTAATTTTTCTTCTCTATCAGCAAGAAATTCCACCATAAGCTTGTGCCGCTTGATGGAATGTTCAATGGAATCCGGCAATTCGACTGTTCGCGTCATCTGAATCGCCAGCAAGCTTTGCAGACTATCCAGTATCTCATACAGCATTTTATTCCGAGCCGCTCGAGCGATCGCCAAGTGAAACTCCAGGTCATAGCGGTTGTATTCGGCGTGATCCCCCTCCGCAAACGCTTGCTCCATACTGAGGCACAGTTTATGCAGTTCTTCGATTTCTTCGTCTGTGATCCGTTCTACACACAAAGAAATCGTTTGGGTTTCAATCGCCATACGGGTTTCACAAACAGAACGAATATCCTGATCACTCATCAGAATGGTGGGAAGAAGAGGTTTCAGATATGACTCTGGCGAAAGAATATTAACAAAAGATCCCACACCATGCTTAACATCCACCAGCCCCATTGAGGTCAGTTTTTTCATTGCCTCCCGAATGGTAAAGCGGCTGACAGAATATTTATCCGCCAGTTCAAACTCACCAGGCAGCTTATCGCCATTCTTCAATTTCCCAGCAATGATTTCATTACGGATCTCTTCTACAACATAGTCGCACAAACTTTGTCTAGCCACATTCTCACCTTCGTACTCCCTATAATTTCCACCACCATTATATCACTTCAAAATGCAAAAGCAAGCTATTTGCTACCACAATTCCGAAGCAAACCATCTCAAAAATGCCTGTATTCATCAAAGTGTATTCTTTATGATCCGACCGCCGACCATGACAAAGTAAGGTTCCACATCATCCCCGTACAGAATCAAATCTGCGTCATATCCTGCGGCTACCCGGCCCTTTTTCCCGGCCAGCCCAAGAATAGAGGCAGGGGTAAGCGTAGCCATACGAACCGCGTCATTGAGGGAGATACCCGCATGGTGATACATATTTTTTACCAGCCGGCTCATAGTAGCCACGCTCCCAGCAAAAGCGGTGCGGTCCATTAACTTCATGACACCGTCCTCATAGACGGTTGCTACACCGTTCTCCTGGACATAGGTGGTACCTTCCTCCAAGGTCGAAGCAGAATATTCCAACCCATCGGTGATGAGGGCAATTTTGTCAGCGCCTTTGCAGCGGTAGATCAGACGGATAAGGGAAACCGGAAGATGCCGCAGATCTCCGATCACCTGCACCGTCAGTTCATCCAACGTCAGGCCTGCCTCCACTACACCGGCAACGCGATAGCCATTTACACGCTTCATGAGCGAGCAGCCGGAATAAATATGTGTCACATCCCGGAAGCCGTTTTCCACCGCGGCGAGGACCTGGTCATAGGTAGCGTCGGAGTGGGCCACAGATGCCACGATCCCCCGCTTTTCCAACTCTCTGCCCAGTGCCAGCGCACCTTCAGTCTCCGGGGCAGCACCCATCATGCGAATCCCGTCCCACCATTCCAGCAGAGGAATATAGTTGTGCTCTGCCGGGACAAGGATGCTGTCCGGGCTCTGGGCGCCCCGCTGAGACTGAGCCAGGAAGGGTCCCTCCAGGTGTACGCCCAGGATGTTGCTCTTTGTACAGGTCTTCTGAGCAGCCTTGACAGCATCCACCGCTTTCTCCAGAACCGGGATGGGAGATGCCAGCGTAGTGGGAACGATAGAGGTGGTGCCATATTCCGCGTGGGCCTCCGCCATCTTCCGGATTTCCTCCGCATCACAGCTCATGACAGAATGTCCGCCGCCGCCGTGGACATGGATATCCATAAAGCCAGAGGACAGGAACCGGCCGCCGCCGTCAATCACTTCGGCGCCTTCGAGGATATCACACCGGCTATGAACGCCAGCAATGACGCCGTCCTTTACCACCACAACAGCATCCTTCTGCTCCCAAGGGGTAATGACTGTAACATTCTTAAATACCGTAATCATATCTGCTCATACCTCCTATCAGAGGTCACGGCCGCTGTCTCCGTCAATATACAGTCTGGCGTCCGGCGCGGTACGCATGGCAGTAGCAGGACAGTGGGGACCGATGGGACCGCAAACAGTATCATGGACAGCCTGGCACTTGGTCTTGCCGGGGACCATACAGAAATGCTGGCCTGCCGCCATCAGCGCAGGGATGGTGAGGGTCATGGCCCGCTTGGGCACGTCGTCGATCTTGGCGAAGCATCCATCGTTTACCTGCTGCTGACGGCACTTCTCATCCAGCTCCACTACCTTTACCAGCTTCGGGTCGTTAAAATCTGCCACATGGGGATCATTAAAGGCGATGTGGTCATTTTCTCCGATCCCCATAAAGACGATGTCCACGGGGTTCTCTCTGAGGAGAGCAGAGTAGCGCTCACATTCCGCCTCAGCATCACAGGCAGAGCCGTTCAAATAATTTACAGAGCGGAAGGGTACCAGAGAAAAGATATGCTCTCTCAGATAGGCAGCAAACCGCTGGGGAGCGTCATCCGGCAAACCCACATACTCGTCCATGTGGAAAGCATTGATACGGCTGAAATCCACACCGCTTTTGGCCAGTTCCTCCAGAAATTCATTCTGAGAGGGAGCCGCAGCAAAGATAGCGTTGATGGTCTCCTTCTCTTTCAGAAGCGCAGAAATTGCTTCGGCGGCTTCCTGTGCTGCTACGCGGCCAAGCTCTTTGCGGTCGCTCAGTTTATTTACTGTAAATTTATACTGCATCATGATAATCCCTCATTTTCTCTTCAATTTCCGCAAGTGTGCCGAGTAATTCCCGGCGTTTTTCTTCCACAGTAAAGGCGTTGAAATATCCGCCTCTTACAGCCCCCTGCCCCTCGCAGGAGAATCCCAGGCTGGAATCCTGGCGGCAGAGCGCAAGGGCCTTCTCCGTATTCTCCATCTCCGCCTGACAGACAGCCTGCAGTTTCTGCCACACATCCAGAGACGGATTTTCCTGCAGTTTGTCCCGTAGCTCAACGAAATCAATAAAGTGGATCATACTTTGGGCCATGACGCACATAGCGGAAGAGATGCTCAGCAGTTCCGCACACGCTTCGTGGTTCTCCTCACTGTCCGCACGCCGGACCAGTTCTATTCCCTGTTCCATATCCCGGCAGAAATCCACCAGGCAGCGACGTACCAGTGCGCTGTTCCAGTCCGGATTTTCTGTCCCGGGTCCGGCTTTCTCAAAGAAATAGAGCTTTGTCCATTCCAGATCAACACTGTTGTTTCTGGCACAGCAGCGCTTAACAGGACGATTGGGGTCCAGATAAAAAGGCTGGGATGGTCCCGCTTGAATGGGACCCGGATAACGGCAAACCCCAGGGGAATAGGGGAAGTTATCACACAAAGCCTTGGAAAATACATCCCACGCCTGCAGGATATCCTCTGCTGCTTCCGTACCGAAGAACTGCTCTGCCACCCAGCGGAGTTTGTCGGAAGCCGTCAGCGGCGCCTCCCCCTCCACCGAGGTGTCAAAGATGTTGCGCTTCATCAGCGCAGTACAGGGGGAGGGCTGAAAACTCCGGTGGATATAATCGCCCATAAAGCCGGACAGATGATATTGAGCCAGAGCATCCCATCGCCGCTGATGTTGGGTCAGCACAGGGATATAAGATGTAGATACAAACTCCTGTCCCTGAGAGACCTCCGTCTTTGCCAGTACCGGGACATTTCTTTCCCGGCAGAAGCCCTCAATTTTCTGAAAGTATTCTCCCGGTCCTGTGACAAAACAGGAGTAGTCGTCGGTCTGATTTTTGATACCGTGGCGATGGAATTTCACAAACTGGCTGAAGCAGCTCAACACCTCCACGTTTTCCGGCAGGTTCCTGAGCACTTCGTAATTCCACGGCTCGTCGCAGTAGTAGGTCCACGCGATAATCTGGGCATCCTGGCGCACCTGACGCACTGCATCAGAAAGCGTTCTGAAAAATGCTCCCGCCAACTCCTGAGCGCTGTGGCCTTGACAGTTAGGGCAATTCTCCTGATGGTTCTTGGTAAAGCAGGAGTAGAAGCCCTCGGTATCATATATGACCATCAGCCCCTTCAGCAGCGGAGCGGAGCGGAAGAGGTTCTGCAGGGTCTCAGTCAGATACTTCTGGAAGACAGCCTGTCCGGTGCAGGGAGTATCGCCCCATTTCCGGAAGGTTTTCAGTTCCGGGTAGCGTTCGTAGATCCCCTGGTCAAACAGCTTGTAGTAGCCAGTCTTCAGATCAAGATATACATTGACACCCCAGCGGGCAGCACGTTCTGTGATACGCCGCAGGCGCGCCAAAACGAGCTCACAGTTCGGGTCCGCCACTTCCCGCAGTATGCTGCCTTCCGGTGTGATCTCCTCCAGATTGACGATGAGCCAAATGGCGTTAT
This sequence comes from uncultured Eubacteriales bacterium, assembly GCA_900549475.1. GTDB lineage: Bacteria > Bacillota > Clostridia > Oscillospirales > Oscillospiraceae > Pelethomonas. The sequence goes on from UROF01000002.1 coordinate 183,468, forward strand.
AGCCCTCATGGACCAGTCTCCACAGATACTCATCTGTCCACAGCTCTCCCGTCTGGAGCGGGAAGTAGTTAAAGGGAGCCGGATATACACCGCTGGCCATGCGAATCTCATAGCGCGAGTCTCTTTTGTGGAGCCCTCCAGGCAGAGCGGGACAACGGTAGCGCTGCATCCGGTCCTCCAGATAAATCACAGCCTGCAGCAATCCCGATCCGTTCTTAGCGGTGATGATGATCTCATCCGGCGCGACCTGTATCGTATGCCCCTCGGACCCTTCCACATCCAGGCTGGAATCCAGGCAAAAACGAATACGACGTTCCCCGGTTAGCTCCAATGCAAAGGATCGGCGAAGGAATTCCTCCAGATCTTTGACGGCAAGCCCAGCTTTTCCGCCCGTCTCATCAACTACCCGCCAGTTGGCCGTCAGTTGAACCCAGCCTTCCGGGACAGGTTTCTTCTTGATAGGCTTCCATTCGCTGTAAAGAGGGGCGAAAACCTTATCCAGAAAACCAAAGGGCTCTGCTTCCCGGGGCGGCAATTCCCCCTCCTCAAACAAGCGCAGGGACACGCAGGGCTTTTCCTCTCCTCCTGCCAGGCGGCAGGCAAACGTACAGGAGGCATATTTCTCAGGGCGATAATGCTTTGGTACCATCATGCCCCAGGAATGGCGTTCTTCCCACCAGTAAGGGATTGTCTCCAGGTCATCAAAGACATCGTCATCGCTCTGGTTGGGTCCGACAACACGATACCCATCCAACGGCATTTGACCGGATGCACAAGACAAGGTAATGTATACCGTTCTCCCTGTCACTTCCACCGCCGGGAACCAGATGTGCTGAAACCGTTCATATACCGGCAGGACTTGTCCGGCAGAGATGCTTCCCTGAGCGAGTTCGCTGCTCTCGGGAGTGAACCCCACTCGGTAAGTAATATCTCCGGGGTCACCATACCGGCAGAGCTTCACAGCAAACCCCGCCAGCGTTCTCAGTCTGGAAGACGCATTGATCTTGAGCAGCAGGGAATTTTTATCATCCAGAGGCAGAGAGAAAAAGGGTTGCCCATATAGATCATACTGGTAATCGTAATTCAGCATTCTTTTCCTCTCATTTCACCGTTCCGTTTCCGCCACCAAGCAGCCAGTTCACCCATGGTCATAAATTTTACATCACCGAAGGAGTGCATATAGGTGATTAAATCCCGATAGGTCTGTTCCCGGCCTTCCCCCTCCTGGATGGAGATATAGGGATGCAGGCAGGTCTGGAAGAGGCCGCCCAAGCGATGGATGCGGTCAAATTCCTTCTTCCAGAAGGCCAACGCCTCCTCAGGGTTCATCCCCTTCAGCCGGTAACAAAAATGATCGTTGCCTACTGTATCCGGGATCTCCAGCAGATTGAGCACGTGGCCACGGCTGTCGCAGGCGTGCTGAGGCAGGCCCAAATACGTCACAGTCCCCTCCGGGAAACCCGGATCATAGCTGCCGCTGCACTCCCACGCCTGAAGATCTGCCAGATAGTCATACCCCAGGTTTTCCAAAGCAGTACGGGTGTTGAAATCACTCTGGTAACCGTGTGTCCGGAATCCCTTACAGTACACATCCGATTGAGGATATGCCTTGCGGAAGGTCTCAATACAGGTCTTGATATCCTGCTCCTGCCGCTCCTCACTCCAATTTTCGATCAGGTACTGGGTCTCGATATATGTGTGGGGACAAATTTCATACCCCTCGGAAAGTGTCCTGGCTACCTCCTCAGGATGGCGCTTGGCTACGATAGCGCTCATATAGAAGCTGGCGCAGCCGCCCAGTCCAAACTGTTCCAAGAGCCGACAATTGTACTGCATATCCCGGTATTCCCGGTCAAAACGGCCCTCGATCCCCTCATAGTCGTGGACATCACCGGTGATACAGACCACCGTACGTGCCCCGTCCGGCCACAAAGGCGCAAAGGCAAGTCCCGTTTCCAGGATCTCATTGAGAGATTCCACAAAGCGCATAAGGGCGTAGTTTTTCACTTGGAAGGGATACCACTGGAAAAAGGGGATCTCAGGCTGTTCTACCCACGTCATTTCATCCAAGGGGATGGGAATGACCAGGACCTTACCACGCCATAGGGAGGGATGATTTTATAGGGTATCCCCATTTTTTCCAATTCTTCACAGATACGCCGGCAAGTCTGCTTCTCTTCCATGGAAAGCTCCGGGTGCATGTGAAAGTAGCGGCGCATTTCCTGAACATAGGGGAAGATCTCTTCCGCCTGGTTAATGACAGGAAGTGCTTCAGAAATAGAAGTGGGCAGAATTTCAGAGTGGGCAGGCAGGTGGAAATCGTTCATCGTATCATCCTCTCATTTCTAAAAAGTAGCTGATTCTTTACTGTTTCTGTCTCTCCTTCTCTATATCCATTTTCAAATGCGCAGTAAAACACATAGGAAGCCAATCAGCAGGAGGTCCGCCATGGAAGTCGTAAAACCGAGCAGTTCCGTTCTTGACTGCCTATCCACTGTCCGCTTATTTCAGCATCTGGATCACCAGCAACTAAAAGAAATCGTTCAGCATTCCAAGCGTCTCACGCTGAAAAAAGGGTATGTATTATGCAAAAAGGGCAGTCCGATCCATTACTTTTACGTTGTATTAAAGGGAAACGTCACACAAATTGTTACCGACAGCAATGAATTCAGTACACCGGTAAAGATTGAAGGAAAAGGGGATTACTTTGGCGAAATGGGCATCTTGCTCAACGAGGGACACAGCAGCACTGTTATCGCTGTCACAGATCTTGACGTATTGTGTGTCCAACGAAATTTCTTTGCTGAATTGGTGTGGGAAAACCACGATATTATCCAAATAATCCTGAAATCTATGCAGGAACGGCTGCAAACCTCCGCGCAGATGAAGATCGCACTCACACAGATGAATGTAGAAAGCAGGCTGGCATATCTTTTGATCACCCTCTACAAGAATCGCTCCTCAGAAAAATTCTGTATCTCCATTACCCAGGAACAGTTGGCCAATAACTGTGGTATTGCCCGGCAAACCGTTTCCACGATCCTGAATCGTTGGAAGAAAGAGGGAATCATTGAATTAAAGAGGGGGTATATTACCGTTCTAAACGCCAGCACACTTACAGATATTTTCCATCAAACCACAAGCTAGCGAATCATTCAAGCAGAAAATATCATTCATTTTGCTCAAATTCTACCTGCATTAACTATAAGCTTTTTTGTCAATTTTGTATGTCGCGCAACCGACAGAACGGAAATTTTACCCTATAAAAAGTTTATATTTATTTGTAGAACTGTCAGCATCACGACACAACGCAAGTGCCATTTTTTGTTAAAATTTACAATATCAAATGGTGGAAGTACATCTATTTCCATCTAAATTACGAAAGAAAGAGGCGATAAGCAGTGTCAAGCAGCACCACGAAAGCGCAAGGGAAAAAACGTAAATTTAAAATTCCTCATCTTCTTTTCCTTATGCTGGGACTCATCTTATTCATGAGTCTTATGACGTACATCATCCCTGCCGGCGAGTTTGCTACTGATCCCGAAACCGGAGAAATATTAGGAGATCAATTCTCCTTCCTTCCGGAGCAGACACCTGTGAGTCCCTGGGATGCCCTTTTTAGCATCCTGCCCGACTTCCAAAACTCCTCTTTGGTAATCGCTCTGGTTCTTATCGCCGGTGGTGCCATTGGTGTTGTAATGGAAACCGGTGCCCTGATTGAACACCACCGCCCACGGAGAAGTTAAAGCTGTCGCACTGCGGCCCCGGGCGGTTATCGTTACCATTTTGTTCTTCTTTATGCTGACCAGCGTTGTTGTCCTCCTGACCGTCTTTAAAATGCCTATGAGCGTTATGCCTGCGGTCCAGATCCCCGTTGCTATTATCTGCGGTCTGATCTACGGCATGTCCTTTGAAAAAATCGGAAATGTGTTTGCCAAAGGTGTTTCCGACATGGCTTTCGTCGGACTGGTTGTGGGATTCGCTGGCTCAATGAGTATCGTAATGTCCGAAGGCAATATCATCCACACCATCGTGCATTATGCCTGCATGCCCCTGCGCAGCCTCAACGGCGGTACGATCGCCATTGGCGTGTCCTTCGTAGTGCTGATCCTGAATCTGTTTATCCCCTCCGCTACCAGCAAAGCGGCCATTCTGATCCCTATCATTCAGCCCATGACACAGGCGCTGGGTATGTCCCCGCAGGTTGCTGTTCAAGCGTTCCAGGTTGGCGATGGATTCACCAACAGCTTGTCTCCCATGCTTGGTTGGACAGCCGGTGCCGTACAGACCGCAGAGGTCACTTTCAACAAGTGGTGGAAATTCGCTGTTCCTCTCGTCATTATCCTGACCATTATTTCCTGGGTTATCATTTACTTCTTGGGAATCATGAACTGGGTAGGCTATTGATTTCTGGTAACCCTACATGATCTCTCACTTATACCGGGAGCCTCCGCCCTTACGGGACGGGGGCTTCCGGTGTCCCTTGCCCAGAGTAAACCAGTAGAAGGAAAAGTCGCAGGTAAGACCCGCTTTTGCTGGAACAGCAGGCGAGATAGCCGGGTATCTCGCCCGCCTGAGGCAACTCATTCTCTCCTTTCCCATCCTGCATTATTCTTGTTCCTAAAGGCATAAAAAATCCTTTGCCGCCGGGCTGTCAGCCTGGCGGCAAAGGACATAATTTTGTTTTACTTTTTTATTGATTCGCGGGATCAGATAAAAACCTTATCGCCCCGTTCCAGAGCTTCCTTGGCAGCAGCTTCCCGCTCATTCCAGGGCTCATACGGCGTACGCATGATCTCAAACAGAGACCGCCCCTGAGTCTTCACAATATATCGATTGCGGAAATAGGTATAGATTGCAGCGGCAATATAAAAACCAATCACCAGGAGATAGTTCTTAGGTGCCATTTGCTTTGCCAGTGATCCGCCTGTGGCAAAGCTGAAAAACGTTGCGACAACCACAATTATGCAGTTAAGCCAGTGAGGAATTCTCAGGAAGGATGCCTTATAGGCATTGGGATATCGCTTAGGCAGAACGAAAATCGCGCAGAACGTGAGCGGTGCCAGCAGCAAGCCGGGAATTGAGGTAATATTGATTACATCACTAACATTATAACCGGTGAGAATAGCAGCGATAGCAATACCGGAATTGAGCCAAATCGCATTGGCAGGTACATTGTGCTTGTTCAGCTTGACAATTCCCTGTGGGAACAGGTAGTCTCGGGCTGCAGCGAAGTGGGACCGTGAGAACATCAAAATGCAGGCATTGATGGAAGTCACCACTGCCAGCAGTGCACCGCCGCAGATAAAGAAAGCGGTCATGCCAGGACTAAGGAATTTTGCCGCAACAGTGGCCAGGTTATCAATGTCATTGTAATTCGGCATAACACCCACTGTGACATAGCCGATACCGGCATAGAGAAGCGCTGTAACCAGGGTACCTACCACAAAAGCAATAGGAATGTTTCTGCTGGGTCTTTCGATTTCGTCTGCCGCATACATCAACACGTTGGCACCCATCAGACTGCCGTGCATGATACCCATGGCGGCCCACATGCTAGTCAGCTCCCAGGTACTGGTAATCACTTCTTCCAGGGAAACCGTTGTTGCACCCCAACCGCCAAACACATAAATGCCAAGTGTTACCAGCAGGACGGCGACGCAGATATTCTGTACCCAGGCAGAGATCTGCACGCCAAAGCAGAAAATAATAGTAAAGACCAAAACAACCGCCACCGCTACCGCTTTTTCCGAGATATTAGGCAAAAGCATAGCCAAATAAGTAGAAAAAGTCAGCGATAGCGTAACAACTTTCATGGAACCAATCACCAGTTGGTTGAAAGCATTCAAAATACCTAAGGCCGGATGTACCAAACGGGTCAAATGCATGTAGGATGCACCGGTTGCAGGGAGGGCCGAGATCAGTACCATCTCTGGAAGTGTTTTGATAAACACGAACAATGATGCGAAAAGATACCCGATAACAATGCCATTTCCCCCGACAATCTGGATCGACAAGGGAGTGGTTGCAAAAACGCTTGCTCCAACAATACTTCCAATTCCCATCAGTGTACAGGAGAGCAGTGACATTTTTGCGGACGCGGATTTACCTGTGCCTTTCATTTGTTCACCTCGGTCGATAAAACTCAGGCCTCCCGGCGGCTGCCTGCTGACCGGCCCGATAAAACCAGGTCGTAACCCAGGCGTTATGACGGGGCGTCTTGTGGCCTTTATTGTAACGGCAAACCCGCTTCGTGTCTGTCGTGCAAGCGACAGTTACAGTTATTATTAACAAAATTCTGATTCAAAGCAAAATTAATCTATGAAAAAGTACAAGCTACGGGAGGTACAATATGCGCGGTAATATGACCACAGGAGCCCCGGGAAAGGCGATTATGATGTTTTCATTGCCGCTTCTCGCCGGAAATCTGTTTCAGCAGTTTTACAATATGATCGATTCCATGGTACTAGGCCAATTTGTCGGCATGGGAGCACTCGCCGCTGTCGGCAGCACATTCCCTATCGTATATCTAGTCAATGCAATTGCCATGGGCATCACAACAGGTGCATCCATTCTTCTCTCCCAGCTATTTGGAAACAATCGCAAGGATGAATTCCAGCGGGCCGTATATACGACACTTCTCACCATCGGCGCACTGTCAATCATTATTACGCTTTTAGGTGAGGCAATGGTCGTTCCCTTTCTGCGGCTTTTGAATCTGCCGCCTCAACATATGCCAGGAAGCACCTTATATCTCCGTATTCTCTTCCTTGGGACAGGGTTTATTTTCACCTATAACAGCTTTTCCGCTATTTTCCGCGCGATCGGCAATTCAAGAACACCGCTCATATTTCTTATCGTCGCTTCTGCAGCCAATATTATTTTGGATTTGGTATTTGTTCTTCTTCTGGGATGGGACATTGCCGGCGTAGCGCTTGCCACAATTATGGCGCAAGCACTGTCTGCTCTGCTGTTTATATACTACACTGCCAAAAAAGTCCCGTTCCTATGGCCTGGAAAGGAATTTCGTGTATTTGACAAGGAGCAATTCCGACGGATACTGCATTTGGGAGTCCCCGCTATGATTCAGCAAGTGTCTGTTGCCGTGAGTATTTTCTTTGTCCAGGGTATGGTCAATCAGTTTGGCGAAAGCGTTATGGCAGGCTACACCTCCGCAAGCAAAATAGAGACGCTGGCCATGATGCCGATGTTCAGCATCTCCTCCGGTCTTTCTACCTACACCGCACAGAATATAGGCGCCAATCAGCTGGATCGGGTCAAAAAAGGCCTGCACATAACCCTCCGTCTTTCTCTGGGAATATGCGGAGGAATCGCGCTGGTCATCTACTGCTTCCGTACCCCGTTCGCCTCTCTCTTTTTAAAAAGCGGCAGCAGTGCAGAAGCATTTGCTTTCTGTTTAGGGTATCTGCGCGTTGTCTGTTTGTCTTACCTGATAAATACTTTCTACAATACCCTAAGCGGCATTTTGCGGGGCGCCGGCGATGCCCGCACAGAGATGGCCATCTCCATTTTATCGCTGGTCATCCGCGTTTCTTCATCGAAGTTACTCCTGCAATATTCTTCATTCGGATTCGCCGCCATATGGTGGGGACTGCCCATTTCATGGTGTGTCGGAGCGCTGTGTGTCCTTCTTCGTTACCTCTCAGGCCGCTGGAAGCTGAAAGCAATCCGGCAATAAAAAGAATATAGATACCCGCCCGAACGGCCTCCGGAACCTACCAGCCAGGAAACATCCAGACTATCACTGCCCATCCTCTTCTTTTTGAAGATGGATGGGCACTCCTTTTCTGCGGAATACACCTGGTGATGTCCCTACCGCTTGTGTGAATACGTTGATAAAATAATTATAGTCGTGATAGCCGCATTTTGCCGCGATATCGGCAAGCGACAATTCTGGCCGCTCTGCCAATAGTTCCTTGGCCATCTTGACCCTCATATCCCGGATGTGCTCCGAGATCCCACACCCGTAAAGCTGCTGTGACAATTTATACAGCTGCGTTTTGCCGATCTGAAAATGCCGGCAGAGATCGGGCGCTCTCAAACGCTCTGTAAAATGAGCCGAGAGATACTCGTCTATCTGAACCGCCAGCCGATCTGTCTGCAGCGTAGCCATACGCTCCATCACCAGATAAGAGGCAACAGCCAGCAGGATCTGTGTAGCAGACAGAACATACTCATATTCGATCCTTGGACGCTCCATACAGGCAGCATGGAGCTTTTCCATATCCAGGGGAAGTGATCCACAGCATCGGCAGATCTCCTCCCAGCCGCTCTCATAATTCGGGTAAGAAAACACATGGCCAAAAAAGAGATATCCCACCAACACATCATGAACGATCAGCGGCGTGACAGCCTCTGTCAACCCCGCGTGACAGCGGTAGATCTGCGTTTTCCGTTCCTTGGCGGCTCTCTCACATGCGGCCTTATCACACTGCGCACATGCGTGCTTTCCAGTTTCACAGCTGCGGATAATTTTACAGAAAGCCGGGATGCTCTCCGGATAGGCGCACAGCTCATGTAAATTCTCGTCAAAAACAGTGATACGGATCTGAGATATCTGGTAGAAATCCTTTAATAGCCCCCGGAGCTTTTTCAAATCAAACACAGAGATCATAACGGCCTCCCCGCAAGTTGCACAAAAATCCAACGTAGAAATTGTAACACAGTCGCGAACAAAAACAAAGAAAAAAGAACAATCTTACCTATACCCTGGCAGGCAATCTTTCTATAATAAAATCAGCGCAGCGAAACTGCCAAATCGGTTTTCAGAAGGAGGAAAAGCCTATGAAAGAACTGATAAGACAAGGCTATATCGGCAACCCCGCCCAGCTTGTTACGCTGCGCAGGGTAACGGTAAACGAGGGAAAGGCCAAGGGTACGGAAATCATTGAGGTGCAAACCGCCGGTGGGCTGGCGCTGGATATTCTGCCGGATGCGGGACTGGACATTGGCCAATGCCGCTATAAAGGCATGAATATGAGCTGGATGAGCAAGAACGGCTATGACAGCCCGGCAGCCATCAGCCCCTATGAGACAGAGTTTGTCAACACGTTTCCCGGCGGACTGCTGTACACCTGTGGTCTGCGCTCGGCAGGCCCAGCCAATCGGGACGGCGGCGAGTGGCACCCCCTGCATGGGCGCTATCACTCTCTGGCGGCGGAACATGTTTCAGCCAGACTGGAAAACGATGAGATCATCGTCCAGGGAACAGTCCGCGAAACGGCACTTTTCGGCCATGTGCTGGAGGTTAACCGCACCATCCGCATCCCAGCCTTCGGCTCCTCGGTCACGGTAGAGGACACCGTCACCAACCTTACCCCTCGGGATGAGGAGATCATGCAGATTTATCACTGCAACTTCGGCTACCCGATGCTGAGCGAGAAGGCACATCTGGTGCTGCCCCAGGCCCGGGAGACTATCCCCCGCACCGAATTTGCCCGCACAGGCCTGGACCGGGCCTGCGAATTTGACAAGCCCATCGACAGCGAGGAGGAGCGAGTATTCTTTCAGAAGATGGAAAAGGACTTTTGGGCACGGCTTGAAAACCCCGTTCTCGGCGTGAACATGGTCATCTCCTGGTCGGGCGATACGCTGCCGATCCTCTCCCAATGGCGCAGCATGGCCAGCGGAGATTATGTTCTCGGTCTGGAGCCCACCAACTGTTATATCATGGGCCGCCACGACGAGCGGGAAAACGGTACGCTGCCGGTACTCAAGGCCTTTGAAAGCGTCACCAATACTGTAAAAATCGAATTCATGGATGTCTGATACCTCATCCATTTTCCATTTCTCTACCCTATGGGGGAAAACAAATCGAAAGGGGAATTTCAAATGGCTAAAAAAATGACGTTTGCACTGGCATTCTGTAATCGTGGCTTCATGCCCGGCGAACTGATCTACGGCGCCCGGGAGGACATGATCAAGGCAGTCACTGATGCGGGCTATGACTACATTGCTATGGACGCGGACCTCACCCGCTACGGCGGCATTGAGACCCGTGACGAGGGCCTGCTGTATGCCAAATGGCTGAAATCCCATGAGGGTGAATACGACGGTGTGATCTTCTCTATGCCCATCTTCGCAGACGAAAACGGTGCCATCACCGCCCTTCAGGACGCAGGCGTTCCCATTCTCATGCAGGCCTATCCCGATGAGATCGGCAAGATGGACTTTGCTCACCGGCGCGACGCCTTCTGCGGCAAGTTCTCTGTCACCGATGTATTCACCCAGTATGGGGTACCTTTCACGGTATTGAAGCCCCATGTGGTCCATCCCCTCAGTCCCAAATTTCAGGAGAATCTGCGGGACTTCGCGGCCATCTGCCGGGTGGTCAACGGTATGAAGCGCTTTAACCTCGGCTGCATCGGAGCCCGGACCACCGCCTTCAAAACCACTCGTTTTGATGAGATCGCCCTGCAGAAGTACGGCATCAATGTGGAGTCCTTCGACCTCAGCGAGCTGTTTTTCACGGTGCAGCATATGCCCGATGACGACCCTCGCGTAGTTGCCAAAAGGGCCCATCTTGAGAATTACACCGACTTTTCCAAGGTGCCGGAAACCAACAAGAACACCCTGGCCAAGGTCTCCGTCGCCATTGACGGCTACATCGAAACGTACCACCTGGATGCGTTGGCGCTGCGCTGCTGGAACGAGATGGAGCAGGTCCTGCGAATTTGCCCCTGCGTGCTGCTGTCCGAACTCAACGACCGGGGTATTGCCGCCTCCTGTGAGATCGACATGTGCTCCGCCATCACCATGCGGGCCATGAGCCTTGCTAGTGAGCAGCCCACCGCCGTTCTGGACTGGAACAACAACTACGGCGAGGAGGAAAACAAGGTCATCCTCTTCCACTGCGGTCCGGTGGCCCAGTCCCTGATGACCGGCAAAGGGACCGTTACCAACCACAAGATGTTTGACAAGACGGACCCGGGTTCCGGCTGGGGCAGCAATGAGGGCCGGATACGTCCCTTCCCCACCACCCTCTCCAACTGCCAGACCAAGGACGGCAAAATTATCGTCTATGCATCTGAGGCCCAATTCACAGACGATCCCATTGAGGAGAGCTACTTTGGCTGCGCCGGCGTGTGTGAGATCCCCCACATGGAGGACAAGATGATCCGCCTGGCACGGGGCGGCTTCAAGCACCACACCAGCGTGGGCGTGGGCCACATGAAGGACATTCTGAAGGAAGCCTTTACCACCTATCTCTACTACGACTGGGTTGACATCGACAAGGATTGAGCCATGAAGATCGCAGGATTGGATATCGGCACCACCGGCTGCAAGCTGACGGTGTTTGACGAAAACGGTATGGAACTGGGCAAATCCTACCGGGATTACCCGGTGTGCCGGGCGGCAGGCGCCCACGAGATGGACATCTCCACTCTGATGGAGAGCGTCTATGCCATTCTGGGAGAGATGGCGGCACAGTACCCGGATATTGCGGGTATCGGCGTCACCAGCTTTGGTGAGACCTTTGTCATGACCAACAGCGCGGGAGAACCGCTCCACAACGCCATGCTCTACACAGACCCAAGAGGCGCAGAGGAATGTGCCGCCCTGGTGGATACCCTGGGTGCAGAGCACATCGCATCTGTCACCGGCCTTGCCCCCCACGAGATGTATTCCATTGCCAAGATGATGTGGATCAAAAAGCATCATCCGGAGATCTACGGAGCGGCCAGGCGCATCCACCTCATCGAGGATTTCGTAGTCTGGCACCTGACTCACCGGGCCCAGATCGACTACTCTCTGGCCACACGCACCATGGCCTTCGACATCCATAACCTGACATGGAGTCGGGAGATTTTTGCCGCCGCCGGGATCGATGTCTCCCTTATGAGCCAGCCGGTCCCCACCGGCAGCACCGCCGGGCCCATCACGCCGGAGGCCGCCCAGCGGACAGGGCTGCGCAAGGAGTGTGTCATTGTCTCAGTCAGCCACGATCAAGTGGCTGCCGCTGTGGGGGCGGGGGCCTTTGACGGCAGCGTGGCCGTAGACGGTGCGGGCACCGTGGAGTGCCTGACGCCCATCTATGACAGTATCCCGGACATCGCGGTGATGTGCAAAGGCTTCTTCTCTGTGGTTCCTTATGTGGTGCCCGGCAAGTATGTGGCCTACGCCTTCTCCTACACCGGCGGAGCACTGCTCCAGTGGTGCATGGAGACCTTCGGCAAAGGAGAGACCAACGAGAGTATGGAGCGCTCCTACGGAAAGGATTCTCCCACCGGCCTTCTGGTGCTGCCCCACTTTGCAGGAGCTGCTACCCCCTACATGGACACCGGTTCCAGGGGGGCCATCCTGGGACTGACCACCGCCACCACCGCGGCGGACATCTACCGCGCCTGCATGGAGGGCGTCGTGTACGAGATGCGGCTCAATTACGAAGCCCTTCAGGGCTCCGGTATACACTTTAAAAAACTCCATGCCACAGGCGGCGGCGCGCGCTCCAAGGTCTGGATGCAGATGAAGGCCGACGTCCTGGGCTTGCCCATCACGGCACTCAAAACCGTGGATGCAGGTACGGTAGGTTCCGCTATGCTGACTGGGGTGGCGGTAGGACTGTTCTCTGATCTCCATGATGCCGCCGCCCACATGGTGCAGGAACGGGAGACGTACTATCCCCGGGAGGATATGCACCAAAGCTACATGACAATTTACGAGCGGTATAAGGGCGTGTACAGTGCCGTCCGTCCGCTGATGTGAGGTAAAACGCTATGCTTGTGAATCTGGTAGAAATTCTGAAACTGGCAGAAGAAAAGAAGTGTGCCGTAGGCGCGTTCAACACGCCCAACTGGGAGTGCATCCTCGCCGTGATCGATGCGGCTGAAAAGCTGAACGTCCCTGTCATTATCTCCCACGCACAGCTCCACGAGGAGGTCTCCCCCCTGGCAAAGATCGGTCCAATAATGGTGGAAGCTGCCAAGCGTGCCAAAGTTCCCGCCTGTGTCCATCTGGATCACTGCGAGACGCTGGACTATATGGCCCAGGCCCTGGAGATCGGATTTACCGGCGTCATGTACGACGGCAGCACACTCCCCTATGAGGAAAACCTGGAAAACACAAAGAAGGCCGTAGCCATGGCGAAGAACTACTCCTGCGGTGTGGAAGCGGAGCTGGGTGCGTTGGCCTCCCGGGAAGGCGGCGCAGACAACGCCTCCGGCCCGGTATACACCGATCCCGACGAGGCGGTAGCCTTCTGCCGGGAGACTGGTATTGATGCTCTGGCCCCCAGCTTTGGCACCGCCCACGGCATCTATAAAGCCAAGCCTGTGCTGGACCTCGACCGGGTGAAGGTCATTTCTGAAAAGACCGGCCTGCCTCTCGTGATGCATGGCGGCTCAGGCGTCTCTCCGGAGGATTATCACACCGGCATTGCTAACGGTCTCAGGAAGATCAACTATTACAGCTACATGTCCAAAGCCGGTACGCAGGCGGTAAAGGAACTGCTTGCTAAAGAAGATGTGACCTTCTTCCACGATCTGGCCCTGGCCGCTCAGAAAGCCATGGAGGCTGATGCGGAAAAAGCCATGCGCGTCTTCGCGGGTCTGTAACACTTACCAAAACTGCCGGAACGTCAAAACAGTAAAATAACCGGAGAGGCCGCCCCTTGAAAAAGGGGCGGCCTCTCCGGTTTCTTATGTATCATCCTATAGAACCCTTTGTTATCTGCCCTATATCACATCACCCTGCTTTTTATAGAAAAAATATGCTCCGATACACAGCAGGATCTGCACCACAGATGAGATAGGCGTTCCCAGGCCGATATGAAAGAGGGTAGCGCCCTCAAGATGGCTCAGCAGAAAAACCACAGGGATCCTCACGCAGAAAGCCCCTATCACCCCTTGTGCCATAACAAAAAGTGTTCTTCCGCTTCCGTTGAAGTATCCTACAAAGCAGAACAAAACCGCTGTCAGCAGGCAGTCAATGGCATATGCCTTCAGATAATCGTGGGCATACGCTATTACCTGAGTCTCAGAAGAAAAGATTGCCGCTAATGCCGAGCCGCCCCAAAAAGCCAGCATCCCCATAAGCATACCTGCAACCAGGGCTGTTTTGATGCCAAAGAAAAGTGCCGATCGGGACCGATCAAATTGACCTGCTCCATTATTCTGGGCAACGAACGCAGCAATTGACTGCATATAAGCGGATGCGACCAGCATGAGAAATACGCACACCTTTTCCGCAACACCTACCGCTGCCGACTGCATGACCCCCATACCGTTTACTACCACCTGAATAAACAAAAAGGAAAACTGGACCAGTAATTCCTGCAATGCAATGGGAACCCCGATCTTCAGGATCTTTCCGACATATCGTCTGTCAAAGCGAATAAAGCTGACGGAGAAGGAAAAGGGAACGCCTCTTTTTCTGATAACATACAGGGACGCCAAAACACTGACAGCCTGGGCGGCCACTGTGGCAATAGCTGCTCCAGCCGCCCCCATATCAAAACCGGCTACCAGTATGAAATCCCCCACAATATTAATGGCGCAAGCTATGGCAACTGTAAGCAGCGGCGTTTTGGAATCTCCGATCCCGCGAAAAATGGCCCCTAACACATTGTATGCCGTAATAAAGAGTGTACCTGCTCCACAAATACGAATATATCCGCTGGTTTGGGCAAACGCTTCTTGGGGCGTATGCATCCATTCCGCCAGCATATTACTGAGCGGCACCGTCACGCCAGTAACAAGTACTGCCAACACAAAAAAGATGGCGATGCCGCAGCCGACACCCTTCCCTGCCCGCTCCCTGTTGCCGGAGCCTATGGCGTCCCCTACAAACACAGTAACGCCCATAGTAAGCCCCGTAATGATCATCGTGATCATATTGAACAGCTGACTGCCGGACGCGACTCCCGACTGTTCATTTGTCCCGGAAAACTGTCCTACGATGATCAAATCCACCGCTCCATACATCGCCTGTAAAAACAAGGCCAGCAGTACCGGAACAGCAAAGGTGGCCAGAGATCGAAAAATACTTCCCTGCGTTAGTTGGTGCTCTTCTCTTTGCATGATCACGTTTTCTCCTTTATGTAAAAAACGAGCTGGATAAGAAAACGGGAGCCACTCCCTTCATCTTATCCAGCTCGTAACATTATTGGCTACTCACCCTCCGATGAACAGTGATACTATAGGCGAAAGCGCTGCATTTGTCAATCACTATTATGGTTTCCAACAGCCTTCTGCATGACTTTCTATCGCTGATCGCTGATCGTAGCGCCGCTGTTGTTGGCCTCCAACGAGGAAATCGGGTCATATGGTGCTCCCGATGTCGTACCCAAAAGCAGAGCAATATCTACAGCATTTGCCGGAAGCCCCCAAGAATTGCCGGAGAATAAAAAAGTCGCCTGATCGACCACGTATCCTCTGGTATTGTATACAACGTTATTGATAATCGTCCCGGTAGAGCCCGGATTCAAATAAGCTGGTTGGCGTAACGTATGAATAACATTGTCTCGTACCAAGAGGTTTGTCACGCCCCCCTGGCTTACAAAGCCCCTGTTTACAACCCATGTTGAGGAGTCACCCGCCTGATCAGGGCCATAGATCTGACAGTTCAGAAGTTGGTTCCCATCTCCGGCAAACTGTATAAATTCCACGGGATATGGAGCATCACTGGTGATGGTAAGTCCGTCAATGGTAGCGTATCCCCCGTTGCACAGGAAGGGTACTACCGGTGCCTGGAGGAGAATTACTGCTCCGGCTGTGCCCTGAATGGTCAATCCGGGTATACTTACAACAAGTTGCTGCGCAACAGGATAGGTTCCGCGCAAAACATGTATAAAGCCATCGGGCTGAGCTGCCGCCAGTGCCTGTTCCATCGTCTCAAACGGTGCAGCTTGACTTCCGTCTCCGCCTGGAGCCGCACCAGCCTGAACATACAAATTATAGGGATTTGGCCCCATACTCCCCGCTGCTCCTGTGGGACCCGTAGGACCGATTGCCCCAGCTGCTCCCGTGGGGCCTGTGGGACCGATTGCCCCAGCTGCTCCTGCAGGGCCTGCGGGACCGGCTACCCCGGCTGCTCCTGTGGGGCCTGTGGGACCGGGTGCCCCGGCCGCTCCCGTGGGACCTGTGGGGCCAGGTGCCCCGGCCGCTCCCGTAAGACCTGTTGGGCCAGGCGCCCCGGCTGCTCCTGCAGGGCCTGTGGGACCGGGTGCCCCAGCTGCTCCCGTAGGACCTGTGGGGCCAGGCACTCCTGCTGCCCCTGTAGGGCCCGTGGGCCCCGGCGGCCCTGTAGGTCCCTCTGCTCCCGCAGGCCCCGCTGGGCCGGGAACCGGACATAGCCGCTGGCAAGACCCACAGCAGGTCATTCCGAATCCTTTGCTGTTATGGCAATACATAGAACCTGAAACCTCCAGTTTCATCCTTTCCATATTCTATGAAATGCAAAATATATGCGTTCCGTCCCGGACTTGTAGCAGTGGGATTGTTCCAATAAGTACCTTTCAAATTCAGACTATGAAATCTTGGGAACATCAGAAAATACAGGTAGGTTTACCTAGTGACACCATAAAAAAATCGAGGTCCAAGGTGAAATACCTTGGACCTCGATTTCCGTTTTACATAGCAATAGTCCTATATGTACAAAAGTTTTTAGCCGCTATATGCCCATAAGTACAGCAACAGAAAGGATGATCACCTGAGCAACATATAGGATCGCAAACAAAGGAAGGAAGAATCTCCACCATCTGTCGAAAGGAATACCAGAAATACCGAGGCTGACTGCAATGCCCGCGGTAGGCCACAGCATGTTGGAGAAACCATCACCGAACTGGAACGCCAGACAAGTAACCTGTCTGCTGACGCCAAGGAAATCTCCAATCGGCGCAAGGATAGGGATCGATACGGAAGCGGCTCCAGTAGAGGAGGGAATGAAAAAGTTGATAATTGATGTGAGAAGGAGCATCCCTTGGGCTGCAAGAACGGAAGGAAGTCCTTCAAGCAGGGAGGCAGCGTAGTAAATGATCGTGTCGATGATCATGGCATCCTGCACAATCACGAGAATTGCTCTAGCAAGTCCAACTACTAACGCACCCATTGTGATGCCTGCTGCGCCCTTTACAAACTCCTCTGCGATCTCCGACGGCTTCAGCCCATCAACAAATCCCGCAAAGATGCCCATAAAGGCAAACATACCTGCAAGCTCCGGATTACCCCAGCCAGCTTTCAACGTTCCCCAGAGAATGATACCGATGCAAACCACTACGCAGGTCATAATGATCTTATGCTTTTTGGTAATGACGACGGTCTCCATGCTAAAGCAGCAACGATCAGAATAATTGTTGCAATGATAACGTACACATGCGGAACGTGAAAACTCAACTTTTTCTTCATGATGATTCCTCCTCCCCGTTTTCAGACACACACTATTTCCAGTTTGCTTCGATCACTCTAAGCAGGTTTCCGCCGGAAAATTTTGCAATATCCTCCTCACAATACCCTCTTGCACGCATTTCGTTTCTTACGTTTTCCAGTTCCCAGCATCCGGAAAAGCCCTTGGCATGTCTCTCATCTGCTTTAGTACCCACAGCAGCGTTATACTCACCAACCACTTTGGAGAATAGTGTTGCCTGCTCCACAGTACCCACTTCATCCAAGGAACCATCAAGCGTATTGTCGCAGCCAAAGGAAACGTAATCCATGCCGATCAGATCTCTGACGTAGTCGATATGATCGACAAAGTCTTTGACGTCAGGACGGCAGCCTTTTTCCTTTTTCCAGCAGAGAGGCCCCCAGGGGGAGATGCCGATCACGCCGCCATTTTCCTTCAGTGCATACAGCATCTCGTCTGTCTTTGTCCGGACACTCGGCGTAATCCCATAAGCACCGGCATGGGTGATCGCAACAGGAGTCTTGCTGTATTTGATCACGTCCATTGTCGTCTTGGGGCCACAGTGGGATGCATCAGGTAAAATCCCCAGTTCATTCATTCTTGCCAGGAACTTCTTTCCGAAGTCAGTAAGGCCGGCATCTACAGACTCTGAGCAGCCACAGCCTGTAAAACCCGCGTTATTGTAAGTAATCTGAATAACCCGTACGCCCAGCTCGTAGAATACTCGCAGCTGGTCCAGGGAGTTTTCAATGGGATTTGGATTTTGGAATGCCAGAACAATGGACTTGAACCCTTTTTTCTTTGCGGCGTAGATATCATCAACGGATCTTGCGATCTTAATGCCCTTCTTGTCATCATCGAGCAGATTGTAAATGCCGCCGATGGCCTTCGTACAGGCTGTATAGCCATCATTCTCGGAGGGAATGGTCAGGAAAAATGCGTCCACGTCGCTGCGGAGAACCTGATCGGTAACCCCAACAAAGCCCACACCGTCTTCTGTAAATGCGCAGCCATCAATTACAAGATTTTCTCTCTTCATTTTCTTTGCATCCTTTCATTGGTTATATGGGTTAATCATAAAATTGAATTGACTACATAAAAGCGCCATACAGCGATAAGGATGTTCTGATATTTACTGATAAGATCCGTGCCATGCCCAGAAAGCATTTGGGATATGCCCACCCGAAAGGTCTTTGTTCAAGCAGTCTCCATCGAATCCGTCAAACTAACACATACGGTGGTTTTACTGCGCAAGATGTACCATTGTCTTTACTATTTTTATATTGGTTTTCACAATACGATCAAGCCTTTTCGGCTACTTCTATCATCCTCTTCATACCACCCTCTACAGCATCCATGACAATTCCGCGGAATCCGCCTGCCTCAAGGGCACGTACGCCCGCGATCGTCCCACCCCCAGGTGTACAGACATTGTCCTTCAGGATCTCAGGGTGAAGGCCCTTTTCCAAGACCATCTTACCTGTTCCTATAAGCGTCTTGGCCGCCAGCTCAACAGCCATCTCTCTGGGAAGTCCCATCTCAACGCCTCCATCAGCCAAAGACTGGATAAACATGGCTGCATAGGCCGGTCCACAGCCGCTTACGCTGGTCAGCGGATCGATCAGTGACTCGGGGAGAAGATATGCATTGCCGACTGAATTGAAAATTTCAAGAGCAATCCGTCCGTCTTTCTCACTGGCATTTTTGCCAAGTGCCACACCGGCAGCGCCCTCTTGAACCAACATCGGAGTATTAGGCATGATGCGGATAACAGGTGCCTTTCTGATATACCGCTGCAGGAAATCCAGCGTAATACCACCCATAATGGAGAGAACCACCGGCATCTTCTCATCCATTTTCGGCGCCACGTCTGTAAGAATTTTATCTGCCACCTGAGGGATGGTACCGATGACAACCACATCTGCCAGATCCACCACATCCAAATTGCCCTGATTCTCACAGTTCTCTGTCTTTCTGACAGCCTGGATCCCGTAGGTCTCCACCAGGAAGTCCAGGCGGGAATCAGAAATATCCGCCACATACACGTTTTCTTTTTTTATCAGCCCGGAAGCAAGCATTCCGGAAAAAATTGCCTCCACCATCCTCCCGCCGCCAATAAATCCGATTTTTTTGTTTTCAAGCTCGCTCATATTCCACATCTCCTTTTTACTCTTCTCCGCCTCTGCGGCAGTTTTATTCTCAGGGTGTTCGATTTGTTTCTGCAAATTTTACTTTCTTAAAATTTTTCTTTTGGATCAACACGACTGAAAATATGATCAGGATCATTCCTGCCACTTTTCCAACAGAGATAGATTCATGTAATATTATTGCGCCCAAAACAAGGGCAACTACCGGATTGATATACGCATATGTGGATGCCTTGAGAGGATCCCACACTTGCAGCAGCCAGGAATACAGCAAGAACCCCAATGTAGAGTCCACCAAAGCCATATAGAATACCGGCCAGAACAAGGTCCATGAAAACGCAGGAAGCTGAAAACTGCCACTGATCGTTCCCGTTATAAAAAACAGGCCCGATACAAATAGCATCTGCAAGGAAGTTGCCGAAAAGAGATTGCCCTCAAGTTTCAGGCGGGAGGTAAACAATGAGCCCACTGTCCACAGCAGCGCTCCGAAAAGGCCCAACATAATACCTTTTCCGTTCACATGCTGAGCCCCGCCGCCGCTTGACGCAACAAATATGATTCCCGCAAATCCTCCCACCAGGTCAAGGAATTTGTACAGGCTCAGTCGCTCTGTATGGAAAACAAAGATTTGAATAACGGCTGCAAGAATGGGTACAGTGGCAAGAAGTATCGTTACAACACCTGAGTCGATTAATTTATTGCTCAGTACGACACATCCATTTGTGCCGAAATGCATGATGACGCCGATCATCAGAAGCTTCCCAATTGTTTTGGGATCAGCAGGGAAATGTTCTTTCCTTAATACAGAAAATATTAGGGCAGCACCGCACAATTGCTGAGGCAAGCGCTGTCGAATCACCCATCAGGCAGGA